>QGVF01000178.1 GCA_003242705.1 Acidobacteriota bacterium
CGCCTCTCACGATTCATTCCCTCCTTTCTTTTCTCGCCGCCGTCAGATTTTTTTAAGGAACAACCCCGGGGGGGCCCCCGCATGTCGCGCGCATATAATGACCGCCGTTCCACGCGAAATCCCATGCGTTCCGTGTGAGACCGGCAGGCGCTCCCGCGCCGGACGTCCGGACGCGACCAGGAGGCTGCATGTCTGGCAACGGCGTAACCCGACGTGAGTTCGTGAAGACTACCGGCGGTGCAGCCATGGGCCTGGCGGCCTGGCCGGTCCTCAGGCCGACGGCAGCACAGCGGCCGCCACGACGCTACGCCGTGGTCGGCACCGGGGTCCGCGGCGTCGGCATGTGGGGCCGGCAGGTCGCCCGCGATTTCCAGGACGCGGCCACCTTCGTGGGGCTGTGCGACGTCAACCCGCTGCGACTCGAGGCCGCGCGCCGGCAGATCGGCGTCGACTGCCCGACGTTCACGAACCTCGACGAGATGCTCGACAAGGCGCGGCCGGATCTGCTGATGGTCACGACCGTCGACGCCGCGCACAGCGCATGCGTCATCAAGGCGCTCGAGCGCGGCATCGACGTGGCCACCGAGAAGCCGATGGTCATCGACGAGACCCAGTGCCAGGCCGTGCTCGATGCCGAACGCCGTACCGGCCGCAACATCATCGTCACGTTCAATTACCGGTACGCGCCGAAGCATCAGAAGATCAAGGAACTGCTGATGGCCGGCGAGATCGGCGAGATCAGCTCCGTCGACTTCTCCTGGTATCTCGACACGAGCCACGGCGCCGACTACTTCCGGCGCTGGCACCGGCTGCGCAGCCAGGGCGGCTCGCTCTGGGTGCACAAGGCGACGCACCATTTCGACCTGATCAACTGGTGGCTCGATGCCGAGCCGATCGCCGTCGCGGCGACCGGCCGGCTCGTCACGTACGGCAGCAACGGCCCGTTCCGGCACACCAGCTGCCGCGGCTGCCCGCACGCGTCGACGTGCAGCTTCTACTGGGACATGACGCGCAACCAGCAGCTGGTCGAACTCTACGCCAATGCCGAATCGGCCGACGGCTACCTGCGCGACGGCTGCGTGTTCCGTGCGGACGTCGACATCTTCGATACGATGAACGCCGTGGTGCAGTACTCGAACGGCGTCAATATGAGCTACTCGCTCAACGCGTTCATGCCGTTCGAGGGATACCGGCTCGCGTTCAACGGGACGAAGGGGCGCCTCGAAATCCGCGATTACGAACGCCAGCCGTGGAAGGTCGATTCACCGACGGAGATCTACCTGACGCGCAGCTTCGGCGAGCGCGAGCGCATCGAGGTGCCGCAGGCGACGGGCGGCCACGGCGGTGGCGACGACATCCTGCTCAACCTGGTGTTCCGCAACGTCGACGTGCCGGCGCACCTGGCCCTGCCCGGCTCGCGCGCCGGCGCCCTGTCGTGCCTGACGGGCATCGCGGCACGCAAGAGCTCCGACCAGAACGGGCAGCTTGTGAAGATTGGCGATCTCGTCCGTCTCTGATTCGCCCCGCACTGGCGCCTGCAGGGGAAACACGAAAGGCGGAGCCGGCCGGCTCCGCCTTTCGTGCGTCACGACTCGTGTGTGCGCCTTACCGGACGCCGAACCGCGACACCGGGATCCGCACGAGGGTGAACGGACGTTCGGTGGTCGACGGTTCGCTCCCGCGCGTATTGAACTGCGTGTTCACGACGACCAGGTCATCGCCGACGCGCGCCGCAGTGGCCGGCCAGGCCAGCCCTTCGGTGAAGCGCGCGATGACCGTGCCGCTCGACAGATCGTCGCTGAGCCGTACGGCGGCTACCTCACCGGCTCCCTGCCGCACCACATAGAGGATGTCGCCATCGAGGACGAGCCCGTCGGCCGTCGTCAGATCGGCCCCGGCCGTGTCGATCGGCGTAACGGTCCGGCTCTCGATGTCGATGCGGAACAGCAGGCCCTTGTTCATCTGCACGACGATCAGCGAGCTGCCGTCGGGCGTCGAAGCGATGCCGTTCAGGTTCGGTCCGTCGGCGTACTCGATCGGTGTGCCATTCAAGTCGAGCCACGGCTCGGGATCGCCGATCGTGTCGCCGTCGATCGCCATGCGCCAGAGCGTCGGCACGAACGTGTCGGTGAGGTACGCCGCACCGCCCGCGATCGTCACGTCGTTGATCAGGCTCTTCGGCGCCGTGGGAACGGTCACGTCCTTGACCACCGCGCGCTCCGCCACGTCGACGACCCACACCTTGCCCGTCGCGCCGCCGGCCACCCACAGCCGATTCCCGTCGATCGTCATCCCGAGCGGTCCGGGAAACGTGGTGTTGTCGGCCGGCACCAGCGTGCCGGCGGGAATCAGGATTTCGCTCGCCGTACCGTCGGGATCGAGCCGCACGACCGTGCCATTCTCCGCGCTGGCCGTGTAGAGGGCACCAGCCGACGCGTCGTACGCGATGCCTTCCGGAAAGGCGACTTCGTCGGGCAGCGCAATCGACGCCGGCGCGGCCGGCAGGGCGGCCGCCGGCTGGCTGTCACCCGGCGTCCGGGACGACTGGCCGCAGCCGATGATCGGCAGCAGGACGAGAAGGCTGGCAAAAACTCGAAAGTGCATCGTGTGTTCTGCTCCATCCAGAGACGGCGCCCGCGCTCGCCGGGCACCGGACGAGAAAAAAGCACGCACAAAGGGCGCGCCTGACAATGCTACAGTCTTGACACTCCGGAGCGAGCCCCGATGATGAGGAAAGTCGCCGCAGCTCTCCTCGTGCTGCTGGTCGTACTGGCAGCCCTCGTCTACTTCCGGGCCAGCGCGATCTTCTCGAGCGATCTCGTCCGCACGGGCCTCGAGCATCAGCTCTCGCGGGCGCTCGGCCAGCCGGTCGCCATCGGATCGATCGGAGCCGGCCTCGTTCCCCGCCTCACCATGCGGCTCGCCGACGTGCGAATCGGCGACCCGGCGCGCATCACCATCGAGCGGCTCGATGTCGGCACGGCGCTCGGCGCCCTGCTCTCGCGGCGCATCGAGGGCGCCACCCTGACCGTCGATGGCGCTCGGATCGAGTTACCACTGCCGCCGCTCGCCATCGGACGAAGCAGCAACGACGGCGATGCGGCACCAGGCGGCGTGACCCTGGTGTCGATTGACCACGTGCGATTCCGCGACGTCAGCCTCAGGGCCGGCAACCGGATCCTGCGCGGTGACGTCGACGTGGTGCCCCGGCCCGGCGGGATGACGATCCGCTCGATCCGCCTGCAACCGGGCGACGCGGATCTCGACATCACCGGCGAAATCACCTCGTGGCAGGGGCCGACCGGTGTACTGACGCTCCGCGCGGCCGCCCTCGACCTGCTCGCCCTGCAGGCCTTCGCCACCGACTTTACCGCCGCGGCACGGGCAACCGACGGCACACCCGACGAGGCCCCACTGTCGCCCGCCACCGGCGCGCCGATGGACCTGCGCATCACTGTCGAGGCTGACCGCGCTACGGCCGGGGACCTCACACTCGAGACCGTCCGGGGCACCGTGCGCGTCAGCCGTGAGGCCCTCCGGCTCGACGACATGACCTTCCGGGTGCTGGGTGGCCAGGCGCGCGCCACCCTGACATTCGCCATGACGACCACGCCGCGCTTCGACCTGCGCGCCCGGCTCGACGACGTCGACATGGCGGCGCTGATGACGTTTGCCGGCAGTCCCGACACGATGACCGGACGGCTGTCGGCGGTGATGGATGTTGCCGCGGCCGGTACCGACGCGGCCGCAATCCTGCCGTCGGCGCGCGGCAGCGCCCGCGTCGACGTCGCCGACGGCACGGTGCGCGGCCTCTCGCTCGTCCGCACCGTCGTCGTGGCAGGCTCCGGCCGCGCGGACTCGCTGGCCCCGGCACAGCGGGGCAGCGAAGCGTTCTCACGCCTCGGCGCCACGCTCGCCATTGCCGGCGGCCGCGCCCGCACCGACGATCTCCGGTTCGAGTCCGACGACGTGCTGCTCGACGCGGCTGGCGGATTCGCACTCGATGGCAGCAGCATCGACCTCGCGGGCCGGCTGCAGCTGTCCGACGAGCTGTCGCAGCAGGCCGGACGCGATCTCGTCCGCTACACGCAGGAAGACGGCCGCGTCACCATCCCCGTGCGGGTCAGCGGA
>QGVF01000070.1 GCA_003242705.1 Acidobacteriota bacterium
CGCTGCGGTCGTTCGGCCCGGGCAGCTCGCGGCCGATCATTCGCGGCTTCGACGGCGATCGGGTCCTCATCATGCAGGACGGCGTGCGCACCGGCGACCTGTCGAGCCAGTCGGGCGAGCACGGCGTGACGATCGATCCGGCCGGCCTCGAACGGATCGAGGTCGTGAAGGGACCTGCGACGCTGCTCTACGGCAGCAACGCCATCGGTGGCGTCGTCAATGCCATCACGCCGCAGGAGGCGTTCCGCGCGACGCCGTTCGACGGTGCGATTGGCGGCTTGTCGGTCGACACTGCCAGCAACAACGGCCAGGTCGGTGGCAGCGGGACCGTTCAGTACGGGCGGGGACCGTGGACCGTCTGGGCCGGCGGCGGGTCGCGGCGATCGGGCGACTATGCCTCGCCGCGCGGCGTGGTCGAGAACTCGGGGACGGTCCTGCACAACGGCCGGTTCGGCGCCGGATGGACCGGTTCACGTGTGTATGCCTCGGCCGGCGTCAACCTCGAGCGCAGCCGCTTTGGTGTGCCGTTTGCCGGCCTGTTTCACGGCGGTCACGCGCACGATCACGCCGACGAGGCCGACGACCACGACGACGAGCTCGAGATCGACCTGCGGTCGACGCGGCGCGAGCTGAGGTTCGACGCGGGCCTGCGCGATCTGGCCCACGCCTTCGCGCACAACGTGAAGGTGATCTTCGCCTCGACCGGCTACGACCACGAGGAGCTCGAGCTCGAGCGTGGCGTCGAGTCGGTGGGCACGCGCTTCGAGAACGACACGCAGACGCTGCGCATCGAAGTGGAGCAGCAGCGGGTCGGCCGGCTGACGGGGCGGCTCGGCGTCGAATGGCTCGGCCGCGACTACCGCGCCGAGGGCACCGAAGCGCTGTCGCCGCCGACGCGGCAGCGGGCGCTGTCAGCGTTTGCGTACGAGGAAGTCGACTTCGGGCGCACGCGGCTGCAGTTCGGCGGCCGGTTCGAGCACACCCGCTATCGTCCCGGCGATCGTCCCGCCTCCGGACATCAGCACGACGAGCACGCCCACGATGCCGACGAGCACGACGATGAGCACGAGGCGCCGCCGGTCGTGTCGCGATCGTTCGACGGCGTGTCGGGATCGATCGGGCTCCACCGGGCCATTGGCGAGACGGGCGCCTTCGTCGTGAACGCGACGACGGCGGCGCGGGCGCCGGCCCTCGAAGAGCTCTACAACTTCGGTCCACACGTGGGCAATCTGGCTTACGAGATCGGCAACCCGCAGCTCGCACTGGAACGGACGCTCGGGCTCGACGTCAGCTTCCGCCGCCGCGCCGGCGCGTTCACCGGCGAGGCGAACGTGTTCGTCTACGACGTCGCGAACTTCGTCTACCTGGACTTCACGGGCGAGCTGGTGGGCGGGCTGCGCGAGGTCGAGTTCCGCCAGGACGACAGCCGGTTCGTCGGCGCTGAATTGACGGGAGAGATCGAGTTCGGCCCCGACGTTCACCTGAGTGCCAGCGTGAGCAGCGTGCGCGCCGAGCTGACGTCTACGGGTGAGCCGCTGCCGCGTATTCCACCGGTGTCCGGCCGCATCCGCCTCGAGATCCCGTGGCGAGGCCTTTCGTTCGATCCCGAAATCGTCTGGGCGGCGCCCCAGCGGCGCGTCTTCCGCGACGAGACGTCGACCGCCGGTTACGCGCTCCTTAACCTCGGCGCCACCTGGTTCATCGTCCGGCCGCACGCGACGCACGCGATCACGCTCGGCCTGCGGAACGTGACGAATACCGAATACCGGAACCATACGTCGTTCCTGAAGGAGTTCGTGCCCGAGATGGGGCGGAGCGTCAAAGCGACGTACACGGTCCGATTCTTCTGAGCGGCGGGAGGCATCGTCCGGGGGCGCACTTGCGCTGGAGGGGGCCTCTGGTGTCAAATTTCGCGCGGGGTTCTTCTGCCGGACTGCGCGCGGGATGGACGGCGATCGCCGTGATCGCCGGCGCGCGGCCCGGCGGCCCCGTGCCGGCAACCTGCTTCGGGCCGGCTTCTACCGCGCTGGATTGGACTGACTGTGCGAGGCGATTCCCGCCACGATTTCTACGCGAAGGCCATGGCCCTCTGCGGTCTCGGCATGCTGGCCGGGGTCGGGGCGATTGTCGATTACTGGCCGGTGGCCATCCGCTTCCCGGTCGCGACAGTCGCCGTCCCGGAACGGCAGCCGGGTCCCCGGCCGGTGCCGCATGACGCCTGGGCGCGGCTCGAGCATGTCCGCTTCGATCTCACGGGCGAGCCGGCGGCAGCCGGGACGGTGGTCGCGTCTCGACCCAGCACGACGGACCTTCCGGGCGGCGACGTCGCGTCGCACGCGGACGGCGACGCAGCCGGTCGAGCCGCGGGTGCGCCGGTACCCGTCCTGGCCCACGCGCTGCCGGTGGCCGCCGCGCCCCCGACGCTGGCCGGTACCCGTCGCGTGCGCGAGCTGACGCCGCCGCCGGCCAGGGTGTACGTGCGCGACATCCGATCGGCGCTGCCCGAGCCGCAGCTCCGCCCCGAAGACCTCGCACCCGGACGCCCCGTCGCGCACGGCGGGATGGCCGCCGACGCGGCCGACCGCGGCGTCCTGACGTCGGCGTTCAGGGTCACGGGGCAGTCGCTCGCGCGGACCGGCGCCGTGACCGGCGCGTCACTGGCCGGTGCCTTCCGCCGTGTCGGCAGTGCCGTGCGGCGCGTCGTCCCCTGAGGGCATCGCGGCCGGCTCGTACAGCACGAGCGTTCCCGACCGCTCCACGAACCGCAGTTCCAGCAGTCTGACCGCGAGCGCCTGCAGCGCCGGCGATGCTCGCGCCTCGTCGATGACCACCCAGCGAGTCTGCGTCCGCGCGAAGAACGCCGACCTGGCACCTGCGGCCGCCGCGAGGCTTTCGTCGTCGACCGGCCGGCCTTCGCTGGCCGCAGCAAGCACGCCCAGCACCGGATCAGCCAGGTGCGCCTCGCGCACGCGTGGCGAGACGCGCGACAGATACCCGCCGACAATCGGCTTGCCGTGCGCCGTCTGGAAGAAGAGCGAGGCGGCCGTGAAGTTGCCGTACGACGACAATCCGTCGCGGATACCGTAGGGGATGTTCAGCACGCGGCCGTCGCGTGGGTCGGCGGCAATCTTCTCGAAGACAGGCGGGATCGTTGCGTCGTGCAGGGTGCGCGGCGCGGACAGCAGTTCGAAGGCCAGCAGCAGCGCGATCGACGCGAAGAGGCCCCGGCGCCGCTCCGGCCGTCCGCGCGCGAGGGCGCTCAGGCTGCCGGCAAACAGGACGGCGAGCGCCATCACGACGATGACGGAGAATCGCGGCGGCATGCGCGCCTGACTGACGATCGGGACGTAGCGGAGGATGGTCCACGGTGTCGGGATGTACGTGAGGACGTCGGCGACACGTACGAAGGGGCCGAGCGACAGCGAGCCGAAAACCAGCAGGATGGCGAGCCACAGCCGGGACACGACGGCGCCGGCGCGCCACCAGGCCACGGCCACCACGGCGAGCCCGACCAGTGGCAGCGACGCCACGTTTTCTTCGTACTGACCCGGCTGGCGGGAGATCCAGGCGACGAGGCGACCGGGCGCCAGCGGGTGATTCGGATTGGGGGCTACGATCGCCGCAAGATCGACGCCGGGTGCACTCGACCGCCACAGGATGGGCGGGCTCACGAAGTCGTTGTCGGCGGCCCGGAGCAGCAGGGACGACAACAGCGGCGCGAGCAGTATCGCGGCGGTGAGGCCCAGAACGAGCACCGTGCCGATGCGGCGGACAGGCGCGTCGATCGCAGGTGTTACGCGCGGGCGTACGGTCAACCCCCAGCGGGTGACGACGAGCACGACGAGCAGCAGCACCGGCGTGTAGAGTGTCCGGATCGACAGTGTCAGCGGCCCCAGCGAAATCGAGCTCCCCATCAGGCCCCGCGCCAGAATCAATACGCCGAGCAGCGCGATTGGGACGTCGAGCAGGGGCATCCACCCGCGCCGGCGAGGGAGGAACCCGATCGTGCAGGAGTGCCACGCTGCGATGAAGGCGCCAAGCATCAGGCAGTAGACGGCGTAGTACGGGTCGCACCACGCGGCCCACGCCATGCACGCGCCGGCCGCTGCGGCGCTCTGCCAGCGGTGTTCCAGCCACGCGCGATCGAAGCAGGCGGCGAAGAAGGGCAGCGGCGCGGCTGCCACCAGGCTGAAATGCGCCGTGCTTCGCGCCACCAGATACGGCGAGCAGCAGAAGAGGAGACCGGCCAGCCAGGCGGCGGCGCGGTCGCCGTGCGTCCCGTCCGGCCAGACGCGTCTGGCCAGGACGTACATGCCGAGGCCGGCCAGGGCGACGTTCAGCAGGTAGATCAGGTTGAAGGCCCCGACGATGCCGACGAGCGACTGAAGGGGAAGCGCGAGCAGATTGGACGCGACCGTGTAGTTGTGCAGGCTCAGGTCAGCCGGTCCCCCGAGCGGAAGAATCGTCGTCGTATCGAGCGGCCAGCCGCGACGGTCGATCAGCTCGTACCTGAATACCCAGGTATTCCAGACGTAGGCGCCGCCGTCGCTGCCGACGGGCGCTGTGATGTGCGTAGTCAGATGCAGCGCGAGCGGCCAGCTCTGGACGACGGCCGCTGCGAGGAAAGAGGCGAAGACGAGCAGGAGCTCGGCTATAAGCCCGCGGCGCATGGCGGGCCGGAATCGTAGCACGCCGGGGGCGCGGCGCCGTTTGACAGCGTGCGTGGCGCCCCGTATGGTTCGGCGGATGCTCCGTGTGGCTGCCAGTGCGGTGGGCGCCGTCCTGCTCGGTCTCGTCCTCCTGTTCGTCGTGTATGGCAGGAGCGACGGGCTCGTGCTCGAGATGGACCGCCACCAGCCGGCGTTCGTGTCCGGGCTCTACGCGACCGAGCGCGACGGCGAGACGACGTTCGCCTGGACGTCGGGGCGGACGGTGATTCGTCTGGCCGGCCTCGACAGGCGCGTCGACTGGACCTGCACGATGCGGATGCGCGGCGCGCGCGAGTCGCACCTGCCGATGCCATCGGTGACGCTCGCCTACGATGCGGCCGGCAGCCGGACGGTCCCGTTGAGCAATACCTACGAAGACATTGCGATCAACATCCCGGCGCGTCCGGAGCGACCGGGACTGACGCTAACAGTCGACGTCGCGCCGACGTTCGTTCCCGGGCCGGGCGATCCGCGGGAGCTCGGCGCGCAGGTCGACTGGATCCGCTGCGCGCCAGCCGCCTCGCCGCGGCCGCCGGCGGCGACGTTGCGCGCAGCGGCCGTTGCGACGGGCAGCGTGGCGCTGGCGCTCGGTGCCGCCGGTGCGTCGGTCGCCGTCCTGCTGTCGGCGACGGGCCTTGTCGGGGCCGCCGTGGCCCTGCTGCTGTCGAACGGCAATGGCGCCTTCGGCCCGTATCCGGCGCTGCTGGCCTGGATCGTCGGAACCGCCGCCACAATCGTGCTTGGCGTCGCGGTGGCCGCGCGACTGATGCCGCGGCGCAGACCGTCCGGGGCCGCGCTGGCGGCCGTGGCCGCGTCGTCGATCCTCGGAGCGCTGAAGCTCGCGGCGCTCACGCACCCGGCAAAGGCGCTGGTCGATGCGGTCTTCCAGGCGCACCGGCTGCAGGCGGTGATGGCGGGGAACTACTTCTTCACGCAGCCGCTTCCCGACGGCGTGCAGTTTCCCTACGCGATCGGGCTCTACGTCACCGCACTGCCGTTCGCGGGCCTGCTGACCGATCACGTGCTGCTGCTGCGGACGGTGGTGATTGCGGCTGAGGCGCTGGCCGGCGGGTGCCTCTATCTGCTGTTGTCGAGGCTCTTCCGCGCACCGGCCGCCGCCGTGCTCGCGGTCGTGCTGTTCCAGCTCGTGCCAATCCCTTACGTGGTGATTGGCAACGCGAACCTCACCAACGCGTTCGCCGAGGCGGCAGCGCTGCTGGCCGTGGTGGCCTTCGCCTGCGCACCCGAGCGGCTGCGGTCGCCAGCCGGCGCCGCCGTGCTCCTGCTGGCCGCCGCGTGCACGACGCTCGCGTTCCTCTCGCACGTCAGCACGATCGTGCTGCTGGCGGCCACGCTGGGGGCCGTGGCGCTGGCGCTGCTGGCCGGCGGCCGCCCGCACCGCCCGCTCGCGTTCGCGATTGCGGCTGTCGTCGTCGTTTCGGGCCTGGTGGCGACGGGGCTCTACTATCGTCACTTCACGGACGTCTACGTCCGCGCGCTGGATCGCGTGCGCGCGACCGATGCGACGCCGGCCGACCGTGGCGGGCCTGACGTCGACGACGACCGGCCCGCCGTGCTGGTGCGGCCGCTGGCGTGGCACGAGCGCGCCGGCGACGCGGTCCGGCAGACGACGGAACAGGTCGGATTGCCGCTGCTGCTGCTCCTGCCGGCCGGCGCGGTGGCCGCCGCGCGGCATCCGCGGTCGCGCGGCGCACTCGTGCTCGTCGGCTGGGCGATGGCCTGGATCGCGTGCCTGTTCGGCGGTACGATGACGCGCGTCGACACGCAGTACCAGCGGTACGCCGCCGAGTTCATCGGGCGGGTGAACCTCGCGTGCTACCCGGTGGCTGTCGTGCTGGCGTCGCTCGGCGCCGGGTATCTGTGGCGCCTCGGCATTGCCGGCCGGCTGGTGGCCGGCGTACTGACGGCCGGCAGCGTGCTCATCGGGACGGCCGCCTGGCGTGGCTGGTTCGGGGGCTGAACGAGCGGGGCGGTCGAAACCGGCACCCGCTGGAGATCCTGGCGATCAGTGGACGCCGGTGCTCTCGGTGGCGAGCAGCAGCAGGTTGATCACTTCACGATCGACGTCGGTGAATTCAAACCACTGTCGGCCCGACGACCCGTGCCACCGCCTCGCGACGGCACGGACCGAAATCGACAGGCCCGCCGGCAGCTGAAACGAGACGTGCACGACCGATCCCGGTGCGAGCGGGCGCAGCGGCGAGATCGCGAAGCCGTCGGCCGAGAGCTCACGGACGCGGTACTCGAGATCTTCGAGCCCGAGCCGTGCGGTTACCTGCAGCACCGTTTCCTCCGGATGGTCGGCGAGGACCGGGTTTCGCATCTCCACCACGTCTTCCCTCCGTCGACGCCGCCGAGGCATCACCGCCGCTCCTGCATCAGTTCGCCAGAAATGTGATCGAGCACTGCCTCCCGCTAAAACAAGAAGGGTGCCGCTTTTCGAAGGGCTCCGCGCATGACACAGGGCGACAGGACTGCCCGCGAGGTCGTTACGGTTCTGTAAGGAGGCGGTTTGTTGGAAAAAGTGGAGGAGGGAAGGGGCGAAGCTGTGTAGAAACTTCCCGCGACCCGGGGGAGGAGCGGGCAAAGAAAAAGGGGATCCGCGTCGGGACCCCCTTAATCGAACTCTGGTGCGGAAGGGGAGACTCGAACTCCCACGGTATTGCTACCGCCAGCCCCTCAAGCTGGTGCGTCTGCCAATTCCGCCACTTCCGCGTGGCACAAACCGATAAATTCTACCGCGAAACCGGCCCCGATTGAAGGGCCACGTCGCGTGTCACTGCGCCTCGGGCGTCGTCTGTTCCGCCGGAGCCGGGGCGGCCGCGCCTTCGTCGGCCGGGGCGGCGTCGCCCGGTACCGTCGTGGGCAGCGTCGGCACTTCGGTCGGCAGCGCCGGTGCCTGCGACTCGACCGGCGCGGGGCCGTCGATGCCGCTCACCACCGAACCGCCGCTCGAGCGGCCCATCAGCGTCAGGACGAAGGCGCCCAGCAGGAAGGCGGTCCCGAGCGCCGTCGTCGCGCGCGTCAGCACGGTTGCGCCCGCGCGGGCGCCGAAGGCCGTCTGGCTGCTCGCGCCGCCGAAGGCCGCGGCAATGTCGCCGCCCTTGCCCTGCTGCAGCAGTACTACGACGAGCAGGAGCAGGCACACCAGCACGTAGACGGTGAGGACCGCGTAGTAGAGCATAGCGACTCAGTATAGCAAGGCCACGGCGCTCCGGCGCCCCCGGCGTTTCGTCAGGCCAGGTTCCGGCGTCAGCGCGCGAGGGCGCCGCGGATGATGTCGAAGAAGCTGTTGACCTGCAGGCTCGCGCCGCCGACGAGCGCGCCGTCGACGTCGGGCAGGGCGATGAGCGCGCCGATGTTGTCGGGCTTGACCGAGCCGCCGTACTGGATGCGGCAGCCGTCGGCCGCCGCCTCGCCGAACCACTCGCGCAGCCGCGTCCGGATGTGCCGGTGCGCCTCGTCGGCCTGCTCGGGCGTCGCATTGCGGCCCGTGCCGATGGCCCAGACCGGCTCGTAGGCAATGATCAGTCCGGCCACCTGCTCGGCGCTCAGCCCGGCCAGCCCGTCGCGCACCTGGCGGTCGAGCACCTCGAGCGTCCGTCCTGCGTCGCGCTCCTCGAGCGTTTCACCGACGCAGACGATCGGCACGAGCTCGGCGGCCAGCGCGGCGTGGACCTTCCGGTTGACAAGCTCGTCGGTCTCGCCGAAGAGCTTGCGGCGCTCCGAGTGACCGAGGATGACGTACGTGGCGCCGGCATCCTTGATCATGGTCGCGCTGACCTCGCCGGTGAACGCGCCTTCCTTTTCGGCCGACATGTTCTGCGCGGCAATGCCGATCGGCGTGTTGCGCGCCGCCTCGGCCGCCGTGAGCAGGGCCGTGAACGGCGGCGCCACGACGATCTCGACGCCCGAGAAGCCCTTGACGAGCGACCCGAGCTCGCGCACGTAGGCCAGCGCCTCGTGCGTGGTCTTGAACATCTTCCAGTTGGCGGCGACGACGGGGATACGCATGGTGATGAGAGAGAAGTCGGAAGTCAGGAAGCCGGACGTTCGGAGTTCACCGAAGGCGGAAGTCTGAAGCGTGACGCTTCAGACTTCCAGCCTTTTGTGTGTGCTACTTCTTCTCGAGCGCGGTCACGCCCGGGAGCGTGCGGCCGCCGAGGAACTCGAGCGAGGCGCCGCCGCCGGTCGAGATGTGCGTCATCCGATCGGCGACGCCGGCGCGGGTGACCGCGGCCACCGAGTCGCCACCGCCGATGATCGTCGTGCCCTGCACCTCGGCTACGGCCTGGGCCACGCCGATGGTGCCCTGCGCGAACGCATCCATTTCGAACACGCCCATCGGCCCGTTCCAGACCACCGTCTTCGCGCCCGCAATCACCTCGCGGTAGCGGGCGATCGTCTTCGGACCGATGTCGAGACCCATGCGATCGCCGATCGCCGGATCGGTCACGTCGATCGTCTCGTGCGGCGCGTCGGCGGCGAGCGCCGGCGCGACGACGTGGTCGACCGGCAGCTCGAACGTGATGCCGCGCGCCCTGGCGCGCGCTTCCAGATCGCGCGCCGTGTCGACGAGGTTCTCCTCGACGAGCGACCTGCCGACGGGCAGGCCCCGGGCCTTGAGGAACGTGTAGGCCATCGCGCCGCCGATGACGAGCGCATCGACCCGGCCGAGCAGGTTCTCGATGACCTCGAGCTTGTCCGACACTTTCGCCCCGCCGAGAATCGCGACGAACGGGCGATCGGGCGACTCGAGCGCCTTGCCGAGGTACTCGACCTCGGCCGCCATCAGGAACCCGGCCGCCGACTCGCCGATGTGATGGACGATTCCTTCGGTCGAGGCGTGCGCACGGTGCGCCGAGCCGAACGCGTCGTTGACGTACACGTCGGCCAGCGCCGCCAGCTGGGCGGCGAACTCCGGATCGTTCTTCTCTTCGCCGGCGTGGAACCGCAGGTTCTCGAGCAGGATCACGCCGCCGGGATTGGCGGCGATCACTTCGGCCGCCGCGCCGCCGACGCAGTCAGGGGCGAAGGCGACGGGCCGGCCGAGCAGGCCCGCCAGGTGCTCGGCAACCGGCTTCAGCGAGTACTTGGGATTGACCGTCCCCTTCGGCCGGCCCAGGTGCGAGGCCAGGATGACGGTCGCCCCCTGCTCGAGCGCGTAGCGGATCGTCGGCAGCGCCGCGCGGACGCGCGTGTCGTCGGTGATCCGCCCGTCCTCGATCGGGACGTTGAAGTCGACGCGGATGAAGACCCGGCGCCCCTTGAGCGCCAGGTCCCGGATGTTGCGCGTGGCCACGACGTCAGATCCCCTTCGAGATCATGTAGCGGAGCAGGTCGACGCAGCGGCTCGAGTAGCCCCACTCGTTGTCGTACCAGGCGAGCACCTTCACGAAGTTGCCGTCCATCACCTTCGTGTACGGGGCGTCGACGATCGACGAGTGCGGGTTCGTGCGGAAATCGATCGACACGAGCGGCGCCGTCTCGACCTGCAGGATCCCCTTCAGCGGGCCGTTGGCCGCGGCCGTGAACGCCGCGTTGATCTCCTCGGCCGTGCACGTCTTCTTCACGAGCGCGGCGAGGTCGACCACCGAGACGGTCGGCGTCGGCACGCGCAGCGAGATGCCGTCGAGCTTGCCCTTGAGCGCCGGCAGCACCTCGCCGACGGCCACGGCCGCGCCGGTCGTCGTCGGGATGATCGAGAGCGCCGCGGCGCGGGCCCGCCGCAGGTCCTTGTGCGGCAGGTCGAGCAGCTGCTGGTCGTTCGTGTAGGCGTGGCACGTCGTCATCCAGCCCTTCTCGATGCCGAACGACTCGTCGAGCACCTTCGCGATCGGCGCCAGACAGTTCGTCGTGCACGACGCGTTCGAGATGATCGTGTGCTTTGCCGGGTCGTAGCTCTCGTGATTGACGCCCATGACGAACGTCGCGTCGGGCTTCTTGGCCGGCGCGGTGATGATGACGCGCTTGGCGCCCGCGGCAATGTGCTTGGCGGCACTGTCGCGGTCGGTGAAGCGGCCGGTGCCCTCGAACACGACATCGACGCCGAGGTCCTTCCACGGAAGGAGCGCCGGGTCCTTCTGGGCGAGCACCTTGAACGCCTTGCCGTCGACCGAGATCGTGTCGTCGGAGGCCGTCACGTCGGCCCGGAGGTTCCCGAGAATCGAGTCGTACTTGAGGAGGTGGGCGAGGGTCTTCGTGTCGGTCAGGTCGTTGACGGCAACGATGTCGATGTCGTCGTACGCCAGCGCCGCCCGCATGATGTTGCGACCGATTCGCCCAAACCCGTTGATTCCAACCTTGATGGCCATTCGCGCCTCTCCTCGGCTTTCGTCAGACAGAGAAAACAGTCCGGAACAGAGTCAACAAAGGCGGAATTGTATCAAGGCCGGGGTGGAAGGGGGGAGCACGCTGATCCGGCCGGCGCCGGCCGCCGCGGTTATCATCTGTACCCGTGCACGCGCTGTACACGCTGGCTATCCTGGGTGCCGCCGCGGCGCTTTCGCCGTGGTTTCTCTACCAGGCCCTGCGGTACCGCAAGTACGTAGGGAGCGTGGCCGAGCGCATGGGCCGGCTGCCGGTCAGCATCAACGTCGACGGCGACCCCTCCATCTGGATTCACGCGGTCTCGGTCGGCGAGACGCTCGCCGCGCGGACGCTCATCGACGGCCTCCGGCAGCGCTATCCGGGGCTCCGCATCTTCCTGTCGACCACCACGCTGACCGGACGCCAGCTCGCCCTGACCCGGGTCCCCGGCGTCGACGGCGTCTTCTTCTTTCCGTTCGACATCCCCGTCTTCATCAACCGCACCCTCCGGCTCGTCCGGCCGAAGCTGTTCGTGATGGTCGAGACCGAGCTCTGGCCGAACCTGCTCCGGGCCTGCCGGGCCCGCGGCATCCGGACCATGCTCGTCAACGGCCGGATTTCGGCGCGGTCGTACCCGCGCTACCGCATGGTGCGCGGCTTCTTCCGCGAGGTGCTCGCCGACGTCGACCGCTTCTGCATGCAGGGGGAGGAGTCGGCCCGACGCATCATCGACATCGGTGCCGACCCGGCCCGCGTGACCATCACGGGCAACCTCAAGTTCGACGCGCTCGAGCTGCCGCCGCTCGCCGATCGCGGCGCCGGCCGCGTCCTGCGCTTCTTCCGGCTGCCGGCCGATCGCCCCGTCTTCATCGCGGCGAGCACCCTCAAGGGGGAAGAGACGCCCGTGCTCGAGGCGTTTGCGGCCGTCCGGCGGCGCCACCCGTCGGCGCTGCTCGTCATGGCGCCCCGCAAGCCCGAGCGCTGGGACGAAGCCGTCGCGCTTTCGCGCGCCGAGGGCTTCCGCGTCGTCCGGCGGACCGACCTGCTCATCGACAGCGAGCCGCGCGCCGACGTCGTCGTGCTCGACACGATCGGCGAGCTGGCCCACCTGCTGCAGATTGCGACGGTCGTCTTCGTCGGCGGCAGCCTCGTCGCGCAGGGCGGGCACAACATCCTGGAGCCGGCCGTCCACGGCAAGCCGGTCGTCTTCGGCCCGCACATGGACAACTTCGCGGAGATTGCCGCCGAGTTCCTCCGCCAGGACGCGGCCATTCAGGTGAAGGACCGTGGCGAGCTCCAGCAGGTGGTGGTGCGGTTGTTCGACGATCCGGTCGCCCGGGCACGCCTGGGCGCCGCCGCCCGCGCCCTGGTCGATGCCAACCGCGGCGCGAAGGCGCGGACGCTCGATGCCATCGAACAGGTCCTGCCCACCGGTCCCCGTGGGATCGTCCGCCCTTTCCGCCGCGCCTGAGGTGACGACGACACCCGCCACTGCCACCGATCGCTTCCGCGCCGGGATCGTCGGGCCGGAGGGCCGCGCGCCGGTCGTGAGCGTCGGCAACCTTGCCATGGGCGGGCGCGGCAAGACGCCGACCGTCGCTGTGGTCGCCCGACTGCTCCTCGAAGCCGGCGAACGTCCCGCCATCCTGAGCCGTGGCTACAGGCGGCGCCTGGCCGAGGACGGCGTCGTCGTCGTGAGCGACGGACGGCAGCTTCAGGCCGATCTCGATCGCGCCGGCGACGAGCCGCTGATGCTCGCCCGTCAGGTACCCGGCGCGGCCGTGCTGGTGTGCGACATCCGCGCGATGGCGGCCGCCGTCGCCGAAACCCGTCTCGGCGCCACGGTCCACGTGCTCGACGACGGCTTTCAGCACCGATCGCTGGCCCGTGATGTCGACATCGTGCTCGTCGCTCCCGAGGATCTGCGCGACCGCCGCCTGCCGTTCGGCCGCCTCCGTTCACCGGTCTCGGATCTGCGCCGCGCCCACGCCGTGGTCGTCACCGGCGCCCCCGACGAGGCAGCAGCGGCGGCGGGCGCCATCGAGACGATCGTCGACCGGGCGAAGACAGAGCTCTTCACGCTTCGTCACAGCCTGGGGACGGCGCGATGGCTGGAACCGCCGGGGACGACCGGAGGCCCCGGGCCGGGTTCGGAGGTCGTTGCGCTGGCCGGCATCGCCGGGCCCGACCGGTTCGTCCGGAGCCTCGAGGCCGACGGCTGGAAGGTGGCCGGGCTGCTGGCGTTCCGCGATCATCACCGGTACACGCGCGCCGATCTGATGCGCATTGCCGAGGCCGCGGCCGGCCGGCCCGTTCTCACCACGGAAAAGGACGCCGTGCGGCTGCTGCCGCTCAGGCCGCTGCCGGCGGCGGTGGCCGTCGTGCCGCTCGTCGCCACGATCGAGCCGGAGGCGGCGTTCCGCGCGTGGCTGCTGGGGCAGGTGGCCGGGGTGCGTGCGTGATGCTGCAGCGGCTGCGCCACCGCATCGAGTACGCCCTCGTCATGGGGCTCCGTACCGTCGTCGGCAGCCTGCCGGTGTCGGCCGCAGAGGCGATCGGTACGGCCATCGGCCTGCTGTTCTATGCCATCGACGGCCACCATCGCCGGCTCGCAGTCGCACAGCTGCGGGCGGCTTTTCCGGGGCGGAGCGAGCGCGACTGCCGCGCCATCGCGCGCCGGACGTTCGTGCACTTCGGCCGGGCGCTCGTCACCGTGCTGCGGATCAGTACGCTGGCGCCCGACGCCCTGCTCGCGTCGATGGAGGTCGAAGGCGCCGACCACGTCCGCCGTGCGCTCGCCGCCGGCCGCGGCGCGATGATCTACTCGGGACACTTCGGGTACTGGGAGCTTCACGGGCTGACGCACGCGCTCGTGCTCGGTCCCATGTCGGTGCTCGCGCGTCCGCTCGACAATCCGTATCTGCACGAGCTGCTCGAGCGGATGCGGACGGCGACCGGCAATCGCGTCATCTACCGGCAGGGCGCGATGCGCCGCGTGCTCCGGGCGCTGCACGGGAACGAGTGCGTGGCGTTCCTCATCGACCAGCACATTCACGGGGCCGACGCGGTCACGGTCCGTTTCTTCGGCCGCCCGGCGGCTACGACGTCGGCGCTCGCCGCGCTCGCCCTCCGCACCGGCGCGCCAATCATCCCGGCCTTTGCGATTCCGCTCGACGACGGGCGGTGCCGGCTCGTCTATGAGCCTCCGATCGAACCGCCGGCGGCATCGGGGGAAGACGCGGTGCTTGAACTCACGCAACGCTGCACCGACGTGCTCGAGCAGTGGGTGCGGCGCTATCCGCACCTGTGGCTCTGGATGCACCGTCGCTGGCGCGAGCTGAAGACCGGCGACGCGCTGTCGAACGAGCGGGCCGGCATGCGGATCGACGAACGGAGGCTTCGCAGCTGATGGGTGTCACGCGGCTCGTCGTCCGCCCCCCGAACTGGCTGGGCGATGCCGTCATGGCGCTGCCGGCGCTCGCGGCCGTCCGGCGTCACTTTGCCGATGCGCACCTGACGATGGCCGCCTCGCCGGTCGTGGCGGCCCTGCTGCGCGAACAGACGCATGCGGCGCCCGACGCCGTGATCGACCTGCCGCGCCGCACACCCGACGCCGTCCGTGTGCTCCGCGAGGGGAGCTTCAATGCGGGCCTGCTGCTGCCGAACTCCTGGCGCAGTGCCTGGCAGTTCTACCGCGCGCAAATTGCGGAACGGTGGGGATATCGTGCGTCGCTGCGCGGCATGCTTCTGACGCGCGGCATCGGGCGGCCGCCGGCCCGCGAGGTGCGGCATCAGGCCGACTACTACCGTCACCTCGTGTCGGCGCTGGGGATCCCCGGCAGCGAGGCCATCGCGCCGTGGATTGCGCCCCGGCCGTCGAGTCGCGCCGAGGGCGACCGACTGCTCGCCGCGGCCGGCGTGCCCGGCGATGCCGAGCTGGTCGGGCTGGCGCCCGGCGCGGCGTACGGACAGGCGAAGCAGTGGCCCCCGGACCGGATGGCGGCGGTTGCCGCGCGCCTCGTGACCGACCGGGACGCCTGGTGCGTGCTGGTCGGCGCCGGCCACGATCGCGACGCCGGGCGTGCGATAGAATCCTGGCTTCGCACGCACGCGCCGGCTGCGGCCGCCCGCGTCGTCAACCTCATCGGCCGCACCAGCGTGGGGGCCCTCGTCGCGGTCTTCGACCGCACGGCGGCCGTCGTGGCCAACGACTCCGGAGGCATGCACCTGGCGGCCGCCGTCGGACGCCCGGTGGTGGCCATCTTCGGTCCGACCGATGAGCGGGCCACGCGCCCGATCGGAGATCACCACGTGCTGACTGCGTCCGCCTTCTGCCGTCCCTGTATGCTCCGCGACTGTCCGATCGACCACCGCTGCATGAAGCGCATCGGCATCGACGACGTCCTGGCGGCGGTCAACGCCGCTCTGGCGGGAAAGGCCGCGCTCTGAAATGGCCCGCGCCGCGGTGTTCCTCGATCGCGACGGGACGATGATCGAAGACGTCGGTTACCTGTCGCGCCCGTCCGACGTCCGCTGGTTTCCGTGGACGGCCGACGCCATCCGGCTGCTCAATCGTGCCGGCTTCCTGGTGGTCGTCACGACGAACCAGAGCGGCATCGGGCGGGGCTACTACACGGAAGACGACCTGCGGCGCATTCACGATGAGATGGCCCGCCACCTGGCGGCCTGCGGCGCGGTGGTCGACCAGTGGCTCTACTGCCCGCACCATCCGGCCGCCGACCTCGAGCAGTACCGCGCCGCGTGCGGCTGCCGGAAGCCGGAGCCCGGCATGATCCGCCAGGCGTGTGAACGGACGCCCATCGACCTCGAGCGGTCGTTCGTCGTCGGCGACAAGCTGGCCGATGTGGGGGCGGCCGAGCGCGCCGGTGCGCGCGGCATCCTCGTCCGGACCGGATACGGCGACGACGTGGCGCGCCAGCACGAAGGGCGGGTGCCCGGTGCGGCGTACGTGGCCGACGATCTCATGGCGGCCGTGGCCTGGCTGCTCACGGCGAGTGGTCACCCCGGGGCAGGACGATGAAGACGACCGTGCGCCGATACCGACAGCTGCTGTCGAGCTTCGCCCGCGTGCGCGTGGCGGTCGTCGGCGACCTGATCGCCGACGAGTTCATCTACGGGCAGATCGATCGCGTCTCGCGCGAAGCGCCCGTCCTCATCCTTTCGTACGATTCGGCCGAGCTGCTGCCGGGCGGCGCGGGCAACGCCGCGAGGAACGCGGCCAGTCTCGGTGCGACCGTCGAGCTCATCGGCGTCGTCGGCCGCGACCCGGCCGGGCAGGGACTCTACAAGGCGCTCGAGCAGACGGCCGACGTGACCGGCGTCGTGCAGTCGTCCACCGTGACGACGCCGGTCAAGACGCGCATCCTGGCCGGCGGCGTGCACTCGGCCAAGCAGCAGGTGGTGCGCATCGATCGCGCCGGCAGTCCGCTGCCGGCCAGCGCCGTGCGCCGCGCCGAGCGTGCGCTGGTGGCGGCCGTCGAGCGGGCCGACGTCGTGATCGTGTCGGACTACGGCGGCGGCCTCGTCACGCCGCTGCTGTGGCAGCGCGCGCTGGCTGCGACGAAGCGGCCGTCGCCGCCGCTCGTGCTCGTCGATTCCCGTTACGCGCTCGGCAGCTACACGGGCATGACGGCCTGCACGCCGAACGAGGCCGAGGTCGAGGCGCTGCTTGGCATCCGCATCGACGACAACCGAACCCTCCTCGAGTCGGCCGGCCGCGAGCTGCTCGCCCGGCTCGGCTGCGCGGCCGTGCTCATTACGCGCGGCAGCCGGGGTATGGCCCTGTTCGAGCCCGGCAAGCCGACCGACCACATTCCCATCGTCGGATCCGATCAGGTGACCGACGTGACCGGCGCGGGCGACACCGTCATTGCCACCTTTGCCGTGGCGCTGGCGGCCGGCGCGTCGTTTGCCGAAGCGGCCCGGATCGCCAATCATGCCGGCGGCATCGTCGTCATGAAGCGGGGAACGGCCGTCGCGACGCATCGCGAACTGGCGGCGTCGCTGCTCGGGCCGGGCGAGGTGCGGTGACGTGGGACGCATCGTGACCGAAGCGGAGCTCGAGACGCTCGTCGCCGCCGATCGCCGCGAGGGACGGACGATTGCATTCGCCAACGGCTGCTTCGACCTGCTGCACGTCGGCCACGTCCGCTACCTCGAGGCCGCGCGCGCTGAAGCGGATCGGCTGATCGTTGCGGTCAACGCCGACGAGTCGGTGCGGCAGCTGAAGGGGCCCGGGCAGCCCGTGCTCCCGGCCGCCGCCCGCGCCGAGCTCGTCGCCGCGCTGCGCGCCGTCGACTACGTCGTGATCTTCGACGAGCCGACGGTGGCGCGGCTGCTGGAGCGATTCAGGCCCGACGTGCATTGCAAAGGCACCGACTACACGGTCGATACCGTGCCTGAGCGCGACGTCGTGCGCGCCTACGGCGGGCGCGTGGCCGTGGTCGGCGATCCCAAGGATCACTCGACGCGGGATCTGCTGGCCCGGCTGCGAGACGAGCCGCCCGGAAACGGAACGTGACGCGCGAACCGCTCGGTCGACTGCTCGTCGTGCGGCTCGGATCGCTCGGCGATCTCATCCACACGCTGCCGGCCGTCGCAGCGATTCGCCTGACGCATCCGTTCGCGCAGATCGACTGGCTCGTCGATCGCGCACACCGCGAGCTGCTCGACCTGGTGCCCGTCATCTCGTCGACGATTCCGCTGCGCAAACCGACCGGTGACGGCTGGATTCAGGCGCTGCGCGAGCTGCGCGCCCGCCGCTACGACGTGGCGATCGACTTTCAGGGCCTGATCAAGTCGGCCGTGCTCGCGCGGCTGTCGGGCGCAGCGCGCGTGATTGGCTTCAGCCGGCGGGCGGCACGCGAAGGGGCGGCGTCGCTCTTCTACACCGAGCGTGTGGCGGTGCCCGACGCGGGCCACGTCGTGCACAAGAACCTGGCGCTGGCCGGGCGGCTGGGCGCGCCGGTGCACCGGCTCGAGTTCCCGCTGATGCCGCTGCCATCAGGAGCGCTCGACGAGCTGACGGCGAACGGCATCGACCGGTTCGCGCTCGTCAACGGTGGCGCGGCATGGCCGAACAAGCGCTGGCCCCCGGAGCGCTTCGGCCGGATCGCGGCATGGCTGCACGAACGGCACGGCCTGCGATCCGTCGTGCTGTGGGGGCCCGGCGAGGAGTCGCTCGCGCAGGCCATCGTCGACGCGGCGTCTGGCGCCGCGATCCTGGCGCCGCCGACATCGTTGACCGATCTGGTGGCGCTGGCGGGACGTGCCGCGCTGATGATTTCCGGCGACACCGGACCGACCCACGTGGCGGCCGCGCTCGGCACGCCCGTCGTCGCGCTGTTCGGGCCGACCGATCCGGAACGGAACGGTCCTTGGG
>QGVF01000071.1 GCA_003242705.1 Acidobacteriota bacterium
ATCGGCCGAAGAACCGCCAGCGGAAAGTCTCGGCGGCGCTCCGGGCCTACGCCGCCATGGCGCTTTCGGCCGACAAGGGCGCGGTCCGCGACATCTCCCGTCTCGGCTGACACGACCGGCCCGCACCGGCCATCGCGGGCCGACCGGCACGCATCGGCCGACGCCGTACCAGCACGCTCATGAACACGACATCGGCGCCCGCCCCGCCTCGTCGACCAGCGGGCGGCCCCGTAAGATCGTTGCATGCCCCTGATCCTCAACCAAGCAGATCCGATCCACTGGGCGGCTGGCGGCGCCATCATCGCGGCCGTCACGCTCCTCCTGCTGTTCGTGCTGAACCGGCGGCTCGGAATCTCGACCGGCTTCGAGGACGTCTGCAGCCTCGTCGTCCGCACGCGCTACTTCGAACGGGCGAGCCTGTGCGAGGCGCGGCGCTGGCGGCTGCCGTTCCTCTTCGGCCTCGTCATCGGCGGCGCCGTTTCGGCCGCCACGACCGGCGGCTGGCAGCCGACCTGGGCGCTCGGCATGCTCGACGACGCGCTGGCGCTCGGACCGGCGGGCAAGATGGCCTGGATGTTCGTCGGCGGGCTGTTCATCGGCTTCGGGACGCGGCTCGGCGGCGGCTGCACGAGCGGCCACGGTATCTTCGGCCTCTCGAATCTCGAACGACCGAGCCTCGTCACGACGCTGAGCTTCATGGCCGGCGGCTTCGTGACGACGCAGCTGCTCTGGAAGGTGGTGCTGTCGTGACCGCCCTGCTGTCGCTCGGTCTGGGTGCGGTGTTCGGCTGGGCGCTGAGCCGGTCGGGCGCAGCCGACTACAACTACATCCAGCAGATGTTCCTGCTCGAGAGCTTCCAGCTCTACGGCATCATCGGCACGGCCGTGGTGATCACTGCCACCGGCCTCCAGCTGCTGCGGCGCCGGGGACGAGCGCTCTCCGGAGCGCCTCTCGACGTCGGCAGCAAACCATCCCATCGCGGCAACATCGTCGGCGGCGTCCTGTTCGGCATCGGCTGGTCGATCTGCGGAATGTGCCCCGGGCCGATTCTCGTGAACATCGGCGAAGGCAAGCTCTACGCGTTCGCCGCGCTGGCAGGCGCGCTCGTCGGCACCGCGCTCTTCGGACGGCTCTACGACACGCTGCGGGCGCCCATGAAGCTGCCCGCCATGGAAACGGGCACCGGCGAGGGCTGACGGGCGGCGATCCGCACAGCGGGATTGCCGCGTCGGGTCGGAATCCCCGGCATATACTCGCCCCATGCCGTGCCTGGTCGCCATTGTCGCCCTCGTCTTCCCGCGGCTCGTGCTCGTCCTGATCTGGCTGTTCAGCAACTACCTGGGCCGTGCGTACGAGACGGTGATCTGGCCGCTGCTGGGTTTCGTGTTCCTGCCGCTCACCACGCTGGCGTATGCGTGGGCGATCAACACGAACAGCTCGGTCGACGGCTGGTACCTCGCTGTCGTCGTTCTGGCGGTACTCGTCGACATCGGCGTTATCGGGGGCGGACGCGCGTCGCGGCGCCGCTGATTCGCCCTGCGACGGCCGGTATACTTCCCCGGCCGTGGCGCGTGAGACGCGATACCCCCTTCTGCTCGTCTTCCTGGCCGTCCTCGTCCGGACCGCCTGGCTCAGTGACGACGCGCTGATCACGCTGCGGAGCGTGCTGAACGCGACGCACGGCTTCGGCTTGACGTTCAACATCGACGAGCGGGTGCAGTCGTTCACCCATCCGCTGTGGGCGCTCGCCCTGACAGGCGCCTATCTCCTCGTCGGCAACATCTACATCGCGACGTTCGCGCTCTCGATCGTCGTCTCGCTCCTCGTGTTCCGGCTGGTGATCGCGAGAACCGCGTCGGCGCCGCAGGCCTGGCTGGCCGTCGTGGTGCTGCTGCTCTCGCGCGCATTCGTCGATTTCTCGACGTCCGGTCTCGAGAACCCGCTCTCGAACCTGCTGCTCGTCCTGTTCATCGGCACCGCCCTCGCGCCGGAGCCGGCGCCGGACGGCCGGCGGCGATCGACGACGCTGTGGCTGCTCGCGGGACTGCTGTACCTGTGCCGGCCCGACCACGTCGTCATGACGGCGCCAGTCCTCGCGCTGGCGGCCTGGCGTGACCGGCAGCCGCACCGGGTCGTGCGCGCGGCCCTTCCCGGCCTCGCGCCGGCGATCGCCTGGACGCTGTTCGCAACGTTCTATTACGGATTCCCGCTGCCCAACACCGCGTACGCGAAGCTCGGGCACGGCGTCAGCGCGATCGAGATCCTTCAGCAGGGCGTGCTCTACCTGATCGACTCGCTCGATCGCGATCCGATCACCCTGACGGCAACCGGGCTCGGCATCGGAGCCGCCCTGGCGGGCGGCTGCGGCATGCGACGTGCCCTCGCGGTCGGCGCGCTGCTGTATCTCGGCTGGGTCGTCTCGGTGGGCGGCGACTTCATGGCGGGACGCTTTCTCGTCCTGCCGCTGGTGTGCGCGGTCGTCCTGCTCGGATCGATGCCTGTCGGCGAGCCGCGCCGGTGGGTGGCCGCGACAGCTGTACTTGGACTCGCCGGGCTGTCGTCGATGCAGGTTCCGCTGTTGAGCGACAGCCGCTTCGACGCATCGAACGCCAAGCCGAACGGTATCGTCGACGAGCGCGGCATCTATTTTCAGACGCAGTCGCTCGTCCGCGCCGAGCGGCTGTCGTTCGCCGAACCGGACTGGCCGCACGCCGACGACCCGAGGCCCGCCCGGCGCGTCGCGGTGCGCTGCGGCCTGCTCGGTGCCGGCGGCATGGAGAGCGGCCCATGGGTGCACCTGATCGACGAATGTGCGCTGGCCGACCCGCTGCTCGCGCGGCTGCCGAGCGTCTTCAACACCGCCTGGCGCATCGGCCACTTCCGCCGCATGCTGCCGGACGGCTACGTCGAAAGCGTCGAGACCGGAACGAACAGGCTGCGCGATCCGCGACTGGCCGCGTACTACGAACAGCTCCGGACGATTACGCGCGGGCCGCTGCTGTCGATGTCACGGCTGGCCGCCATCGGGCGCATGAACTGGAAGCTCGACGACGACCTGGTGGATCGGCGCTTCTACAGGCACATGGGATCGATCGCGCCGATCGACGCGATGGCCGTCCCGACCCCCGACGGAACGACGGCCGGTGCGGGCGTGCGCCCGCTCGACGTGCCGCTGGCCGTGACGTGTGAAGAGCGGACGGGACGGCGGTACATCGCCGTCGCGCTCGATGCCGACGATCGCTACCTGGTGGAGTTCGTCAGGCGCAACCGGGTAGTGGCCACGCTGCGGCTCGGCCCGATTCCGGAGCACCGGCGGCCCGCCGGCCTGGCCACCTACATCGAGGACATTCCGGCGGCTGCGCGGCGGGCCGGATTCGACACGATCATTGTGGCGCCGCGGTCGGGTGAACGGTACCTCGTCGGCCACGTGCTGCTCGACGGTGAGCCCGCGACGCAGGACGAGCTGATGCGACTCGTCGCGTGGCGCGACGGGGCATCGGCGTCGGCGCCTACTCGATGACGAGCAGCAGTTCCTTCGTCTCGACCGTCTGCCCGGGCTGGACGAGCAGACGCGCGACCTTGCCGGCCACGGGAGCGTACACGGTGCTCTGCATCTTCATCGCCTCGAGCACCAGCAGCTTCTGACCTTCCTTCACCTGCTGCCCCTGCTCGACGAGCACCGAGGTGACCACGCCGGGGTTGGGGGATCCGATGTGACCGCGATGGTTCGGATCGGCGTATTCCCTGATGGCCGCGCCCGTCTTGTGCGACCGGTCGCGCACGCTCACCTCGCGCGGCTGTCCGTTGAGCTCGAAGAACACCGTGCGGTGGCCGTCGGGCCTGAGCTCGCCGACCGTGTGGAAGCGGATGACGATGGTCTTGCCCGGTTCGAGGTCGACGGTAATCTCCTCGCCGGTCTTCATGCCGTAGAAGAACGTCGGCGTCGGCAGCACATCGACGTTGCCGAAGCTTTCCTTCGCACGCGCGAACTTGATGAACACGTCCGGATACATGACGTAGCTCATCACGTCGTCCTTCGTCGGCGCCTCGCCGGTGAGCCGCTCGATCTGTTCGGCCGTCTGCTCGAAATCGACCGGCGGCAGGCTCGCACCCGGACGGCCGCGCATCGGCTTCTGGCCGCGCAGGATCTGCCGCTGGAGCTTCTTCGGCCAGCCGCCGTCGGGCTGGCCGAGCGAGCCGGCGAACATCTCGACGACCGAGTTCGGCAGCGTCAGGTTGTGGTCGGGCCCGAGCGCCTCGAAGTCGGCCATCGTCATGCCGTGCGTCACGAGGAAGATCGCCATGTCGCCGACGACCTTGCTCGAGGGCGTCACCTTGACGATGTCGCCGAAGGCGCGGTTGACGTCCGCGTAGGTGCGCGCAATCTCCTGCCAGCGGTCGCCGAGCCCCATCGCCTCGGCCTGCTCGCGCAGGTTCGTGTACTGGCCGCCCGGCATCTCGTGCAGGTAGACCTCGGCCGTCCCCGTAAGCGGCGCGTTGTCGAACGGCTCGTAGTAGCTGCGGACGACCTCCCAGTAGTCCGAGTACTGGTTGAGCGCCGGCAGGTCGAGCCCCGTGTCGCGCGCGGTGTTGTCGAGCGCGGCGACGATCGAGTTCAGGTTCGGCTGGCTCGTCGTGCCGCTCATCGACGCGATGGCCGCGTCGGCCACGTCGACGCCCGCTTCGGCCGCCTTGAGGATCGACGCCGCGTTGAGGCCGCTCGTATCGTGTGTGTGGAAGTGGATCGGGATGCCGATCTCGTCCTTGAGCGCGCGCACGAGTTTCTCGGCCGCGTAGGGGCGGCACAATCCGGCCATGTCCTTGATGGCCAGGATGTGGGCGCCCATCTTCTCCAGCTCCCTGGCCATCCGCACGTAGTACTGCAGCGGGTACTTGTCGCGCTTCGGGTCGAGGATATCGCCCGTGTAGCAGATGGCCGCCTCGCACACGCGGTCGGTCCTGCGCACCGCTTCCATGGCCACCTTCATGTTCGGCAGCCAGTTGAGCGAATCGAACACGCGGAAGATGTCCATGCCGGCGTCGGCCGCGTGCCGGACGAACTCGCGCACCGCGTTGTCCGGGTAGGCCGTATAGCCGACCGCGTTCGACGCGCGGAGCAGCATCTGGAAGCAGATGTTCGGAATCAGCTCGCGGAGCTTCCGCAGCCGCGCCCAGGGATCCTCGAGCAGGAACCGCATCGAGACGTCGAACGTCGCGCCGCCCCACATCTCGAGGCTGTAGAGACCCGCGAGCCGGTGCGCCACGAAGTTGGCCACCGCGACCATGTCGTGCGTCCGTACCCGCGTCGCCATCAGCGACTGGTGCGCGTCGCGCAGCGTCGTGTCGGTGAGCAGCAGCCGCTTCTGGCTCGCGGTCCACTCGGCGAACTTCTCGGGCCCGAGCTCGTCGAGCAGCTGCTTCGTCCCGCGCGGCGGCTCGCCGGCGATGTGGCGCGGCACCGGCGCCGGCTTCAGCCGGGCCGGCACGGCCTTGCCCTTCACCTCGGGATTGCCGTTGATGATGACGTCGCCGATGTAGGTCAGCAGCTTCGTCGCCCGGTCGCGGCGGGGCGTGAAGTGGAACAGCTCCGGCGTCTCGTCGATGAACCGCGTCGTCGCCTTCCCTGACTGGAAGATCGGGCTGTTGACGACGTTCTCGAGGAACGGAATGTTCGTCTTGACGCCGCGGATCCGGAACTCGCGGAGCGCGCGATCCATCCGGCGGCAGGCGTGCGGGAACTCACGGCCCCACGCCGTGATCTTGACGAGCAGCGAGTCGTAGTACGGGTTGATCGACGCGCCGCCATAGGCCGATCCGCCGTCGAGCCGGATACCGAACCCGGCCGGCGAGCGGTAGGTGTGAATCTTCCCGTAGTCAGGAACGAAGTTGTTCGCCGGATCCTCGGTCGTGACCCGGCACTGGAGCGCATAGCCGTAGAGCGGGACCTCGTCCTGCGTCGGCAGCCCCAGCTCGGGGCCGTGCAGCTCGTAGCCCTGGGCGATCAGGATCTGGCTGCGCACGATGTCGATGCCCGTCACCATCTCGGTGACGGTGTGCTCGACCTGGATGCGCGGGTTCACCTCGATGAAGTACCACTCGTTCGTCTCGGCATCGAGGAGGAACTCGACCGTGCCCGCGTTCGAGTAGCCGGCGGTCCGCATCAGGCGTACGGCCGCGTTGCAGATCGCGCTGCGCACGCCCGGATCCAGCGAGACGGCCGGGGCCACCTCGACCACCTTCTGATGACGCCGCTGCACCGAACAGTCGCGCTCGTACAGGTGCAGCACGTTGCCGTGCCGGTCGGCGAGGATCTGGATTTCGATGTGGCGCGGCCGGCGGATGTAGCGCTCGACGAACACCGCGCCGTTGCCGAAGGCCGACGCCGCCTCGCGCGTCGCTTCCTCGAAGCGCGGAATCAGGTCCTCGGGCTTCTCGACGACGCGCATGCCGCGGCCGCCGCCGCCGAACGCGGCCTTGATGATGAGCGGATAGCCGACCTCGTCGGCGGCGTCGCGGACGGCGGCCTCGGTCTTCACCGCGCGCTCGATGCCCGGCACGACCGGTACGCCCGCCTTGACGGCAAGGCGCCGCGCCGCGGTCTTGTCGCCGAGCGTCTCGAGCAGCTGCGCGTCCGGCCCGACGAACGTGATCCCCGCCTCTTCGCAGGCGCGCGCCAGGTCGGGATTCTCCGACAGGAACCCGTAGCCCGGGTGGATGGCGTCGACGCCCTTCTCGCGCGCCAGCGCGACAATGCCCTGTACGTCGAGGTAGGCCTCGACCGGGCCTTTGCCCTCGCCGATCTGGTAGGCCTCGTCGGCCTTGAAGCGGTGCAGACTGAGCGAGTCTTCCTTGGGGAAGACGGCGACGGTCCGCAACCCGAGCTCGGTCGCCGCCCGCATGATGCGGATGGCGATTTCCCCGCGGTTGAGCGCAAGCAGCTTTTTCATGATGAAGAGCGTCGGCGTCCTGGAATCCAGCCCTTCAACATATCACGCGGTTCCGGCGTATTCCGGGCCGGCTTGCGCGCCTATCCTGGCCGTGAGTATCGCCGCCGGCCGGCCGCCGGCACGGGCATCCGGCCCGGCGGATCACCTACACTGAAGAGTTGGGTTCGGGCCGCTGGCGACACCGGCGCCCGAAGCCCCGATGGACCCGGAGCACCCCAAGGACCCATGCTGAGAGCCGGTATCGTCGGACTGCCCAATGTCGGCAAGTCCACCCTCTTCAACGCCGTCACGCGCACGCGCAAGGCGGAGGCCGCCAACTATCCCTTCTGCACCATCGAGCCGAACGTCGGTGTCGTCACGGTGCCCGATCCCCGGCTCGCGGTGCTGCAGCAGATCGCGAAAACCGACGTGGTGATTCCCGCCGTCGTCGAGTTCGTCGACATTGCGGGCCTCGTCAAGGGCGCGAGCCAGGGCGAGGGCCTCGGCAACACGTTCCTCACCCACATCCGCGAAGTCGACGCCATCGTGCAGGTCGTCCGCTGCTTCGAAGACGAGGACGTCCACCACGTATCGGGCAGCGTCGATCCGATCCGCGACATCGAGGTGATCAACACGGAGCTGATCCTCGCCGACCTCGAGTCGATCCGGCGGCGCCGCGAGCGGCTGGCGAAGGACGTCAAGCGCGGCGACAGGAGCGCGGTGGCCGAGCTGGCGGTGCTCGAGAAGCTCGAGCCGCTGCTCGATGCGGGCACGCCGGCCATCGCCGCGGGGCTTTCCGACGAAGAGCGCGCGCTCGTGCGCGGGCTCTTCCTGCTCACCGACAAGCCGACGATCTTCGCGTGCAACGTGCGCGAAGATGAGCTCGCGTCGGCCGATACGAACCCGTACGTCCAGCGCGTGCGTGAGTACGTGGGCACCCGGCTGAAGAGCGAAGCGGTCGTCGTGAGCGCGAAGATCGAAGCCGACCTGATCGACCTCGACCCGGCGGAAGCCGCCGAGTACCTGAGTGCCCTCGGCGTGACCGAAAGCGGCATCGAAACGCTGATTCGCGCCGTCTACCACCTGCTCGGCCTGCGGACGTACTTCACGGCGGGCGAGAAGGAGGTGCGCGCGTGGACGATCCGTGCCGGTGACACGGCGCCGAAGGCCGCCGGCGTGATTCACTCGGACTTCGAGCGGGGCTTCATCAAGGCCGAGACCGTGTCGTACGACGACCTGGTCGCCTGCGGCTCGATCGCTGCCGCCCGTGAGAAGGGGCTCTACCGCATGGAGGGCAAGGACTACGTCGTCCAGGACGGCGACGTGATGCTGTTCCGGTTCAATGTCTGACGGCGTCTGACCGGCCGGCCCGCCGCGCGGCCTCGGCGCACCCGCAGCGCCCGGTGTCGCGCGGCACGTCTCCCCCTCTCTACCAGTCCCACCGGCCATACGGCCGCCGGTATCCCGACGGGCGCCACTGCGATCGGGCGTGCGAGGTGACGTAGCGCGGCTCGGCAAACAGCTTCACGAGCACCACCCCGGCGACGAACCCGCCGACGTGCGCCCAGAACGCGACGCCGCCCTCGGTCTCGACCATGATCGAGGTAAGCCCGCCGATCGTCTGGAGGAAGACCCAGTAGATCAGCATCACCCAGGCCGGCAGCGCGACCGTCGTCACGAAGAAGCCAAGCGGCACCAGGGTGTAGACGCGGACGCGCGGGAACAGCACGAGATATGCGCCCATCACCCCGCTGATCGCGCCCGAGGCGCCGACCATCGGGACGTACGAATCGGGGTCGGCCAGCACCTGCAGCGCCGCCGCCGCCAGACCGCAGCCCAGGTAGAAGACGACGAAGCGCGGCCGCGTCATCGAGTCTTCGATGTTGTTGCCGAACAGCCACAGAAACCACATGTTCCCGAGCAGGTGCATCCACGAACCGTGCAGGAACATGTGCGTCACGACGTTGCGCAGCTCCGGCCCCTCGTCGACCACGCACACCAGGTAGTCGCCCATCCGCCACTCGGTGCCGGGCGGCACCGTCCCGAGCAGCTCGCCGGGAATCAGCCCGTAGTTGCAGACCGACGCGGCCAGCGGCAGCATGGCGCCGCCGCCCTGTACCAGGAGCCAGGCGCCCGCGCACAGCACAATCAGGGCAATCGTGACGACCGGCGTCCGTTGCGTAACGTTTTCGTCGTGGTACGGAAACACCCTGCCTCCCCGCGCGGATGGCCGTGCGCGTCAGTCCACGGTATCGCAGTCCGCCCCACATCCGGTCCCGGCAACGGGCCACGAAACGTGCCGGACCGAGGCCCGTCCGGTGTTATCGTTGCCTGAGGCTCCCGGAACCGCGGGAGCTTTCATGCTCCCCCTCACAATCTGACGAGGATACGGAAATGCACATGTCGCTGTTCTCCAGGATCTGTACGACTGCCGCGTTGGTGCTGGCGCTCGCGGCGCCTGCCGCCGCCCAGGCTCCGTCGCAGCCGGCCACCGGCGGCGACGAGGAGTCGATGCTCCTCGGCCTGGGACTGACGTTCATGAACATGAGTGAGTCGACCGGCGTCGGCTTCAACGCCAACATGCTGTTCAACTCGCTGACGGAGAACGAAACCGGCCGCCTGGGCGTGGTCGGCGATCTCGGGTTCAACCGCTTCTCGGGCGCGACGGTCACCACCGTGATGGGCGGCCTGCGCTACACGTTCGAGACGAACGGACGCGTACTGCCGTACGGCCAGTTCCTGGTCGGCGTCATGCACTGCTGCGACGACACCGACTTCGTGCCGAGCATCGGCGCCGGCCTCGACGTCGCCTGGCTCGAGAACGTCAACTTCCGCGGCGAGCTCTCGTTCATCTTCAGCGACGCCAACGCCGCGCGCTTCTTCCTGGGCGTGTCGCTGCCGATCGCTCGCCGGTAGCGAAGGTGCCATGAACAGCCCGATCCGCGGCCTGCATCACGTCACCGCCACCGTCGACGACGCTGAGGCGGATCTGGCGTTTGCCGCCGGCGTGCTCGGCCTGCGACTGGTCAAGAAGACGGTCAATTTCGATGACCCGTTCGTCTACCACTTCTACTACGGCGACGAAACGGGCACGCCGGGCACGATCTGGACGACGTTTCCCTACGGCGGCAGGGGCCTGCGGCACGGGCGTGCCGGAGCCGGCCAGGTGACCGCGACGACGTTTGCGGTCTCCGCCGGTTCGCTCGACTACTGGCGCGAGCGGCTCGAAGCCGCCGGCGCCGCGCCGGGCGCGCTCGCACCGCGCTTCGGGGAGCCGGGCCTCGTCTTCCGCGATCCGTCGGGCCTCATCTTCGAGATCCTCGAGGCGGCCGACGATCGACGGGGCTGGCCCGGCAGTCCCATCGACGCCGCGCGGGCCATCCGGGGGCTGCACGGTGTGACGCTCACGAGTCGCGCCGCGGCGAACACGATCGAGTTCATGACGACGGTGCTGGGCTTCAGCGTCGAGGCCACCGAGGGCGACCGGACACGACTGACCGTCGGCGGCCGCGGCCCTGGTCACATCGTCGACGTGATCGACGGATACGGCAGACAGCCCGGCATGGGCGGGATCGGCACCGTCCATCACGTGGCCTTCGCCGTGGCGACGCGGGCCGAGCAGGAACTGATGCGGCAGCGCCTGATCGACCTGGGCCACATCGTGACGCCCGTCCAGGATCGGCAGTACTTCCAGTCGATCTACTTCCGCGAGCCGGGCGGCGTCCTGTTCGAAATCGCGACGAGCGAGCCCGGCTTTGCGGCCGATGAGCCGGCCGAATCGCTCGGCCGCGCGCTGAAGCTGCCGCCGTGGCAGGAGCCGAACCGCCAGACCATCGAAGCTGCCCTGCCCCCCGTCGAACCGCCACTATGACGACTGCATCCGACCCTCATGCCGGCCAGCCCGTCCTGACGGCCGGCGCTCCGCTGACCGACGCCGAAGCCGTCGTGATTGCCATTCACGGACGCGGCGCGACGCCGGGCGACATCCTGAACCTCGAGCGCGCCCTCGATGTCGAGCGCGTCGCGTGGCTCGCACCCGCAGCGGCCGGTCGGAACTGGTATCCGCTCCGGTTCATTTCGCCGAAGGCCGGCAACCAGCCGTACCTCGATTCAGCGCTGCGGAGAATCGCGTCTCTCGTCGACGAGGTCACGGCAGGCGGCGTCCCGCACGAGTCGATCGTGCTCCTCGGCTTCTCGCAGGGCGCGTGCCTGTCGCTCGAGTTCGCCGCCCGGCACCCGCGGCGCTGGGGCGGCGTGGTGGCATTCAGCGGCGGCCTGATCGGTGAGCCAGGGACGGTGTGGGACACGCCGGGATCGCTCGAGGGCACACCCGTCTTCATCGGCTGCAGCGACGTCGATCCTCACATCCCTCTCGATCGCGTCAGGGAATCGGCCGAGGTCATGACGCGCATGGGCGCGACCGTCGACCTGCGCATCTATCCCGGCATGCCGCACACGGTCAACGGCGACGAGATCGCCGCCGGGCGACAGGTGCTGGAAGCGGCCCGCCGGCCGCGCGGGACCGCATCCGCCTGAGTCGTCTCATCCGTCGGCCAGTCGCGGGAAAGCGTCTCGCCGCGGTCGCGCCTCAGCAGTCCCGGAGATCCATGCGCTCGTCGATGACCCTGGCGATGTTCCGGGTCACTTCGTCGGGCGGGCGTGTGCCGTCGATGCGGGCGACCCAGTTGCGCTGCTGGTAGTAGTCGATGAGCGGCGCGGTCAGGCGGCGGTAGTTCTCGAGCCGCGCGCGAATCGTGACGATGTTGTCGTCGTCGCGCGTGATGAGGACGGCGCCGCACTTCGAGCAGAGTTCCTCTTCGGAGCCGTACAGGCTGTTCGACGTCGTCAGCGTCTTGCAGCGGGTGCAGATGCGGCGCGACGTGAGGCGTCGCTCGAGCTCGGCTTCGGGCACCTCGAGCACGAGGGCGAGCAGCGGCTTGCCGCCGACCATCTGATCGAGCGCCTCGGCCTGGACGAGGGTCCGGGGAAAGCCGTCGAGGACGAAGCCCCTGGCGGTGTCCTCATGGGCGAGCCGCTCGCGGACCAGGTCGATCATCAGGTCGTCGCCGACCAGCTCACCGGCCGACAGCAGCATCTGGACCTGGATGCCGAGCGGGGTGTGCGCCTTGACGGCGGCGCGCAGGATGTCGCCGGTCGAAATCCAGGGGATGTCGTAGCGCGCGCAGATGCGCGTGGCCTGGGTGCCTTTGCCGGAGCCCGGCGGACCGATGAGGACGAGCCTGGTGCACTTCATGCGCGTCTGCCGGTCGAACGGTAGCCGGCCAAGAGACAACAAGACATTCGAGCAGAGCTCCTCAACATGGCGCGCGGTCCGCTGCCGTGGTCTCCCGACCCGGGCCCCACCCCGCAGATGCCGAAGCCTCTACGATAGACCGGGCGCGGGTGATCCGGAAGCCCGGCCTCACCCGAGCGCCTTCAGCGCCGCGGCGGCCACCTCGCCGTCCTGCTCGCCGGTCCCGCCGCTCACGCCAATCCCGCCCACGAGCACCCCGTCGACCACAATCGGCACGCCGCCCTCGACCGCCACGATACCCGGCATGCTCAACAGATTCGTCCGGCCGTCGCGCAGGATGCGCTCCTGAAAAGCCAGTGTCGGGCGGCGGAACCGCACCGCCGCCTGCGCCTTCGCCACCGCAATCTCGTAGCTTGCCGCCTGCGCATCGTTGTACCTGGCCACGAACAGCGGCGTCGCCCCGGTGTCGACGATGGCGACGAACATGGCGAAGCCGCGCAGGCGGATGTGCGCTTCGGCCGCGTCGGCCAGGGCGCGGGCGACATCGAGCGTCAGAACCGGTCGAACAGGCAGATTGGGCACGCGACATTCTACGTCCGGCCGCCGATAATCAGCAGGCCATGTCCCCGGCCGGTTCCTTCCCGCTGCACCGCGACGGCCTCGCCCTGCCGTGGCTCGTCTCGGTGCGATGGACCGGCGTACTCGCGCTGGGCGGAGCCGTCGCCGCCGGCGTGCGCGGCTTCGGCGGGCCCGACTCGCTCAGCGTTCCCATCCTCATCGTTCTATCGGCCGCATCGAACGCGTGGCTCAGCATCCGCCTGAGCCGCGGCCGCCTGCTGCCGCTGCGCGCCGCCGGACTCATCACCGCGGCCGACGTCCTCGTCCTCTCCTGGGTGCTGCACGAAACGGGCGGCGTGCTCAACCCCGCAAGCATCTTCTATCTCGTCTACATCGTCCTGGCCGCGCTCGCGCTCGGCCGCTCCTGGGCCTGGTCCATCGCATTACTCTCGATCGCCGGTTACGGCCTGCTCTTCCTGTTCCCGCCCGAGGGACTGGCAACGGCCGGCGCCATGCATCCCGAGATTGGCCTGCACGTCCGCGGCATGTGGCTGGCGTTTGCGGCCGTCGCGCTGCTGATCGCTCTGCTCGTCGGCCGCCTCGTCGAGCTCGTCGAGCGGCGCGATCGTGATCTGTCGGAGCTGCGCGAACGCTCGGCGCGCGACGCCCGGCTGGCCGCCATGTCGACGCTCGCCGCAGGCGCCGCGCACGAACTGAACACGCCGCTCGGCACGATTGCCGTCGCCGCCCGCGAGCTCGAGCTGGAGCTCGAGCGACTTGCCGCCGACGGCGAACTGCTGTCCGATGTCCGGCTGATTCGCAGCGAGGTCGATCGCTGCCGGCGCCTGCTGCAGGACATGTCGGCGCGCATCAGCGAACCGCAGGGCGAAGCGGTTGCACCGCTCACGCTCGCGACGCTCGCCGATCGGCTCGTGCGTGAGCTGACGCCGGCCGAGCGTCGCCGTATCCGTCTCGCGATGCCCGACACGGTCGAGGTCGTCTGGCCCGCCGGCGTCGTGGTGCGGACGCTCGTCAACGTCGTCCGCAACGGTCTGCAGGCCTCGGCGCCCGACGGCCTCGTGACCGTCACCGCCGATCCGGACGACCGCGACATCCTCGTGCGCATCGTCGACACGGGCCGCGGCATGTCGCCCGACGAACTGGCTCGCGCCGGCGAGCCGTTCTTCACGACGAAGGCGCCGGGCGAGGGCACCGGTCTCGGACTGTTCGTGGCACGATCGTCGGTGGAACAGCTGCGCGGCTCGCTCACCATCGAATCACGGGAAGGCGCGGGCACGACCGTGACGATCCGGCTGCCCGTCGACGTCGCCGCCCCGCTGTCGCCGTCATGACCAGTACTGCCGACACCCCCCTCCTGCTGCTCGTCGAAGACGACGAGCGACTGCGTGAACGGCTGGCGCGGGCATTCACGACGCGCGGCTACGACGTCCGGCAGGCGGGCGATCTCGCCGAAGCACGGGCACTGATCGCCGAGGAGACTCCGGAGCTTGTCGTGCTGGATCTCCGGATGCCTGGCGGCTACGGACTCGACCTGATCCCCGAGCTGCTCGCCGCCGACCCCGCCACGAAGATCGTCGTGCTCACCGGCTACGGAAGTGTGGCGACCGCCATCGATGCGGTCCACATGGGCGCCGTGCACTACCTGACCAAACCGGCCGACGCCGACGAGATCCTCGCAGCCTTCACGCGGGATCCGAAGGGACGGGAGGCCTCGGCCGAATCGCTGCAGCCGATGTCGCTCGATCGGGTCGAGTGGGAACACATCAACCGTGTGCTGGCCGACTGCGGCTACAACATCTCGGAAGCCGCGCGTGTACTCGGCATCCACCGCCGGTCGCTGCAGCGCAAACTCGCGAAGTACCCCCCGCAGCGCTAGCTGTTCACGCGATGCACCCGGAGCGGAGCAGCCGACCGGCGCGATGTCAGTCGGTGAGCCGCATCACCCAGCGGAGCGCCTCGAAGTACATCTTCCGGATGTCGGGATCGTCCCAGGTGTCGGCGTCGTGGCCGAACGTCGACCAGAACGTCCGTCCCTTCCCGTACGTCTTCGCCATCGCGACCGGAAAGTCGCGATCGGTCCGCCGCAGGTCGGGATGGGTCAGGTCGACCGAGTCCGGATCGATGCTGGCCAGCACATCGACCGCGTCACGCGAGTATGGCTTCGGCCGCAGCACGTAGTACTCCTCGGTCCGCGTGAACGTCGGCGGGAAATGGCGCATGGCCGGGTGCGCTCGATCTTCGACGCGCACGCGCGCTTCGGTCACGTTCCATGGGTGGTTGTCGAAGTAGCCCCCGAACATCTCGCCGTACTCGGGCCACTCGTAGAATGCGGCGATTCCCGAATGTGCCGCGACAGCGCCTTTGCCGTCGCGCACGAACGAGACGAAGTCCCGCTTCTGCTGCCCGGTGAGCGTGCCCTCGCCCGACACGAACAGGAAGACCGCATCGAAGTCGTCGAGCGTCCGTGCGTTGCGGGCCGGCGGCGGTACGGGCTGCCTGGTGATCCACTGCGAGTCGGTACGGATGAAGGTGTCCCACAGTCCGCTTTCGCGTCCCATGAGGTCGACGACCGCAAGCGCGTGACTGATCGAGTCGTGCGTGTAGCCCGTCCGGGTGTCGCCGATGGCCAGCACGCGCTTCCGCGCCGGCGCCTGCTGGCCGGCGCCGGCCGACGGCCGGCCCCCGCCCGCCGCGATGACCGCAACAACCGTGATTGCCGGAAGCACCAGACGCAGGATGCGGCTCATCGCCCCTCCCCGGCCGTCATTGAGGTACGGACCGCCGTCACCTGCACGGCGTGCGACATGGCCTTGTAGTAGTCATCGAGCGGATAGCAGCCCGACACGTGCCCCAGGCGCGGACCGGTGGTGCAGTCGCTGAACGTGCGGCAGATCCGGCCGCGCTGCAGTGGCCGTCCCTCGAGCACATCGGCCGCCAGCTCCGGATACGAGAGCATGATCCGGCCGAGGCCGATGAAGTCGGTCATTCCATTCCTCACGGTGTACTGCGCCACGTTGGGCAGCCACTCCTGCAGGTAGCTGTACGCGGACCCGACGATGGCCATGTGCGGGAAGGCGGCCTTGAGCCTCGCCGTGGCCGCGATCTGACGGGCGACGCCGCGCAGCGGATCCTCGGGCGGCAGGTAGCCGTCGGCTGGCGGGAAGAACGCCGGCCGCTGCACATGGGGACAGTAGTACGGGCTGCCGCCCGTCACGTTCACCATGCGTACGCCGAGCTCGTCGAGCATCTGCAGCAGGGCCCGCGCCTCCTCGAGCGCGTCGTCGAGTCCGTCGTCGTCACCAAGCACGCCGAAGCCGGGCGGCGGGTCGCCGGTCGGCTCACCGCACGGCTCGCCAACTCCGTCCTCGCGCTTCCGGTAAGGCTCGACGTCGAAGGCCGACAGACGGACGCCGACCGCCATGCCCGGCACGCTCGCCTGGATGCCCTCGATGATCCGCCGTGGGAATCGCAGGCGGTTCTCGATCGATCCCCCGTACTTCCCGGGCCGGTTCTTCGCACCGATCAGTTCGTGGCCCAGGTAGCCGTGGCAGAGCTTGACGTCGACGAACTGAAACCCGGCGCGCCACGCGCGGCCGGCCGCAGCGATGAACTCGTCGATCAGCCGATCGAGCTCGTCGTCGGTCACGATCGGTGCACCGCCCGGCACGCGGCGGTCGAGCACCGCATGCGGAGCCGCGGCCAGCGGTTCGGGACGATCGGAGGCATTCGGCCGTGCATGACGGCCCGAGTGCGTCAGCTGCAGGCCGATGTACAGCTCGCCGTCGGCGTTCGACCCGAAGCGCTCGCGGTGCGCCTTGACGAGCGCGTCGCGCAGCGCGGCAATCGCGCCGAGACTGGCTTCGGTGAGCAGCAGCTGGTTCGGGCTCGCGCGTCCGTCGTGGCGCACCGCCACCGCCTCGCCGCCCCAGATCAGCTTGCAGCCGCTCGTGCCGAACCGCTGCCAGCGGCGTGTCGTGTGCTCGCTCGGCCGACCGTCGCGCGTACCGTCCCAGCCTTCCATCGGCAGCACACAGAAGCGGTTGGCGAGGCGCACGCCGTTGATCTCGAACGGCTGCGCGAGCGGCGATTCGGCCGGCGGCAGCAGCTCGTCGTCGAACTCGAGCGGAATCCGGTTTGCGGCCAGATGCGCACGGAAGGCCTCGGCCGTCTTCAGCGCGGCCACCCGCGGAAACGTCGGACGGCTCATGAAGCGATCTCCGCAAGCAGATCGTCGATGCGACGCGCGACGTCCTCGAGCAGCGGCAGGTCGCTGTCCGGCCGCACGGCGCCGGCAGGATGCGGTCGATCCGACCGGATGACACCACGGATCTTCAGGAACTGCGCTGCCGAATGTCTGTACGCCGGCACCGGCGCCCGGAACGCCAGGTGCCCGAGGTACTGCAGCAGGTCGTTCAGCAGAAAGGCGCGCGGATCCCGTTGGCGCCAGAGCCGATCGCGCACCGCGAACGCCTCGACGTGGAACGCCGACAGCCCGAGCAGGTAGTCGCTGCCGTAGAACACCATGTCGATGGCGAGATCGTTCCCCGTATAGATGGCGAAATCAGGTCTGGCGCGGTCGCGCAGCGAGAGCCGGCGCCACTCGACGGTCCGATCGAGCGACGAATGCTTCGCGCCGACGATGCCCTCGATGTCGAGCAGGCGGGCGAACAGGTCGTCGCTGTAGATGCGGCCGAACGGCGCAAACATCTGCCCCAGCTCGAACGCGAGCAGCGGTCCCCCGTCGCGGGCCACTTCCCTGTACAGCGCGACGATGCCGTCATCGTCACGCGAGGTGAGGGCGGTGGACTGGAAAACGATGGGCGTGCCGCCGGCGCGACGGATGGCATCGATTTCGGTGCGATAGAGCGCGACCGGATCGCCCGCGCGCCCCTCGATGAAGGCACCAGCCACGAATCGTCGCCCGTCGGCCACATCCTGCGTCTCGGCCAGCATGCGCGCCCGCTCGTCGTCGGTGAGCAGGTTGACGTAGCCGGTGTCCATGTTGACGGCCGGCGTCAGGCCCGCGCTCCAGGTGCGGTCGAGCAGCTGCCGGAACGTCGTCCAGTCGGGCCGCTCGTCGCTGCCGTACGGCAGCAGCACTGCCGAGATGCCTTCAATCGCCCGTCCGGGCGTCAGCGTCGGGAATGTCACGGCGGTATGTCCGGAAGAGTATCACTCGTCGCCGAGCACCTCGTGGCGTCCGGTCTCTCCGCGCCGCCAGTAGGCCGACGCCTTCACGTGACCCGGCGGAAGCCCCATCACCTCGATGAAGTGGCGGCGTATGCGGCGCGCCAGGTCGCGCTCGCCCGCGACCCACGCGAAGCCTTCCCCTGCAGGCAGCTGCACGGCCGCCAGCACTTCGTCGATCGACGTCGCACCGCCGCGGTGAATCCAGCGGACGTCGACGCGCGCCGACGAGGGCAGCGGCAGCTCCTCGGCCGCATCCTCGACTTCGATCAGCGCGACGATCGAGAGGCCCGGCGGTGCTTCCTCGAACCGTCGTGCTATGGCGGGCACGGCCGTCTCGTCGCCGACGAGCAGGTTCCACGCGAGCCCGTCGCGCACGATCGTCGAACCGCCCGGCCCGGCAACGCCGAGCGGCGGGCCGGGCGCGGCCGGTGCGGCCCATCGCGCAGCCCGGCCGGCGCCGG
>QGVF01000072.1 GCA_003242705.1 Acidobacteriota bacterium
GGCCAGCGCGTCGGCATCGTGGGGGCGACCGGATCGGGCAAGAGCACGCTGATCAACCTGCTGCTGCGCTTCTACGACGTGCAGCGCGGGCGCGTGCTCGTCGACGGCATCGATGTGCGCGAGTGGGATACGGCCGAGCTGCGGCGGCTGTTCGGCCTCGTGCTGCAGGACGTGCACCTTTTTTCGGGGACCATCGCCGACAACATCCGGCTGGGCGATCCGGCGATCAGCGACGAGCAGGTAAGACGTGCCGCCGAGGCGGTGCACGCCGACCGGTTCATCGCCGAACGGGCCGGCGGCTACGACGCCGAGGTCACCGAGCGGGGCGGATCGCTCTCCGTCGGCCAGAAGCAGCTGCTGTCGTTCGCGCGGGCGCTGGCGCACGAGCCGACCGTGCTGCTGCTCGACGAAGCGACCTCGAGCATCGACACGGCGACCGAGGCGCTCATCGAGGATGCCCTGCGCGTGATGATGGCCGGCCGTACCGTGCTGGCCATCGCGCACCGGCTGTCGACGATTCAGGACATGGATCAGATTCTGGTCGTGCACCACGGCGAGATCCGGGAGCGCGGCACACACCAGGAACTGCTCGCCCAGCAGGGGCTCTACTACAAGCTCTACCAGCTGCAGTACACCCAGCCGCCGGTGCCGGCACCGTAGCGGCACCCGGAAAGGCCGTGGCGCGATCGGGTCGGAATGCCGGCGCTCAAGGGATCGGCTACGCCGCGCCCACGATCCGCGACGGACGCGCGGCGCGACGGGAAGCAGGACGGAACGGTGTCGAGCGGGCGAGCGGTGCAGAGCCGCGCGGGGCGGGTTCTAGGGCGCGTCGAGCGGCCGGGCTTCGTCCTCGGGGGCGCCATTGGGGCGCCAGCCGAGGCGGAGCACCGTCACCGTGACCGGCCGTCTGCCGAACGCCAGCGCCTCGTGACAGCTCCACATGTAGAGGTCCAGCCGCCGTCCCTGCACGAGCGGGCCGGTGTCGAGAACCGTGTAGATACCGTCGTGCCGGCTCGAGACGCCTTCGACCTGGATGATTGAGCCGAGCGGCAGAATCTTCGGATCCGACGCGGCAATCCCCGACCGCACCCGGACGCCGGCAGCCGTCGTCGTCCCTTTGCAGTAGGCCGTGGCGACGAATCGGGCTCGCGTGCCGGTCATCAGGGCCGGCGGATCGCCCGGGCTGACCGTGCGCGAATCGATGACTGTGGCCTGGTAGAACAGGACGAAGCCGGCAGCAGCGGCAAAGGTCGCGAACAACCGGACGAGCACCCGCCGCGAGACCGCCATCAGGCGATCCTCCCTGCGGGGATATCGGCCGCTGCACGCAGTGTCCGTCGGCAGGAGACGAGGCCACCCGGCCGCCGCGATGCGGCGGTCCGGATGTCGACGTCCCCGGAGAGCACAGGTGACACGACCCGACCAGCCTACCGCGGAACCGGGGGGGCAGTGCAAGTCTGGCCCTACCGCTTGACCGGTGGCGCCGCGGCAGGTGCGGCTTCCCCTCCGGTCTCCTTCGGCGTCGCCGAAGCCGACCTCAGCGTCGTGTCGGGGACGCGTCAGAGCGTCGGTCTTCCGTCAGAAATGCGCGAAACCGCGCGGCAGCTCCGTGATCGAGCCGTCCGGCCACTCGACGCGCGCCCCAGGTTCGGCCGTGAACCGGCCGACGCGCGTGACCGGAACGTTGCGGTCGCGCCGGGCAGCGGCCTCGAACCGGTACGTCCGTCGGCCGGGAACGACGAACGCGAGCTCGTAGTCCTCGGCCGCGCTCAGAGCGAAGGCCGCGGCCGATTCGCCGCGGGCGGCAGCCAGGGCCGCCGCGCCCGGGTGGCACGGCAGCGCCGCGGCCTCGATGATCACGCCGAGACCGGCGGCCTCGGCCAGCTGACGAGCCGCGTCCGCCAGGCCGTCCGACAGATCCATGGCCGCCGACGCGGTTCCCGTCCGGCTGGCGATGCGCCCGAGCTTCAGCCGTGGCTCAGGCCGCTCGTGGCGTTCGATGCAGGCCCGCGCGTCGGCATCGAGCGTTTCGCGCGCGGCGCCCTGCTCGAGCAGCGCCAGGCCTGCCGCGGCCGCGCCCAGCTGGCCCGTCACGTACAGTGCGTCACCGGGACGGGCGCCGACGCGCCGCAGCGCGCGCCGGCCGAGCACCTCGCCGATTGCCGTGACGTCGACGACCAGCGGACCGGGCGATCGCGAGATGTTGCCGCCGATGAGCGGCGTCGACGTCGCGCGGGCGAGTGCGAGGTAGCCGTCGATGAGCTGATCGAAGGCGTCGAGCGTCAGGTCGTCGGGCAGCACCAGGCTGAGCAGCGATCCCGTGGGATCGGCGCCCATCGATGCCAGATCGCTCAGATTGACGGCCAGCGCCTTCCACCCGATGGCGTCGCAGGGCGTGCGGTGGCGGCGGAAGTGGATGTCTTCGACGAGCACGTCGGTCGTCACGACCATCTGCCGGCCCGTTGCCGGCGCGATCAGCGCGGCATCGTCGCCGATGCCGAGGCGGACGTGTTCGGGAGGCGGCGGGACGCGCCTGTGCAGTCGGGCGATGAGCGCGCGCTCGCCGACAGTAGCAATCGTTGCGGACATCGGGATCGGGGAAAACGGAGAGCGAGGGGAAAAACCCCCCGCTTTGCCGTGTGGGGAGGCCGCTGAACCTGCGGGTGCAGGTGGAGCCGCTGGGTCAAGCCGCGCTTCAGGCTTCCTCACCACGGAGGCGTGCACACCACGCGGCGTCGCAGCTCACTTAGGGACGAACATCGGCTCAAGCGACTCTCCGAACCATCACGCACAAAGCAGGGAGTCGGAGTCCATCGATCCTAGCCGACGGCCGGCCGACCCACAAGGGGCGCCAGGCGGTCCGGCTATTCGTTCACGGCAATCCGCGCGCGGGCGTCCTCGAGCACGGCGTCGACCAGGCGCTCGATGGCTTCGGTGCGCGCCTGAATGTGTCCTTCGAGCCCGCGCGACTCGGCGCGGGCCCGGTACAGCTCGTCGGTGATGTTGAGCGCGGCGACGATGGCGATCCGCAGCGGGTCGGCACTCGCGAGCTCGCGCGCCGCACTTCTCATGCGTTCGTCGAGGTAGCCGGCGAGTTCTGCGATGTACTGCGCGTCGAGATCGCTGCGGACCGAGTACTGCTGTCCGTGGATTTCGACGTGGATCACCCTGGCCATGGCGCGCTCAGAGGTTCAGCTTGTCGATCTGCGCGATCATCTCGCTCACGCGCTCGCGGATGCGATCGCGCTCTTCGCGCAGGGTGGCCAGCTCGGCCGAGATGGTGCTCACCTCGGCCAGCTTCGCCCGGCTCGCCTCGAGCTCGTGCTGCAGGCGGGCGATTTCGTCCTCGGCCCGTGCCCGATCCGCGCGCAGCGAATCGATCACGTCGACCAGCTGACGGACCTTCTCCTCGAGCCGGTCGATCGGCAGCACATCGGGGGCGGCGGCAGTTCGTGACATCGAAGCAACTCCAGCGTGTCCGATCCGTCGGATCGGAAAAGGTCGTCGTTGAAGGCGGCGCCTAGCGGCCCCTGAGCCGCGCGCCGTGCGCCCGCTGCAGTGCCTCGACGATCCCGTCGACGGCCTGCTGCACCTCGGTGTCGGTCAGCGTGCGATCGGGATGACGGAAGGTGAGCCGGACCGACAGGCTGACCTGTCCCGGTTCGATGCCCTTCCCCTTGTACCGATCGAACTCGCGCACGGACACGAGCGTGGACGGAGCGCTGGAGCGGATAGTGCCACGAAGCTCGGCGGCAGGCAAGCGCTCGTCGACGATGATCGAGAGATCGCGCACCGCCGACGGGAAGCGCGGCAGCGGCTGGATGGGACGCAGTCCGGCGGTCGAGGCGAGGGCCAGCACGTCGAGGTCGATTTCGCCCGCGTACACGGGGGCATCGACGTCCGGCGTGACGGCCAGCCTGCCGATCCAGCCGGCGCGCTCGCTGCCGATGGTCAGCACGGCGCGCTCGCCCGGGCGCAGCCAGCCGAGGTCGTCGCCCGGCGCGACGTCGACGGGCGCGCCGACCGCCTCGGCGACGAGCTCGGCGATGCCCTTCGCGTCGGTGAACTCGACCGCTCCGAGCGATCCGCTCCAGTGCGTGCCGCGCGAACCGGTCTGCACCCAGCCGAGCGCGCGGCGCTCGCCGCGCGACCGCGAGAAGGTCGACCCGATCTCGAACAGCCGGACATCGGCCGCCTGGCGGTTGCGGTTGTAGACGAGCGACTCGTAGAGACCCGGCGCGATCGACGGGCGCATCACCGCGAACTTCTCCGAGAGCGGGTTCGCAATCGTGACGAGGTCGTTCTCGGGCGCGTACGGCGCGGCGGCGCGCGCGTCGATGAAGGTGAACGTCACGGCCTCCTGCAGGCCGGCGCCGCAGAGGAGGCGGCGGAGCAGTCGCGCCTGCGCCACGGCCGGCGCCGAGGGGCGCGGCGCGGCCGACGGCGGCGGCAGCGTCGCCGGAATGCGATCGAACCCCCAGTGGCGCCCGACCTCTTCGCACAGATCCACTTCGCGCGAGACGTCGACGCGGAACGACGGCACGGTCACCTGCCATCCGTCGGCCTGCGGGGTCACCCCGAACCCGAGGCCCGAGAGGATGCGCTCGACGTCGGCGTCGGGCACCGTCGTGCCGAGCAGCTTCGCCAGGCGGCTCCGGCGGAGCACGATCGACGGCGACACGGCCGGCCGCGGATAGACGTCGGTGATGCCGCCAGTGACCTGTCCGGCGCCGATCTCGGCGAGCAGGGCAATGGCGCGCCGCAGCGCCGCCACCGGCGCACTGATGTCGGCGCCGCGCTCGAAGCGCGCCGACGCTTCCGTCTTCAGGCCCAGCCGCTTGCTCGTCGTCCTGACGAGCGACGGCCTGAACCAGGCGCTTTCGAACGCCACGCGTGTCGTCGTCGCGCTGACTTCCGACGTCGCGCCGCCCATGACGCCGGCAATGGCCACCGGCCGATCGCGGTCGGCGATGACGAGCATCGACTCGTCGAGCGTCCGATCGTGGCCGTCGAGCGTGGTGAGCGTCTCGTCGGCCCGCGCGCGACGGACCCGCAGCTCCGGGCCGGCCAGCTTCGCCATGTCGAAGGCGTGCATCGGCTGGCCCATCTCGATCATCACGTAGTTCGTGATGTCGACGATGTTGTTGATGGGACGGACGCCGGCGGCGGTGAGCCGCTCGGCCAGCCAGGCGGGCGACGGGCCGACCTGGACGTCGGCAACGGCCAGCGCGTAGCGGCCGCAGCCCGAATCGGCAATCGACACCCGCATCGGCGCCGTGCCGGCCGGCGCCGGCGCGAGCGTCGGCGGCCGCAGCGGGCGCCGGAAGGCCACCGACGCTTCGCGCGCCAGGCCGTAAACGCTCAGCGCGTCGGGCCGGTTGGCCGTGACGTCGAAGTCGACGACGTCGCCTTCGATGCCGTCGACGGCAAAGCCGCACGAGGCCAGCGCCTCGGCGACCGAGGCCACGTCGGCCGGCGCCTCGACGAATTCGCGGAGCCAGCTGACCAGCACTCTCATGGCGCCAGCTGCTCCAGGAAGCGGAGGTCGTTTTCGTAGAACATCCGGATGTCGTCGACGCCGTAGAGCCGCAGCGCGAGGCGCTCGATGCCGACGCCGAACGCGAAGCCCGTGTACTGCTCCGGGTCGTAGCCGACCGCCTCGAACACGGCCGGGTGCACCATGCCGCAGCCGAGGACCTCGATCCAGCCCGTGTACTTGCAGAGCGGGCAGCCGCGGCCGCCGCAGCCCTGACACTCGACGTCGAGCTCGGCCGACGGCTCGGTGTAGGGGAAGAAGCTCGGCCGCAGCCGCGTGGCGACGCCCGCCCCGAAGAACTGTTCGGCGAACACCTGCAGCGTGCCTTTCAGGTCGCCCAGGCTGATGTCGCGATCGACGACGAGCCCCTCGACCTGCGTGAACATCGGCGTGTGGGTCGCGTCGAAGTTGTCGCGACGGTAGACGCGTCCCGGTGCGATGAGCCGCACGGGCGGCTCGTGCGCTTCCATGTAGCGGATCTGCATGCCCGAGGTGTGCGTGCGGAGCAGGCTGGCGCGGCGGCCCGACGCGTCGGCCGGCATCGGCGCGCTGAGGTACAGCGTGTCCTGCATGTCGCGCGCCGGATGCTCGGCGGGCATGTTGAGCGCCTCGAAGTTGTGCCAGTCGTCTTCGAGCTCGGGCCCTTCGATGATCTGGTAGCCCATGCCCGCGAAGATGTCCTCGATCCGTTCGCGGACCTGCGTGAGCGGGTGCCGGCGGCCGAGCGCCGGGCGCCGGCCCGGCAGCGTGATGTCGACGCCCTCGAAGGGGGCGGGCGAGCCGACGGCGGCCTCGCGTTCGGCCAGGCGCGCTTCGAAGGTCTGCTTGAGCGCGTTGACGGCCGCGCCGACAGTGCGCCGTTCGTCGGGCGGCAGGCTGCCGAGCGTCTTGAGCAGGGCCGTCAGGCGGCCCGACTTGCGGCCGAGGAAACGGTCGCGAACGGCTTTCAGATCGGCCGCCGACTGCGCCTGGCTCAGCGCCTCGTCGAATTCAGCCTGCAGGGTGGACAGATCGGAGACGGACATGGGCAGAGACGCGCGGTGCCGTGCACACGCCCGCCGGACGTCGACGGCCGATGCCGCGAACGTCCGACGGACGGGAGCCGGGGATGTCAGGCCGCCGGGCTGGCGGTACGGGCTTCGCGCGCGCGGGCCGCGAGGGCGCTGAACGCCTCGGGGTGATTGACGGCGAGGTCGGCCAGGTTCCGGCGGTCGACGTCGACACCGGCGGCCCGCAGGCCGGAGATCAGCTGGCCGTAGGTCAGGCCGTTGGCGCGGGCGGCCGCATTGATGCGCACGACCCAGATGCGGCGGAAGTCACGCTTCTTCAGGCGACGGCCGACGTAGGCGTAGTTGAGCGCCTTGTCGACGGCCTCCTTCGCGGCGCGGTACAGCTTGCTCTTGGTGGCGTAGTAGCCCTTCGCCCGCTTCAGCAAACGCTGGCGCTTGGCGCGGCGGACGGTTCCTCTCTTGACGCGGGGCATGGGAAGACCTCGGGGAAGTTAGAAATTCGAAGCCGGAAGTCAGTCGTAGGGCAGCATCCGCTTGACCGACGGCGCGTCGGCCGGCGAGACGACCTGGCTGCCGCGCAGCCGCCGCTTCCGATCGCTCGGCTTGCTCGTCAGGATGTGCCGCTTGAACGCGCTCGACCGGAGGAACTTGCCCGTTCCGGTCTTCTTGAACCGCTTGGCGGCGCCGCGGTGGGTCTTCAGCTTCGGCATGGTGTCCTCGTTTTTCTTCCGTATCGTCCTAGCGCTGCTCCGACTCCGACGGCGTGGCCGCCTTCTTCACGCCCGGCCTGGGCGCGAGGATCGTGTGCAGCTGATTGCCTTCCTTGTGCGGCACGGTTTCCGCCACCGCAATGTCCTGCAGCTCGCCGATGAGCCGTTCCAGGATCCGCAGCCCGATTTCCGGATGGGCGTTCTCGCGGCCCCTGAAGAAGATCGTCGCCTTGACCTTGTCGCCTTCCGACAGGAAGCGCTCGATGTGCTTCTTCTTGAACTGGTAGTCGTGCTCGTCGACCTTCGGCCGGAACTTGATCTCCTTGACCGAGATCGTCTTCTGATGCTTCCTTGCCGATCGCGCCCGCTTCTGCTGCTCGTACTGGTATTTGCCGAAATCCATGATTCGGCATACCGGAGGCTGGGCGGTCGGGGAGATTTCCACCAGATCCAGTCCCTTGCTCCGCGCCAGCTGCAGCGCCTGCGCCGGCGGCATGATGCCGAGCTGGGTTCCGGTTTCGTCGATTACGCGCACTTCACGCACACGGATCCGCTCGTTGGTCCGGATGCGCTCTTCGCGCCGTGGGCCGCGATCGTAAGCGATAACTACCTCCTGGATTCCGTCTGCCCGCTGCCGGCGGCCGCCGATCGGCCGCGCAGGGCTACTTCATCGAGCGCCGTGCGCACGAACTCGGCAATCGGTCGCGAACCGAGATCTCCACCCGTCCGGCTCCGTACCGAGACCGTGCCCTCCGACGCTTCGCGATCACCCACGACCAGCATATAGGGGATCTTCTGAAGCTGGGCTTCCCGGATCTTATATCCGATCTTCTCCAGCCGGTCGTCGAGCTCCACCCGCAGGCCGGCCGCCTCGAGGTCGCCGACCACCCGGCGGGCGTACTCCAGGTGCCGGTCCGCAATCGGCAGCACGGCCACCTGGATCGGCGCGAGCCAGAGCGGGAAGGCGCCGGCGTAATGCTCGATGAGCAGCGCGATGAACCGCTCGAAGCTGCCGTAGATCGCGCGGTGAATGACCACCGGACGGTGCGGCTGGTTGTCGGGCCCGACGTACGTCAGGTCGAAGCGTTCGGGCAGCTGGTAGTCGAGCTGGATCGTGGCGCACTGCCAGGTCCGCCCGATCGCGTCGGTCACGTCGAAGTCGATTTTCGGGCCGTAGAAGGCGCCGTCGCCTTCGTTGATCGTGTAGGCCATGCCGGCCGCCTCGAGCGCCCGCTTCAGCTCGGCCTCGGCGTGGTCCCACGTGGCCTTTTCGCCCAGGTACTCGTCGGGCCGCGTCGACAGCTTCACCTGATAGGTGAGCCCGAAGTCGTCGTACACCCGCTTGACCAGCTCGAGCACCCGCGCGACTTCCTCGCCGATCTGCGACTCCATGACGAAGCAGTGCGCGTCGTCCTGCGAGAACTGGCGGACGCGGGTCAGGCCGCCGAGCACGCCCGACGCCTCGTTGCGATGCAGGGGCGTCTGCTCGTGCAGCCGCAGCGGCAGATCGCGATAGCTCCGGCGCTCGCTCGCGAACAGCAGCATGTGCCCCGGGCAGTTCATCGACTTGACGCCCATCTCGGCGTCGTCGGACTCGACGAGGAACATGTTGTCGCGGTAGTGCTGCCAGTGGCCCGAGGTTTCCCAGAGCGCCTTGTTGAAGATCAGCGGCGTCTTCACCTCGGTGTAGCCGGCCGGATACAGCACCTTCCGCATGTAGTCGGCGAGCGCGTTGTACAGCGTCGTGCCTTTGCCCAGCCAGAACGCCGCGCCGGGCGCCCAGGGATGGAACGTGAACAGGCCGAGATCGCGACCAATCCGCCGATGGTCGCGCTTCTTCGCTTCCTCGAGCCGGTGCAGATACTGGTCGAGCTCTTCCTGTCTGAAGAACGCCGTCCCGTAGATGCGCTGCATCGGCTGGTTGCGCGCATCACCCTTCCAGTAGGCGTTCGACGTCGACAGCAGCTTGAATGCCTTGAGCCGCCCGGTCGACGGCACGTGCGGACCGACGCAGAAGTCGACGAACGTGTCCCGGTCCTTGATGGTGTAGCAGGAGACTTCGGTCTGGCCGGCCGTCTTCTCCTCGATGAGCTGCACCTTGAGCGGCTCGCCGCGACGGGCGAAGAACTCGAGCGCTTCGTCGCGCGGCCACATCTCGCGCGCGTAGGGCAGGTCGGCCGCCGCCAGCTCGCGCATTTTCGCCTCGATGCGCTCGAGATCCTCGGGCACGAACGGCTTCGGTACCACGAAGTCGTAGAAGAAGCCGTCGTCGGTGGCCGGACCGATGCCGCACTGGACGCCCGGATAGAGCGCCGTGACGGCGGCCGCGAGCAGGTGCGCCGTCGAGTGCCGGTAGAGCTCGAGTGCGCCGGGGTCGTCGGGCGTGACCAGCTGCAGGGTGACGTCGCCGTCAATGGAGGCCGTCAGATCGACGAGTCGACCGTCGAGCCGCGCGGCCAGCGCCTTCCGGACGAGGCGGGCCGGCAGGGCCTCCTGGGCAAACGCCAACACAGAGGTGCCGGTAGGCACCTGTCGACTGGAACCGTCGGGCAGCGTGACAGTGACCACGGAAAGTCAGCGACCGGGTATTTCCTGCGGGAGCACAGTCCGTCGGGACGCCGGCGCATCATGCCGCCGGCCGGGCACGGGCAGGATCCAACCAGAGTGAGTGGTAGGCACGGGCGGACTCGAACCGCCGACCTCCTGCATGTCAAGCAGGCGCTCTAACCAGCTGAGCTACGCGCCTATGTCCCTGAAGTCCTGCCGGCGCCTCGCCGGGCCCCGGGAAGGCCCGGAGAACGGTCAAGTATAGCAGAAAAGTTACGACTTGCGGGTACTCAGAATCGTGACCGCGCGCTCGAGCACTGCGTCGGTCGCCGGCGGTTCTTCGTCGAACGGCACGATCGGCACCTCGACCAGCACGTCGGGCCGCAGGCCCTGGCCGTGAATCGGCGTGTCGTCGGCACGCACCCACCGCGCGGTCGTCAGCAGCAGGCCGTGGTCGTCGGGCAGGCGCACGAGCGTCTGCTCGCCGGCAATGCCGGCCGTCGGCATCCCGACGAGCGTGGCGCGGCCGTTGTCCGCGAGTGCCGCGGCGAACAGTTCGGCCGCACCACCCGTGCCGTTCGAGACGAGCAGCACCACCGGCATGGTGAAGACGCCATCGCCCTGGTCTGCCGTGACCGGCTCGGGTGCGCCTTCGCGTCCCTGCCGCGCCGCCAGCCGGCCGCCGGCGTCGACGAACAGCCGTGCGGCGTCAATCCCGTGGTCGAGCGGACCATCGGCCGTGTTCCGGATGTCGATGATGAGGCCGGCATCGGCCGCTGCGCCCAGCGACCCGATGGCCTGACGCAGCTGGTCGACGACGCCGTCGCCGAAGCTGTCGATGCGGACGTAGGCCTCGCCGCCCGGGAGCCGGCGCGACGATACGCGCTCGGTCGACGCCACTTCGCGCGTGACGACGATCGGCCGCGGTTCGGCAGCGTTGCTGCGGATGACGAGCAGCGTCACGCTCGAGCCCGGCGCGCCGGCCAGCATCCGCGTGCCGGCATGCACCGACATGTCGCGCGTCGGCACGTCGTCGATCGCGCGGATGAAGTCGCCGCTCCGAATCCCGGCCCTGGCCGCGGGCGAATCGTCGCGCAGACCGACGACGCGCAGGTAGTACTGCTTCGTGACGGTGATGCCGGTATCGGCCGGCGGCAGTGGCGTGCCGGCGTCGAACGCCCGCACTTCTTCGGGGGTCAGGTACGAACTGGCGGCGTCGAGCCCGTCGGTCAATCCGCGCATCGCGCCGTCCATCAGCCGGTCGACGTCGGGCGGCTCGACGTAGGCGCCGAGCGTCAGCCGCACGACGTCCCAGAAGACGGGCAGGTGATCGAAGCCCTGCTGTCCGATGGCCGGACGCGCCGCGCCCAGCATGCCGCCGACCAGAACCAGGACGAGCAGCGGCGTCGACGTCAGAAGGGCCAGCAGGCGCGTGCGGCGGAACATGTGCACATTATGGGCGTGCCGGGCGGATTGTTGCCAGTCCTTCGAGTACCCTTTTTCTCATGCGCGTCCTGGGCGTCGATGCCGGCCGGCGGCGGGTAGGGCTGGCCGTTTCCGATGCGTCAGGGATGCTGGCGCGTCCCTGGCAGACGCTCGACGCCGGCTCGAGCGCCGCCGAGACGGCCCGGCGCATCGCGCGGCTCGTCGAGCGCGAGGCGCAGCAGACGCTCGGCGACTTCGCGGTCGACGCGGTCGTCGTCGGCCTGCCGCGGCGGCTTGGCGGTGAAGAGACGCACGGGACGGCCCTGGCGCGGCAGCTGGCTGAGGCACTGGCCGCCGAGATGCGCGTGCCGGTCCACCTGCAGGACGAGCGGCTCACGAGCCGCGAGGCCGAGGCCATCCTGGCGCAGCGCGAGCCCGACTGGCGGAAGCGCAAGAAGATGATCGACGCGATGGCCGCGGCCCTGGTCCTGCAGGATTACCTCGATCGGACCGACCCGATCGGCCCGCGCACCGAGCACGGGGAACCATGATTCGACGACTCGTCCTGCTGCTGTTCGTGCTGCTGGTCGCTGCGGGCGCCGGCGCGTGGTGGATGTACCACCGGCTCGTCACGCCCTTCCAGGGCTACGCGGGCGACGAGGTCTTCGTCGGGTTCCCGGCGGGGACGAGCGTGTCGGCCATGGCCGAGGCGCTGGCCGAGGCCGGCGTCGTGCGCGATGCGCTGACGTTCCGGGTGGCGGCGCGCATGTCCGGTCAGGAGCGCCGTCTGCAGGCGGGCGAATACCGCTTTGCGGGACCGGCCTCGTCGTTCGAGGTCGTCGACAAGCTCGCGCGCGGCGAGGTCTACCTCAGGCCCATTACCTTCCGCGAAGGCCTGACCATCCGCGAGATGGCTGCGCACTTCGAGACGATGGGCTTCGGGACGGCCGACGCGTTCCTCGAGGCGGCTTCGCGCGGTGCGCTGGTGCAGGATCTCGATCCCGACGCCGGTAACCTCGAAGGCTACCTGTTCCCGAGCACGTATACGCTCTCGCGCAGCACGACGGCCGAGCAGCTCGTCGAGACGATGGTCTCGACGTTCCGGGCCGCGTTTACGCCCGCGCTGCGCGCCGAAGCCGAAGCGGCCGGTCTGTCGGTCCGTGAGGTCGTCACGCTCGCGTCGGTCGTCGAGCGCGAGACGGGCCATCCCGAAGAGCGGCCGATGGTCGCCGCCGTGTTCCTGAACCGTTTGCGTATCGGCATGCCGCTGCAGACGGATCCGACCGTGATCTACGCGATGATGCTGACGGGACGCTGGGACGGCAACATCCGGCGATCCGACCTCCAGATGGATCACCCGTACAACACGTACCGCAACCCGGGGCTGCCGCCCGGACCGATTGCCGCGCCCGGACTGGCGTCAATCGAGGCGGTGCTGCGTCCGGCCGATGTGCCGTATCTCTACTTTGTCAGCCGGAACGACGGCACCCACGTATTTGCGCAGACGCTCGCCGAGCACAATCGCAACGTGCTCGAGTGGCAGATCCGTCGGCGCCAGGCCCGCTAGTCAGCCGCCCCACTTCAGCTTTTCGCGCAGCATGTCGAAGTGCGTGCGGTCCGAGGTGTGGATCAGCCGCAGGCGCTTCGGTGCGCGCTCGACCGCGACGATCGAGCCGGGCTCGAGCTTCACGGCCGGCTGACCGTCGATCGTCACGAGCGTGTCGGTATGTGCGTCGACGGCGGCGTGCAGCTGAATGCGGCAGTCGGCCGGCAGCACGACGGGGCGGTTCGTCAGCGTGTGTGGCGCGATCGGCGTGAGCAGCAGCGCATCGACCGACGGATGCACGATGGGCCCGCCGGCCGAGAGGTTGTAGGCGGTCGACCCGGTGGCCGAAGCGATGATGAGGCCGTCGGCTTTCACGTGACAGACGTACTGGCCGTCGACCGTCACCTGGACATCGATCATTCGCGACAATGCACCGCGCGTCACGACGACGTCGTTGAGCGCCAGCCGGCTCGACGGCACCGGCGCGCCGGGGCCGGTCACGACGGCCGACAGCATCAGCCGCGTGTCCATCCGCGTGCGGCCGGCCAGCAGCGCCTCGAGCGATTCGGTCATCTCGGCCCGGCCGATGTCGGTCAGGAAGCCGAGCCGGCCGAGGTTCACGCCGATGAGCGGCACGTCACTCGACGAGTTCGCGACCGCGCGCGCCGCGTCGAGCAGCGTTCCGTCGCCGCCGAAGGCAATGACGACGTCGGCCGCTGCAGCCAGATTGTCGCGGTCGACGACGTCCCAGCGCGCCTGCGCGCCGGTCAGGCCCGCTGCCTCGGCACCGGCCCGATCGATGACAGGGGTGCACCCGTGCGCCTCGAGCCACTCGGCGGCTTCGCGCATCGTCTCGAGCGCTTCGGGCAGGGAGGGACGCGCGAGCAGCGCGGCGCGGGCGAATACCGGCGTGTCAGCCATGTCGACTCGGGGCGAGCAGCATCAGGAACTCGCGGTTGCCCTCGGCACCGGTGATTGGTGACGGTTCGAGGCCGAGGCGCTCCAATCCTACCCGAAGCGCCGCATCGGTCACCTTTTCGATCACCCGGGCGTGCACGTCCGGATCGGTCACGATGCCGCCCGGCCCGACGTCGTGCCGGCCGGCCTCGAACTGCGGCTTCACCAGCGCGATCACCCGGCCGTCCCCGTCGAGCAGCGGGGGCACGACGGGCAGCACGTGGGCCAGCGAGATGAACGAGACGTCGATCGTGACGAGCCCGAAGCGTCGCGCGTCGGGCGGCAGCTGGTCGGGCGTGAGGTAGCGCGCGTTGATGCCTTCGATGCAGACGACGCGCCGATCGGTGCGCAGTCGCCAGTCGAGCTGGCCCGTGCCGACGTCGAGCGCCACGACGCGCGCCGCGCCGCGCGACAGCAGCACGTCGGTGAACCCGCCGGTCGACGCGCCGATGTCGAGCGCGGTCAGGCCACGCACATCGATCCCGAACGTGTCGAGCGCGTGCGCCAGCTTGATGCCGCCGCGGCTCACCCACGGATGATCCGGCTGCTTCAGCGTGACCACCGCATCGTCGGCGACGGCGGCGCCGGCTTTGGTGACCGGCGTGCCGTCGACGAGCACGTTGCCGGCGAGAATCAGCGCGCGCGCCCGCTCGCGCGACGGGGCGAGGCCGCGGTCGACGAGCAGCAGGTCCAGCCGCGTCCTGGCCATCGTGTCAGGACGTGCGGGTGAGGCTCCAGTCCGCGATGTCGTGCAGCAGGCCGCCGATTTCGACGGCATCGAGCGCCTCGTGCGCCCGACGGATGCAGGCTGCCGCCATCGCCTTCGACTCGTCGAGCCCGTAGAGCGCCGGATAGGTCGGCTTGCCCGCGGCCGCGTCCTTGCCCGCCGTCTTGCCGAGCGCTTCGGCGGAGCCTTCGACGTCGAGGATGTCGTCGACGATCTGGAACGCGAGGCCGAGCTCGGCAGCGTAGCGGTCGATAGCCTCGCGTTCGCGTGCCGGGGCGCCGGTCATCACCGCGCCGAGCACGCACGCGGCGCGGATGAGCGCGCCGGTCTTGCGCGCGTGCATGTCGGCGAGCGATGCGGCGTCGAGCGACGCACCCGCGCCGACGGCCGCCAGATCGATCGCCTGGCCACCGACCATGCCGCGCGATCCGGCCGCTTCGGCAAGCAGGCGCACGGCTTCGAGCCGCCGTTCGGCCGGCGCGACGGGGGCGGCCTGGTCGACAGCCGACGACGGCGCTTCGGCCAGGACGCGGAAGGCGTCGGTGAGCAGGCCGTCGCCTGCCAGAATGGCCATGCCTTCGCCATGCACGACGTGCGTCGTCGGACGCCCGCGACGGAGGTCGTCGTTGTCCATGGCGGGCAGGTCATCGTGCACGAGCGAGTAGGTGTGGATCATTTCGACCGCGCACGCCGCGGGCATCGCCAGCGCGTGCGCGTGCTCGACGGTCAGGCCGAGCCGGTCGGCCACGCTTTCGGCGGCCGCGAGCGTCAGGCACGGGCGCAGGCGCTTGCCGGGCCCCTGCAGCGCGTAGGCCAGCGGCGCCGTGATCGCCGGCGGCGCGTCGAGGCGATCGAGGACGCGCGCCAGCGCCGCTTCGACGTCGCGGCGCAGGGCGGCGAGGCGATCAGTGAGGTTCGACGTGCTCGCGCTGTTCACCGTTCGTCCTCGTCCGCGTCAGCCAGGTGCGACGCGTCGCGGATGGTGCCGCGCTCGGTCAGCTGCTCGATGCGGCGCTCGGCCGCGCCGATCTGCTCGTGGCAGTAGCGCGAGAGCGCGACGCCGCGTTCGAAAAGTGCGAGCGAGGCGTCGAGCGACAGGTCTCCGGCCTCGAGCCTGGTGACGATCTGTTCGAGCTCGGCGATCGCCGATTCGAAATCCCTGATGGTGTCGGACATGGGCTCCTCGACCTGGCGCCGCGACTACGGCCGGCCGTCGGTGGTGACGCGTTCGACGCGGCAGCTGATTTCGCCTTCGGCCAGCGTGACATGCACGCCGTCACCCGGAGTGACCGCGCTGGCCGACCGAATGATACCGTCGCGCGCCTCGTTCCAGCAGACGGCGTAGCCGCGCGCGAGCACCGCGAGCGGGCTGAGCGCGTCGAGGCGCGCGGTGAGCGTGGCGACGCGACCGGCGGCCACGAGACGTTGCCGCGTGGCCGCGGCTTCGAGGCGGGCCCGCGCCGTCGCGACGCGCGTGGCAAAGGCCGCCGTCACACGCCGCACGTCGCGCGCTTCGAGCCGCCGGCGCAGTCGATCGACCTGCTGGGCCGCCAGGGCGAGGCGCGCCGTCATCGCGCGCTCGAGCCGTCCGCGCGCCTGGTGAATGTCGCGATCGCGCAGCACGAGCTGCGTCGGCCAGTGGCGCAGTCGCGTGTCGAGGACGTGCAGCCGCTGCTGCCGCCGCGCGACGGCAAGCGCGAGCGCCGCGCGCAGGCGGCGCTCGGCGCGGTCGATGCGCGCGATGAAGTTGTCGGCGCGATCGACGACGATCTCGGCCGCGTTCGACGGCGTTGCCGCGCGCACGTCGGCCACGAAGTCGGCAATCGTGAAGTCAATCTCGTGGCCGACGGCCGAGATGACCGGAACGGGCGAGGCGGCAATCGCCCGCGCCAGCTGCTCGTCGTTGAACGCCCAGAGGTCTTCCGCCGATCCGCCGCCGCGTCCGATGATGACGACGTCGACGTCGGGGACTTTCGTAATGGCCTGGAGCGCGCGGACGAGATCCTCGGCCGCGCCGTCACCCTGCACGCGTGCGGCGCGGACGAGGATGCGGGCCGTCGGGTGCCGCGCGAAGAGCACGCGCACGATGTCGCGGATGGCCGCGCCATCGAGCGACGTCACGACGCCGATGCGTCGCGGCAGCGTGGGCAGCGGGCGCTTGCGTGCACTGTCGAACAGGCCTTCAGCCTGCAGCCTGCGCTTGAGCGCCTCGAAGGCTGCCTGCCGCGCGCCGAGGCCGTGCGGCTCGAGCGCGTCGCAGATGATCTGGTACTCGCCCTTGGCGTCGTAGACGCTGAGCCGGCCGCGCGCGATGACCCGCATGCCGTCCTCGGGGCGGAAGCGGAGCATCCGCACCGACGAACGGAACATCACGGCGCGCACCTGCGCGTGCTCGTCCTTCAGCGTGAAGTACAGGTGGCCCGAGCTCCACTGTCGGCAGTTCGAGATCTCGCCTTCGACGGCAAGCGATCCGAACGTGAGTTCGAGCGTGCCGCGAATCGCCGCCGTCAGTTCGCTGACCGACCACGGTGCGTCGCGCGCCGGTCCGACCGGCTCGTCGTCGAAGGGCAGATCGAACAGATCGGGCATCGACTCAGCGCGAGACCTCGAGCGTGGCCGCGAGTGTCTCGATCTCGTCGAGCGAAAGTCCCAGGCGCTCGATGGCAAGCGCGCGACCGGTCTGCTCATCGGCGTCGATGATCACGGCGTTCAGCCGCGGATTCTCGCGGGCCGTCTCGAACCGCTGCGGCAGCGCCGTCAGGAAGCGCTGCACCACGGCATGCCGATCGACGCCGATGACCGAGTCGTGCGGGCCCGTCATGCCGACGTCGGTGATGTACGCCGTGCCGTTGGGCAGCACCCGCGCGTCGGCCGTCGGCACGTGCGTGTGCGTACCGACGACGGCCGTCACGCGCCCGTCGAGATGCCAGCCCATCGCGACCTTTTCCGATGTCGCCTCGGCGTGAAAGTCGACCAGGATGATGCGGGCTTCGTCGCCGATCGCTTCGATCTCGTCGAGCACGCCCGTGAACGGATCGTCGATGGCCGTCATGAAGACGCGCCCCATGACGTTGATCACGGCGACAGGCACACCGGTCGCCGTGCGGACGATCGCGCGGCCGTGTCCGGGCGTGCCGGCCGGGAAGTTCGCCGGCCGGAGCAGCCGCGGCTGCGTCGGCATGTACGGATAGATCTCGCGCTTGTCCCAGCTGTGATTGCCGCCGGTGATGACGTGCACGCCGCGGGCGAACAGCTCCTCTGCCAGTTCGGGCGTAATGCCGAAGCCGGCCGCCGCGTTCTCCCCGTTGGCGACGACGAGATCGATCTGATGGTGGGCGACGATGGCGGCCAGGCCCTTGCGGACGAGCTCGCGTCCGGGGCGGCCGACAATGTCGCCGATGAAGAGCAGGCGGGTCATTCGTGTTCTACGGGAATCCGAAGGATGCGCCCCCGGCGATCTTCGAGCCGCGGCAGCGTGATCCGGAGCTCACCGGCCCGGGTCACCGCCCGGGCGTGCGCCGCATCGAAGGCGCCGGTCAGCCGGACGACGCGGGCGAACCGGCCGTAGCTGCGTTCGGCCAGGTGGAACCGGGCCGACGGGTGCGGCGGCGTGGCGAGCTTCGCGCCGACGATCAGCAGCACGCCGCGACGGATGGCGACGCGGATCGAGTCCGGCGGCACACCCGGTACGTCGACGACGACCTCCAGGCCGGTGGTCGTTTCAAAGACGTCGACCGCCGGGCGGCATTCCGTATTGATCTGGAGGACGCCGGGAACTTCCCGATCCAGCTCGGCCAGCAGCTCGCGGGCGTCG
>QGVF01000073.1 GCA_003242705.1 Acidobacteriota bacterium
GGGACGCACCCGGTCACGACGGCCGGTGCTGTCGCTGGCCGCGCTGTTCGGCCGTGGAGGTGAATGATGAGGCGGGATGGAGGGCTGACGCTCGCGTGCGTGTTCGCCTGCATCGCGCTGTCGGCGGCAGCAGCCTGTTCGGACAACGGCGCGGGGGGCGACGCGCGGCTCCGCGAGACCGTCGTGCCGACCTACGATCCCGACACCGGCAGGCTGACCCGCCTGACCGCCGACGTCAACGGCAACGGGGTGATCGACGCGTGGACGTACACCGACGGCTCCCGCGTGATCCGCACGGAAGCCGACCTCGACGAAGACGGGCAGATCGACCGCTGGGAATACGCCGACGACGAGGGGCGTATCGTCCGCATCGCCTGGTCGCGCGCGGGGAACGGGCAGCCCGATGCGTGGGCTGAGCTCGACGAGGCGGGGCAGCGCGTGCGCGCCTGGATGTCGGCCGTCGGCGACGAGTCGCGCCCGGATCGGTGGGAGTTCTACGAAGCAGGACGGCTCGTGCGCAGCGAGCAGGACACGCGCGGTACCGGACGAGCCGACCGCTGGGATACCTACGACGACGGCGTGCTCGTGACAACGGAGCTCGATCGCGATGGCGACGGCCGGCCCGATCGGCGGCTGAGCTACGCGCCGGACGGCCGGCTCCTGGCGATCGAAAGCGATCCCGACGGCCACGGTGGCTACCTGCGGCGCACCGTGGTCGACGGACCGTGAGGGGAGTGGCCGTCCGGCCCCTGGTCGTGGCGATCCGGCCGGCGCCGCGTGTCGAAGCGTCGGCACATCCGCCGGACGGCCGACGCTTCGGCGGTGCAGCGTGCCGCACGCGGGCGGTGCGCACGCGGCGTTGCTTTACGGTTTTTCCGGACGATCCTCCCGCCGCGCCCAATGTCTTCCCCACGGAGGACATCAACGGCGCGCCGTGCGGGGTCCTGCCCGAAAATCGCGCGCATGCTGGCCCGGGACTTGCTCATTGCCGGATCGCGCGGCCACACGTCGATGCGTCGACGGAACACGGCTGCGTGAAAGGCCAGACATGCGCTCCCCGCTCTTTGCTCTTCTGGTGTCCGGCTGTCTGCTGGGCCTGCCGTCGGCTGCCCGCGCGGCCGAGCAGGAACCGGCGCCGGCACCCTCGTCCGACCGCGTCGTGACAGCCGTCCGCGTCAGCCTGCTGACGTCGCAGATCTTCGATCTCAGCACGACGACCTACGGCATCGGCGCCGGCGTCGTCAGCGAGGCCAACCCGCTGATGCGCTGGGCCGCCGACGAACCGATTGCGCTCGCGTCGATGAAGCTCGGCACGGCCGCGGCGCTCGACTGGTCGGTGCGCGCGCTCATGCGGAGGGGGCGCCGGAAGACGGCGATCGCACTGGGCGTCGGGCTGGCGGCGTCGACGTTCGTCGTGTCGATGCACAACATGAAGGAGATTCGCCGGGCACAGGGCCGCTAGTCGCCGGTCGGGCCGTCCCGGGGTGGCCGCAGGTTTCCGCTTCCGCACTTCTGTGGAAGACTGTTGCGGTCATGAAGATCACCGTTGCGCACAGCCCTGACTCCGACGACGCGTTCATGTTCTACGGCCTCGCCTCGGGAGCGGTGTCGGTCGACGGCATCGAGGTCGATCAGGTGCTCGCCGACATCCAGACGCTCAACCAGGCGGCCTTCGAAGGGCGCTACGAGGTGTCAGCGGTCTCGTTCAATGCGTATGCCCGGCTGCTCGACCGCTACGCGCTCCTGCCGCACGGCGCGAGCATGGGCGACAAGTACGGGCCGATTCTCGTCAGCCGAAAGCCCGATGCCGCGCCGGGCGGGTCGCTCGCGGGCCTGAAGATTGCCGTCCCCGGGACGCTCACGTCGGCCTTCCTCACGCTGCAGATGTACGACCCCTCGTTCGAGTACGTCGTCGTTCCGTTCGATCGGATCGATGAGGTGGTGCTCGCCGGCGAGGCCGACGCGGGGCTGCTGATCCACGAAGGCCAGCTCACGTGGGCGAAGCAGGGGCTGCACAAGATCGTCGATCTGGGCGAGTGGTGGTTCGAGCGGACGGGCGGGCTGCCGCTGCCGCTCGGCGGCAACATCATCCGGCGCGACCTCGGCCCGGATCTCATGAAGAAGATCTCGCGGATGCTCCACGACAGCATCGCGTACGCCCTGGCGAACCGTGAAGCCGCCGTCGAGTATGCGCAGCAGTTCGGCCGCGGCCTCAACCGGCCCGACACCGATCGGTTCGTCGGGATGTACGTCAACCAGCTGACGCTCGACTACGGCGAGCGCGGCCGGGCGGCGCTCGAGCGCTTCTTCTCGGAGGCCTACGAGAAAGGACTCATTCCGCAGCGCGTGCCGGTCGAGTTCGTCTGAGCCGCGCTCCACTACGGACCTGCCGCGGCGACGACCTCGTCGCCGTGCAGGACCCGCGCGAACGTCCGCACGATCTCCACGATGCGGGGGCCGGGAATCGAGAACAGCGGGTCGGTGAGTTCGTAGATGCGTCCCGTACGCGTGGCGGGAATCGCGGCGAGCCGGCCCCACGCTTCCAGCGGCGACGCGTCGACGCCTCCGGACGTGCGGATTTCGATGATGACGTCCGGGGCGCGGGCGAGCATGAGCTCCGTCGACGCCTGCAGGCCCTCGCGGCGGATGTCGGCGAAAACGTTCCCGCCGCCGGCCGCTTCGAGCGCTTCGTGGAGAAATCCGACGCCGCCGGCGACCCAGATCCCGCGCAGAGCGCCCGCCTCGCGGCCGAAGACAACGGCCGTGCGCACGCGCTCGCGTCCCGCCACCTGCTGCCGTATCCGCTCGATCGCCCCTTCGATCGCTCCCGCCGCTTCCTCGGCCGCGGCCTCACGGCCCAGCAGCTGGCCCAGCTCGCGCATCGTCCGCGGAATGTGGGCCAGTGCGCCCTCGGCGGCGTGGACGTACTGGTACACGGGGACGGATGCCGCACCGAGGCGCGCGATGAGCTCGTCCTGCGAGGCGTAGACGACGACGAGCGTCGGGCGCAGCGACAGGATGCGCTCGAAATCGGGGTCGATCAGGGCGCCGACGCGCGGCAGCCGTTCGACCTCGGGCGGATAGCGGTCGAAGCTCGACACGGCGACCATGTCGGCGCCGGCGCCGATCGCGAAGAGCATCTCGGTGGCCGCCGGCACGAGGCTGATGACACGGGCCTCGGCGGGAGCGGCGGGTTCCGACGGGGCCGGCCGGCCGCAGGCGGCAGCAGCCGCAAGGATCAGCGCGAGCAACTGGCGGCGTGCGATCATCGCGCCCTCAGCAGCAGCCACAGGAAGAACGGTCCGCCAATGACGGCCGTGATGATGCCGACCGGCAGCTCGAGCGGTGCCAGCACCGTGCGCGCGATCGTGTCGCAGAGAACGAGAAACGTGGCGCCGAGGCAGGTGGCAGCCGGCAGCACGATGCGGTGATCGGCGCCGACGACGAGTCTCACGAGGTGCGGGACGATGATGCCCACGAAGCCGATCGGACCGGCAATCGACACGGCGGCACCGGTCGCGAGCGAGGCGCTGAAGAACGCGGCCCGCTGCACGGTCGTCACGTCGACGCCGCGCGAGGCGGCCGCGTCGGCGCCGAGCGTCAGCAGATCGAGCGGCCGCGCGATCCAGGCGAACACCGCGAAGGCGACGAGCAGCAGCGGCGCAGCGGCGCCGAGCGTCGCGTAGCCGGCCACGTCGAGGTCGCCCATGAGCCAGCGAATCGCGCGGAACGTCTGCGCGAAGTCGCTCACGTACTGCACGAACAGGATCAGCGCCGAAAAGAACGCGTTGAGCGTCACCCCGGCCAGCAGCAGCACCGTCGTCGAGATGCCGCGGTGGCGGGCGCGGGCCAGCGCGTAGACGATGAACACGGCGAGACCCGCGCCAGCGAGGCTTGCGGCCGTGACGGTGCCGAAGGGCAGCCATGCTCCGAACGTAATGGCACACATCGCGCCGAGCGAGGCGCCGGCCGACACACCGAGCGTGTACGGCGTCGTGAGCGGGTTCTGCAGCAGGCCCTGAAAAACGACGCCCGCTGCGGCGAGCGTGCCGCCGACGACAGCCGCGGCCAGGGCACGCGGCAGCCGCGCGAGAAAGAAGATCTGCGCGTCGAGGTTGTCGGCGAACGGGACCGACGGATCGAAGACGCGGGCGACCGCGATCGACGTCGAACCGGCAAACGGCGCCAGCACCACGGCGACCAGCGTCGAGGCGAGCCCGGCGATCACGATCGTGCGTCGGCGGCGGAGGAGCATCATGCGAGCAGCTGCTCGACGAGTGGTGTGTCGACGTCGTACAGGGCGCTGACGGCGGCCGGGCTGAGCACCTCTGCCGTCGGACCGGCGGCAAGCACCCGGCCCTCGCGGAGCAGGACGACCGAGTCGCAGATCGCCTGCACGAGCCGCAGGTCGTGCGTCGACAGCACCATCGTCACGTCGTGCTGTTCGTGCAGGCGTTCGAGCAGCGTCGCGCATTCCAGCTGATAGCGCAGGTCGAGCGACGCAGTCGGCTCGTCGAGAAAGAGCAGCGGCCGCCGCGTCTCACTCGACCCGGCCCGAAGGCCGTTCCGGATGTCGAGCTGGGCCAGGGCCGACGCAATGACGACACGCTGCTTTTCACCGCCGCTGAGCGTCGGAAAGAGCCGCGACGCGAGGTGCGACGTGCCGGTGGCTTCGAGCGCGGCGAGCGCGGCGTCGCGGTCGTCCGGGCCCTCGAGCTCGAACGGGCCGAGCCAGGCGTACCGTCCCATCAGCACCATGTCGAGCACGGTGTAGTCGAAGGCCGTGTGCGTATCCTGCGGCACGACCGCCAGACGGCGCGCGAGCGCGCGTCGCGAGTACGACCCGAGCGGAGTCCCGTCGAGCAGAATCGTTCCCGCCGTCGGAGCGAGCGTGCCCGACAGCACCTTCAGGAGCGTGGTCTTCCCCGAGCCGTTCGGACCGAGCAGGCCAACGACCGACCCGTGAGGCACCACGACCGATATCCCCCGCAGTACGAGGGGCACCGGCACGCCGCGGCGGATGGCATGCCGGTGGTACGAGAACGCGACGTCAGTTGCCTGCAGCAGCACGGAGACCCACGATCAGGCGCCGGCCGGCGGCCGGGAAGCCGTAGACGTCCTCGTAGCGGCGGTCGAACAGGTTCGAGACGCGGCCGAACAGCTCGAAGCCGCGCGCGAGCCGGACCGACGCCGACAGCGCGGCAACGGCGCGGCCCGGGTTGGTCACGACCTCCGAGCCGAAGTTCGGCTCGAGGTCGCGCATGGCGCCGCGCTGATGCACGAGCAGCAGCGCCGACACCCGGTCCGTCGTGAACTGCAGCTCGAAGGAGCCGGCATGCCGCGGCCGGCGGACGAGCGGGTCGCCGACTTCATAGAAGCCGAAGGCCCGATCGGGCACCGTGTCGACGCCAAGCACCTCGGTGTCGAGCCACGTCCAGCTGGCGCGGGCGGCGAGCACCGCCGCAACGCGCCAGCCGGCGCCAATCTCGAGGCCGGCCGATCGGGCATTGGCGATGTTGTCGGTGCGGTAGCGACTGGCGCCGGCGAGCGGCTGCGTGACGGCAACGATCAGGTCGTCGTACGTATTGCGGAACCACGTCGCGTCGAGCCGGACACGCGACTGCCAGAGGTGCTGCTCGAGGCCGACATCGACGCTGCGGCTGCGTTCCGGCCTGAGGTCGGGATTGTCGGTGAAGGCGATGTCGAAGGTCGTCGGCGCCTTGATGCCGGTCCCGGCGCTTGCGCGAATCGTTGTCTCTCCCAGCCACGATCCGTCGGTGCCCGTCCGGAGGAACCACGCGGCCGAGAGCTTCGGGTTGGTGGACCAGACGACCGACGGCGCGAAGTCAGGGCGGCTGCCATCGCCGGCCAGGCGGCGCCGCTCGATGCGCTCGGAGCGGAGACCCAGCGTCACGAGCAGCCGCGGGTGCAGTGACGGCCGCGCTTCGACGAACAGTCCGAGGTTCGAGCGCTCGACCGGGATCTCGCCGAACGACGCGTCGGTGATGAAACTGTTCCGCGCACGTTCGCGCAGCAGTTCGGCGCCTCCCGACAGCCCGATGCCGGCCGCCTGCGCGTCCACCTGGTAGCGGCCCGTGAGGCGGTCGACACGGTCTTCCGACGTGCCGTAGGGGCTGACGTAGTCGCTCCAGGCGTCCGACCATGTCGCCTGCAGGCGATGGGCGAGGCCGCGTCCCCGTACGAGCGCACTGGCAGCGACAGCCGCGTGGCGGTTGATGCCGCGCGAAATCGTGTCGAGGCCGCCGTACAGGCCGAGCGGATCCGATCCGTACGGTCCCGGGAAGCCGCGCTCGTTGCGTCCCCCGCGGACGTCGAGTCGGACGCGGCGATCGGGCGAGTCCGACCAGCCGATGCTGCCCGAGGCCACGAGGCGTGTGTAGTCGTCGTTGCGGACTTTGCCGCCAACCGACTCGAAGGTGCGTCCGTCGCCCTCACTCTCCAGCCAGTCGAAGCCGCCGCCGAACGACCAGGGCCCACGCGCGGCGCTGGCCGATGCGGTCGTGGCCCGTGTCCCGTCGCCGCCGCCTTCGACGCTCAGGCTCGCGCGCGGCGGACCGCCGGCGCGCGTGACGAGGTGCACGATGCCGCCGATGGCGCCGCTGCCATAGAGTGCGCTCTGCGGTCCGCGGACCACTTCGACGCGCTCGACGTTGGCCAGCGAGAGATGCGCGGCATCGAACGCGCCGCCGAAGCCGTTCTGCGGCACGCCATCGACGAGGACGAGCGTGTAGTCGGACTCGCCGCCGCGGGGAAAGAGCGACGTCTGGGCGCCGACCGTCCCGGACGGCGCCGCGGCAATGCCGGGCACGATCGCCATGACGTCGGCGAGGCTGCGCGCCTGCAGCCGGTCGACATCCTGGCTCGTGACCACCGACACGCTGCTCGCCGCGCGCGAGACGGTCGTGTCGATCTGGGCGGCCGAAACGACGACCGCTTCCTGGTAAGCGGCGAGCGTCAGGCGCAGGTCGTGGTGTGTCGGGGCGTCTTCGGCGACGCGCACGCGCATCGGCGCGAGCCGGAGCCCCGGCGCGACCACCGTCAGGTCGTACTGTCCGCCTGGAACGTCGATCGGGCCGTACCTTCCATCACTGTCGGTCGTGGCCACAGCGACGACCGTCGAGCCGCGCAGCAGGAGTACGTCTGCCTGCGCAACCGGACGCCCCTCCGGATCGACGACGCGGCCACCGATCGGCCCGGCATCGGCCATCGAGATGCCGACGGCGGCAACAAGGAACAGGGTGAACAGGAACGTGCGGACGAAGCGGGTACGGACCGGCTTGCGGACGCCGGCCGCTCTCGTGCGGAACATGTGGCCCTCCATCGGCGTGGAACGCGCCGATTGCCGTCCGCCGCGGCGCCGTGTGCGCAGCGGCGGGACGACGAAAGGACGAGCCCGGGCGGCCAGGTATCCTGACTTGCGGATCGTCACCGGGCGCTCTCGCCTTCCCATGGCGCCTGCATCGAACGCGCAGGCATCGGGCCACAGTGGCGGTGCCGCCGCACGGACGGCACGCTGAACGCCGGCTCCCCGCTTACAGTGGCGTCACCGTGTGGGACTTGCACCCACTTCCCGATGGCCACCGGGCGAGCGTCGGTTGTCGCGCCAGAGTATACCATGTGAAAATTGAGCACTTTGGCGAGGTCCTTCGCATGAGTCGGCAGTCCACGGTCACTGCGCGCGCGCCGCGGCCCGAAGCGTCTGCGGCCGCCGGCGCGTTCCAGGTCGTTTCCGATACGCTCACCGTCGAGACCGACGCGAGGTTCGAGATCCTCGACATCACGGACCGCGTGCGCGACGTGGTGCGCCGGCTCGGCGTGACCGACGGACTGCTCAGCCTGCAGTCGCTGCACACGACGTGCTCTGTGCTCGTCAACGAGGCGCAGAGTGCGCTGCACGCCGACATCCGCCGGTTCCTCGACCTGGTCGTCGACCGCGACGCCGAGTGGCTCCACAACGATCCCGAGCATTCCGACTGCGATCGCTGCAACGCCGACGCCCACCTGCGCGCGCTGCTGCTCGGTCCGTCGGTGACGCTTCAGGTGAGCGGTGGCGACATCGTGCTCGGCCAGTGGCAGCGCGTGCTGCTCGTCGAGCTCGATGGTCCGCGCGCGCGGACGGTACGGCTGCAGCTGATGGGAGTCGCCTGAGCGCGCCATGCAGGAAACGCGTCTGCGCGCCGCCGGCCTCGACGACATCGCCCGCAGGCTCGCGGCCGGCGAGCGGCTGACCTTCGACGATGGCGTCCGGCTCTTCGAGAGTCCTGATCTGCACGCGGTCGGGTGGCTGGCCAACCGCGAGCGGGAGCGCCGCCACGGCGCGAAGACCTACTACAACGTCAACCTGCGGCTCGAGGCGACGAACGTCTGCGAGGCAAGCTGTCTCTTCTGTTCGTTCGCCCGGCTGCGCCCGGGCGATCCGCAGGCCTACACGCTCTCGCTCGATCAGGTGTTCGCCAAGCTCCGCGCACGGGCCGGTCAGCCGCTGACCGAAGTCCACGTGGTCAACGGCCTGCATCCGGACCTGCCGTTCAGCTACTACACGGATCTGATCCGCGGCCTGAAGGCCATCAGGCCGGACGTGCACCTGAAGTGCTACACGGCCGTCGAGATCGCATTCTTTGCCGACACGTACGGCATGACCGACGAGCAGGTGCTGCGTGAGCTGATCGCGGCCGGTCTCGACTCGCTGCCCGGTGGCGGCGCCGAAATCTTCGCCGAGCGCGTCCGTCGGCGCATCGCGCACGACAAGGCCGACGCCGACCGGTACCTGTCGATCCACCGGCTGGCGCACAGGCTCGGCCTGCGCACGAACGTCACGATGCTCTACGGCCACATCGAGACGGCGGCCGAGCGCGTCGATCACCTCATGCGGATCCGTGCACTGCAGGACGAGACGGGCGGGTTCCAGGCCTTCATCCCGCTGGCGTTTCACCCCGACAACAACCGCATGCGCAAGCTGCCGCCGCCGACGGCGAGCGACACGCTCCGCGTGCACGCCGTGTCGCGGCTGCTGCTCGACAACGTGCCGCACATCAAGGCGTTCTGGGTGGCCGCGGGGATCGAAATCGCACAGATTGCGCAGTGGTACGGCGCCAACGATCTCGACGGGACGGTGCAGGAGGAGCGCATCTATCACATGGCGGGCTCACGCACCCCCGAGGCGCTGTCGGTGGCCGACATCCGTCGGCTCATTCGCGCGGCGGGACGCGAGCCGGTCGAGCGCGACACGTTCTACCGCGTGCTCGAGCGCCGCACCGATGCCGTGGTCGAACCCGGGGCCCCCTCCCTGATACACTGAAACGTCAGCCCGCCTGCGCGGCGCCGGGGGCCGAACCGGTGTCGCCGGGGCGCCCGACGGGAGAGTTCCTTCCGGCGGATGTCACGTGGAGAGCCGATGGACATCCAGGTACTGACCCAGTACGAGAAGAGCGCCCTGCACGAGCGGCAGCCGCTCCCAGAGGAGTACCTCCGGCTTTCCGACCGGGAAATGGCGTCGCGCATCGGCGCGGCCCGCAGGACGCTGGGCAGTCGCGTCGTGATCCTCGGTCACCACTATCAGCGCGACGAAGTGATCGCCTGGGCCGATGCGACGGGTGACTCGCTCAAGCTGGCCCAGTTCGCCGCGAGCCAGGCCTCGGCCGAGACCGTGATCTTCTGCGGCGTCCACTTCATGGCCGAAAGCGCCGACGTGCTGACCGCGCCGCACCAGCGCGTCATCCTTCCCGACCTGGCCGCCGGCTGCTCGATGGCCGACATGGCCGCCATCGATCAGCTCGAAGTGGCCTGGGAGGAAATGCGGACGCTCGGCGTGACCGACGTCGTGCCGGTCACCTACATCAATTCGACGGCGGCGATCAAAGCGTTCTGCGGCGAGCACGGCGGCATTGTCTGCACCTCGAGCAACGCGCACCGGGTGATGGCGTGGGCGTGGGAGCGCGCCGACAGGCTGCTCATGCTGCCCGACCAGCACCTGGGCCGGAACACGGCTTTCAGGATGGGCGTGCCGCTCGACCGCATGGTCGTCTGGGATCCGGAGCTGCCGTACGGCGGCCTGAGCGCCGACCAGCTGCGCGCGGCGAAGCTCATCCTCTGGAAGGGGCACTGCAGCGTGCATACGCGCTTCACCGTCCAGCAGATCGAGCGGTTCCGGCAGCAGCATCCGAACGGCCGCGTGATCGTGCACCCCGAGTGCACGCACGAAGTCGTACAGGCGGCCGACGACTCGGGCTCGACCGAGTACATCATCCGCACCGTGCGGAACAGTCCCGAAGGTTCGGTCTGGGCCGTCGGCACGGAGATCCACCTGGTGAACCGGCTCGCCAACGAGCTGGCGCCGACGCGCACCATCGTGACGCTCGACGCGATGGGCTGCCTGTGCTCGACGATGTTCCGCGTGTCGCCGAACCACCTGCTCTGGGTGCTGGAAGGGCTGGTGGCCGGCCAGGTCCACAACGAGATCGTCGTTCCCGAGCCGACCCGCACGTGGGCGAAGGTCGCGCTCGATAGAATGCTTCAGCTCCCCTGAGGCGCGTGTAACAGTGGCGGGTGGAGGCCGGCTGTCGCAGGCCGCCGCGTCATCCGTCCCGGGTTCACCTTCCTGTCTGCGAGGAGTCACTCATGCCACATCAGCTGCCTGCTCTGCCTTACGATTTCGCGGCGCTCGAGCCGCACATCGACGCCCAGACGATGCAGATCCACCACGGAAAGCATCACGCGGCGTACGTCGCCAATCTGAACGCCGCGCTCGAGAAGTATCCCGACCTTCAGAAGAAGAGCGCGGAGGAACTGATCAGCGACCTGGCGTCGATTCCCGAGGACATCCGCACCGCGGTGCGCAACAACGGCGGTGGGCACGTCAACCACACGATGTTCTGGGAGATCATGGGACCGGGTAAGGGCGGTGCGCCCACCGGCCAGATCGCCGAGGCAATCAACGCCGCGTTCGGCAGCTTCGACAGGTTCAAGGACGAGCTCAACAAGGCGGGCATGGGCCGCTTCGGCAGCGGCTGGGCCTGGCTCGTCGACGCGAACGGCACGCTCGTCGTCGAGAGCACGCCCAATCAGGACAACCCGCTGATGGAGGGCAAGAAGCCGATCCTCGGGGTCGACGTCTGGGAGCACGCCTACTATCTCAAGTACCAGAACCGGCGCGCCGACTATCTGTCGGCCTGGTGGAACGTCGTCAACTGGGACGCGGTGAACGCGCGCCTGAAGAAGTAGCCGCGCGACGTTCGCGAAGACTCTGCGGGTGCGCGGGCGGAACGGCCTGCGCACCCGCGACGTGCGTACGGCCGCCTGTTCCCGCCTCCGGCCGTCTCACCCGGTTCAGAACAGCATCACGTCGACCGATTCGCCCGCGGACAGCTCGCCGGCACCGGCCGCGACTTCGATGAAGCCGTCGGCGGTCGCCATGCTGGTGATGTCACCCGACGACTTGAAGGCCGGTTCCGCGAGATCGCCCGCAATGCGCACCGTGTAGAACTGATGGCGATCGGCGAGCCGTCTGATTGAACGCGCGAGGGGCAGCCGGCGCCGCAGCGGACGCCAGACCGGCAGTCGCGCTGTCTGCCGAAGGAGCGGCACGAGCAGCAGGACGGCGTTCGACAGGCACGACGCGGGGTTGCCCGGCAGGCCGAGGAGTGGCGTTTCGCCAATGAAGCCGAACAGCGTCGGCTTGCCGGGCTTGACCGCGATCCCGTGATAGACGATTCGGCCGCAGCGGTCGAGTGCGTCGAGCAGCAGGTCGCGACCACCGACGGAGCTGCCACCCGAGGTGACGACGAGGTCGGCTGTCGCTGCCGCACGCCTGAGCGCCTCGACAATTGCGTCCACGTCGTCGTCGATGATCGGGAGGATGTCGGCTGTCCCGCCGTGCTGTCGAACGATGGCCGCGAGGGTGATGCGGTTGATGTCGTAGACCTGGCCGGCGGCGAGCGGCTGTCCCGGCGGGACGACTTCGTTGCCGGTTGTGAGGATGGCGACGCGGGGACGGTCGTAAACGTCGATGTCGACCCGACCCGTCGCGGCAATGGCGCCGGCACGCGCGGCGGTGATGAAGTCACCGGTCCGGATCACGACGTGGCCGCGTTCGATGTCGGTGCCGCGGCGTCCGATGTGCTGTCCCTCGCGCGCTGTCTCGTGCACGAGCACCCGGCCGTCGGGCGCGCGCGACGTGCGCTCGACCATCACCACCGCGTCGGCCCCGGCCGGGATCGGCGCTCCCGTGGCCACCTCCACGCATTCGCCGGCTTCGAGGCGGCGTGCCGGTCCTTCGCCCGTGAACGTGCGGGCGATGCACTCGAGCACGACGGGGTGATCTGCCGTGGCTCCGGTCGTGTCGGCGGCCCTGACGGCGTAGCCGTCCATCGCTGCGCGATCGAAAGGCGGGACGTCGAGCGGTGAAATGACGTCGACGGCGGCGACGCGACCCGGAGCGTCGGTGACGGGAACGACCGTCGTCCGCGCCACGGGACGGGCGGCCGCAATCGTGCGGTTCAACGCTTCGTCGAACGGGAGCAGCTCGCGGAACAGAGCCGGGCGCATCGCTTCCGTGGGGCGGGTCACTTCGCGAGCTCCCGCGCGATGTGGCCGATCTGCGGCAGGATCAGCTGCGTGATGGCGAGACGGACGGCGTGCGTCGAGCCCGGCAGGACGAACACCACCGAGCGATCGATGATGCCGGCGGTTGCGCGCGAGAGCATCGCCGCCGGGCCGATCTCGTCGAAGCTGAGACGGCGGAACAGTTCGCCAAATCCGGGCAGCTCGGTCCGGAACAGAGCGCGCAGCGCATCGACCGACGAGTCGCGTCTGGCGATGCCGGTGCCGCCGGTCGTGATGATGATGTCGATGCCGGGACGGGCCGCCCAGTCGGCGACGATGGACGCGATGTCCGCCGGTTCGTCGGGGACCAGCCCGTGGTCGATAATGGAATGTCCCGCTGCCGCGAGCAGTTCGCGGGCGAGCGATCCACTGCCGTCGGTGTCGGGGGTCCGGGTGTCGCTGATGGTGAGGACCGCGCAGCCGACGGCCGCCCGGACGGGCCGCTCGAGATCTTCGACGGACATGAAATTGATTATGCCGAACCCGGCAGGTTGCGTGTATAATCTCCTATTTGTGCGCGCCCTTAGCTCAGCTGGATAGAGCGTCTGGCTACGAACCAGGAGGTCGCACGTTCGAATCGTGCAGGGCGCGCCATTTCAGTACAGAACTATGAACGCCGAACGCCGCCGTTTTTCCGCTCGAAGCGGCCACCAGCGTTCGCAGCAGTTCCGACTTCGATCCCATAATGCGAACTTCCTGGTCGGCAACCTCGACACGCTGGGCCAAGGCGCGCAGGTGATCGCGGCGATAGCCACCATTTCCCAGCCGAAGCCGCTCGCGGGCCGTGTGGGCGGATCGGTGGCCTGTAGCGTGCCGCATTCGCACCTATGCGCTGGCGGCACCCCAATCGGCGGAGCCGCTGCCACATGAAGCGAAATGCTCGAACCTATTCACCGAGCAGACAGAGTGCTTCCACGGTTGCCTCGATGGGACGGACGATCCGCTGTAGTGGACACTTTCCTACGACCGCTCAATCCCAGCTCAGCGCACCGCCATTCTGATACTCGATGACGCGGGTTTCGAAGAAGTTCTTCTCCTTCTTGAGGTCCATCGTTTCGCTCATCCAGGGGAATGGGTTCTCGGCCTCGGCGAAAACCGGATTGAGGCCGAGCTGAGCGCAGCGGCGATTGGCGATGAAGTGCATGTACTGCTCGCACAGCGACGCATTGAGGCCTAGGAAGCCGCGCGGCATGGTATCGCGGCCATAGGCGGCCTCCAGTTCGGCGGCGTCTTTCAGCATACCCCGCACCTCGTCCTGGAAGGTCTTAGTCCAGAGATGCGGATTCTCGATCTTGATCTGGTTGATCACGTCGATGCCGAAGTTCAGATGGATGGATTCGTCGCGCAGGATGTACTGGTACTGCTCGGCGATGCCGACCATCTTGTTGCGTCGCCCGAGCGAGAGGATCTGCGCGAAGCCCGTGTAGAACCACATCCCCTCGAACACGACGTAGAAGGCGACGAGATCACGCAAAAAGGCCTGATCGGCCTCCGGCGTGCCGGTGGTGAACGACGGATCGTCGAGGCTCTGCGTGTGTTCAAGCGCCCAGGCTGCCTTGTCGGTGATCGACGGCACCTCCCGGTACATATTGAACAACTCACCCTCATCAAGACCAAGGCTTTCCACAATGTACTGGAAGGTATGGGTATGCACCGCCTCCTCGAAGGCCTGCCGCAAGAGGTACTGCCGGCATTCCGGATTGGTGAGGTGGCGGTAGATCGCCAGCACGATGTTGTTGGCGACGAGACTCTCTGAAGCGGCGAAGAAGCCGAGATTGCGCTTGATCATTCGCCGCTCATCTTCGGTGAGCCCGTCTTTCGACTTCCACAGCGCGATATCTGCCTGCATCGACACTTCGCTTGGCATCCAATGGTTGTTGCAGCCGGCAAGGTACTTTTCCCATGCCCAGCGATATTTGAGCGGCAGCAGCTGGTTAACATCGGCGCGCGCATTGATCATGCGTTTGTCATCAACCGACACGCGTGCCGCGCCGCGCTCGATCTCGCCAAGGCCTGTCGCATCGGCGACAGGAACCGCAGCGGGCTCGGAAGAAACCGCGATTAAGGGATTGGTTTTCGGCTCAGACCAGTCGAGCATGATTTTCTCCTTTCTTTTTTCCCGGTTGTTCACTGGCAGGCTTCGCATTCGGGATCGTCGATGGCGCAGGCCTTTCTCCAAGCGGAGTTCGTGGCGATCGCGACCGGTCCTGTGGCAGGCACCGCAACGACCGTCGCGGAGACGGCGTTAAGCTTGCCGTCGGTAACCTTCAGCGTCGATTTCTCGACATGGGTCGCCGAACGCGAGCGCAGGTAATAGGTAGTCTTCAAGCCCTTGCGCCACGCCAGGCGGTAAAGCTCGTCGAGTTTCTTGCCGCTCGGATTGGCGATGTAGAGGTTGAGCGACTGCGCCTGGTCGATCCATTTCTGACGGCGCGAGGCAGCCTCGATCAGCCACTTGGCGTCGATCTCGAAGGCTGTGGCATAGAGCGCCTTCAGATCGTCCGGGATGCGGTCGATCTCGCCCACGGATCCATCGAAATATTTGAGGTCGGATACCATCACCTCGTCCCACAGGCCGCGCTCCTTGAGGTCGCGGACGAGCTGCGCGTTCACAACGGTGAAGTCGCCCGACATGTTCGACTTGACGAACAGGTTCTGGTAGGCGGGCTCGATGGACTGCGACACGCCGCAGATGTTGGAAATGGTCGCCGTCGGCGCGATCGCCATCGTGTTGGAATTCCGCATGCCGACCGTCTTCACCCGTTCGCGCAGGGATTCCCAGTCGAGGGTCGATGACTCGTCCATCTCGACGCCGGGCCGTGCTTCCTTCAGCAGCCGGATCGAGTCGACCGGCAGGATGCCCTTCGACCACAGCGAGCCCTCGAAACTTGAATACCGCCCGCGCTCCGCCGCAAGGTCAGCCGAGGCCGATATGGCATAATAACTGATCGCCTCCATTGACCGATCGGCAAACTCTACGGCGGCATCCGACGCGTAGGGGATCCGCAGCTTCTGCAGCGCATCCTGGAAGCCCATTAGCCCGAGACCCACCGGACGGTGCTTCAGGTTCGAGCGCCGCGCCTCGGGGATCGTGTAGAAATTGATGTCGACAACATTGTCGAGCATGCGCATGGCGGTCTTCACCGTCCGCCCAAGCCGCTCCATGTCGAGCCCGTCCCCGGCGATGTGGTTGACAAGATTGATCGAGCCGAGGTTGCAGACCGCCACCTCGTCCCGCGAGGTATTGAGGGTGATCTCGGTGCAGAGGTTTGACGAATGCACCACGCCCGTGTGCTGCTGCGGCGACCGGATGTTGCACGGATCCTTGAAGGTGATCCATGGATGCCCGGTCTCGAACAGCATGGTCAGCATCTTCCGCCAGAGCTCGACCGCCCGAACCTTGCGGAACACCTTGATCTCGCCCCGCCCCGCCTTGGCCTCATAGGCCTCATAGGCGTTGCGGAAGGCGGGGCCGTAAAGTTCGTGCAGATCCGGCACCTCGTCGGGCGAGAACAGCGTCCATTGAGCGTCCGCCTCGACACGCTCCATGAACAGATCGGGCACCCAGTTGGCCGTGTTCATGTCGTGGGTGCGACGGCGGTCGTCACCGGTGTTCTTGCGCAGGTCCAGGAACTCTTCGATGTCGATGTGCCACGTCTCCAGATATGCGCAAACTGCGCCCTTGCGCTTGCCACCCTGGTTGACGGCGATGGCGGTGTCGTTGGCTACCTTCAGAAACGGGACAACGCCCTGGCTTTCGCCGTTGGTGCCCTTGATATGCGCGCCGAGGCCGCGCACCGGCGTCCAGTCGTTGCCCAATCCGCCGGAGTATTTGGCGAGCAGCGCATTGTCCCTGATTCCCTTGAAGATGGCGTCAAGGTCGTCGCCGATCGTCGTGAGAAAGCAGGACGAAAGCTGCGGCCGCGTCGTGCCTGAATTGAATAGCGTCGGGGTGGATGCCATGAAATCGAAGGAGGACAACAACTCATAGAATTCGATGGCGCGCGCCTCTCTGTCGATCTCGCGGAGCGCCAGACCCATCGCCACGCGCATGAAGAAGGCCTGCGGCAGTTCGAAGCGCTTTCCCTTCGTGTGGAGGAAATAGCGATCGTAGAGGGTCTGGAGACCGAGATACTGGAAGTTCAGGTCGCGCTCGGGCTTCAGCGCCGCGCCGAGCCGGGCCAGGTCGAAGCGGCCGAGTTCCGGGTCGATCAGTTCGGCCTCGATACCGGCTTTGACAAAATCCGGAAAATAGCTCGCATAGCGCGTCGCCATCTCTGACTGGGTCGCCTGCTCCGGACGGCCGGAAACGAAGGTCAGCGCCTCGCGCCGCAGCCGATCAAGCAGCAGGCGGGCCGAAACGAATGCGTAATTCGGCTCCTGTTCGACCAGCGTGCGGGCGGCGAGAATTGGCGCAAGCGACAGTTCTTCGAGCGTGATGCCGTTGTAGAGATTGCGGCGCGCCTCGGCGAGAATGGGCTCCGACGAAACCCCCTCAAGGCCAGCGCAGGCTTCCTCGACGATTGCGGCCAGACGACCTTCATCCAGCGCGATGAGCTTGCCATCCTCGGCCCTGACGTGCAGCGCCGGCGCTGTGTCTTCCGCTGTGCCCCGCCTCTCAGCCAGGCGTTCACGCGCACGCTCCTCGCGATAAAGCACATAGGCGCGGGCAACCTTGTGATGTTCGCCGCGCATCAGCGCCAGTTCGACCTGATCCTGGATGTCTTCGATGTGGAAAGTCCGCCCGCCATCGTCTCGCCTGGTCAGGCCGGCGACGATCTGCTCGGTAAGCTCCTCTACGATGTCGTGGACGCGGCGCGAGGCGGCGGCGCTGTTTCCCTCAACGGCGAGGAATGCCTTGGTGAGCGCGACGGCGATCTTCGAGGCGTCGAACGGTGTGACGGTGCCGTTGCGACGGATCACCTGATAGACTGGTTCGGTAGCTGGCCGCGATGGTCGGTGCGCGGTCGGCGGCTCATCTGGTTCGACCTGCAATGCGGCTTTGGCGATTAAGGACATCGGCTTGAGACCCCTTGTGTTTTAGGGGCAAAGGCCGAGTGGGCGCGTGCGTAGTCCGGCTGGGGGGCCGGCAAGACGACAGCGACCACCGGGACACCCCGCCCGAGGACGTTTCATGCTGTCACGGCAGGTCTCCTGGCTCGCGGGTCGTCGCCTTCATCCTGCCTTCCCGAAGCCGAACAGCTTCAGTGGCGCAATTGGGATGAAGGCTCGCCGCCTACAGTTGCGGGGGCAGCTCCGGCTTTGCCTTTATTTGGCGCACCGGATTCCCTCTTAACTCTCGATCATCTGATTCGAGAGACCGTGACCACTATACTTAGTATTCTACGCACTGCCGATGTCAATGGGTGGTGCCTGCATGACCCGTTAATTCCAGAAGCAGTTACCCCATGGCTGCATAAGGAGCAAAAACACTGCGGTTCTGATCGGCATTCAGGGGCTGGCCGATCGGTGGAAATGCACGCTGTGGACAGGCCGGGCGTTCGCAGATTTTGCAACCTGCACCGATCGGCGTTGCCGCCGCCGGATTGCCGAGATCAAGGCCATCCGCGTAGAAAGCCGCGACGCATGGCGGATGTCGCAGCCAAGCGCAACTGCGAAAGTTTTTCGAGG
>QGVF01000074.1 GCA_003242705.1 Acidobacteriota bacterium
CCGGGGGACCGCCCGCGCGGGCCCCGGGTCGCCATCGCCCGTGGGGCGGGGGGCGCGGCCCCGCCCGCCGCCGCACTGGCGGCGGTGCCCGCCGTGGCGTTCGGCTGCGAGGGCGCGCCGCAGGTGTGCAGCGCGCTGCGCGCCGCGATGGCTGACGCGCTGGGGCGGCACTCGCTGCGGCCCGTCGCGGCCAACGCGAGCGCTGACGTTCGCGTGACCGCGAACGTCAGCGTCGTCGACGAGAGCTCTGAGCAGCTGTTCGGATCGACGTTCGTCATTCGCACCTATTCGGTCGAGTTCACGGGCGAGACGGCCGACGGAGATCTCGTGCCGATGCCAGCGCCGACGACGCTCACGTTCGATGCGGCATATGCGCAGCAGAAGCTGCCGCAGGAGGCGCAGGCGATGTCGACCGACGCCGCCGGGCGCGTGCAGGCGTACTGGCGCTCGCGCGTGGGGAACTGAGGACGCGCGGCGCTGCACGCCAGTGCGCCCAGCTGCGCGTCGGATGCGACCGGGAGGTTTGCGGGGCGTGGGGCTTCCTGCTAACGTACGGGCCTCGCGCAGCACACTGCGCGGTCGAACGCTCCGGCCGCTCCGGAGCGGACCCGCCGCGGAGCTCATATGAAGTCGTCCAACGTCAAGCCACCCGCAGGCGCAGCGGCGGCCGATGGAAGCGTCGCCGAAGCGCTCGCGGCCATCGATACATCGGTGCTCGACGCGCTGCTCGAGACGCACCGCGAGGAGCTGCGCATCCGCGAGTTCCGCGAGCGCGCGACGGCGATGAAGGACGCCGTCGACCCGCTCGTCTGGCAGCGCGTCGTCGGCGACTACGCGAGCCGGCTGGCCGCGGTCGAGGCCAAGGCACGGCCGCTCAAGGCGCGCGGCCGGCAGGAGTACGCCAGGCTGCGCGTGCTGATCGATCGCGTGTCGAAGGAACAGCACGCGGCTGGGATCGCGAAGGCGGAGCTCGAGTTCAGGCACGCGGTCGGAGAACTCGACGAGAACGAGCTTGCCGAGAGGATGAAGGAACCCGCGGCGGTCCTTGCGCGATGTGACGAGGAGCTGGCGGCCATCAACGGTCTCAAGGAACGGTTCGTCGAGGCCTTCGGCAGTGAGGCCGAGCTCGAGGCGCCGGCCGGCACGGCTGAGCCTGCGGCGCCGCCGGCAGCTGCTTCTGCGTCGGGGGACGACTCGACCGGCGCGATGGAGCCGGTCGACGCCACCATCATCGGGCAGCCCGTGCCTGAACCGACCGATGCGGTGAACGCTGCCGGCACCGCTGTGCCGGCGCCCGAGACGGCCGATGCAACCGTGCTCGTCGATGCGTCGGAGATTCCCGCCGACGCAACCGTCATTGCGCCCATGCCGCCGGCCGACGAGGTCGACGCCACGGTCCTGCACGCAGCCGCGCCGGCTCCACAGGCCGCGGCCGGCGCGGAGGAGCACACGTTCCTGCTGCCGTCGGCGGCGCTGCTGATCGAGATGGATGGATCGGTGCAGGAGTACCGGCTTGCGGCGGTGAACTACCTGGGCCGGTCGGACGACAATCACCTGCAGATTGCGCGGCCTGGCGTTTCGCGGCGCCACGCCGTAATCATGGCGGCCGCGAGCGGCTTCGTCATTCAGGACCTCGGGTCGCAGAACGGCGTCTTCGTCAATGGGGAGCGGGTGGGCGAGCATACGCTCAAGGACGGCGAGCAGATCGTGATTGGCGATTCCACCCTGACGTTCCGCAGTCCGTGGCCGCAGAAGACGCGGCCCGACGGCGCCCAGACGCGCACGGCGAAGGCCTGAACCCGTGCAGGTGGAATCGACCGTCAAGGACGGCGTCGCCGTCGTCATGCCGTCCGGTGTCATCGACACGCGGACGGCTGTGGCGTTCGAATCGACGCTGGTCAGAGCGTTCGCCGACGGCACGCGTTCCTTCGCAATCGACTTCTCGCGCGTCGATCTCATTACGAGCGCGGGCATCCGCGTGCTCGTGATGATGGTGCACCGGCTGCGCGGCACGGGCGGCCTCGCGCTGTTCGGCATGAACGACCGCGTCCGCACCGTGTTCGAGATCGGCGGGCTGCTGCAGCAGTTCCGCGTGGCGGCGAACGAGGCAGAGGCGCTCGCGCTGCTGGCCAGGCCGGTCGATCAGGCACGGCCTGATGAGCGTCCGCGCCCGTCGAAGATTGCGAGCGTCGTACTCGATCTGGTGAGCCGCGACCTCGTCATCCGCGACCTGCCGGCGGCCGGCGGCGAGCTGTCGCCTCTGGCGAAGGCGGTCGCCGGAACGCTCGCCCGGTGGAGCGGCGATCCGCCGGCCTGATTTCACCTCAGGGCGACCCGCAGCCTCGCCTCCCTCCCGGCTGACACATGCCCAGCATCACGATCCGCAGCGGTCTTCTCTCGGGCCGCACGTTCCAGCTCGATCGCGCCGTGGTCATCGGCCGTGGCGCGACGGCCGACGTGTCGCTCGACGATCCGGGTGTGTCGCGGCGCCACGCACGCATCGGCCGTGCAGCGGACGGCTGGGTTCTCGAGGATCTCGGCAGCGCCAACGGGACGACGCTGAACGGCAGACGCGTGTCGGGAGCCGTGACGATTCACGACGGCGACATCATCGGCATTGCCGGTGTCCTTGTCTTCTTCAGCGAGCGCGGCGGCACGGGTGAGCAGCCCGCAGTGCAGTACGTGGAAGGCCCGGAGCCGGCCGTGCTCATCAGCATGTCGGGCCGGGAAGCCCACAGCACCGCCGACGAAGCCGCCCGGCTGCGGCTGCTGGACGACATCGCACGCATCGGCGACCTGGTGTTCGACGAGCCGGCGCTCGTCGCGTTCATTGCCGAGGAGCTGCTGACGCTCGTTCCGCGCGCCGACCGGGCCGTGGTGCTCACGAACGGCGACGGGGGGCTGGTGCCGCGGGCGGCCCGTACGCGGACGGGGCGGCCGGAAACCGACATCGTCGTGAGCCGCAGGCTGCTCGACGACGTGATGAGCCGGCGCGAGGCGGTGCTGGCCATCGATACGATGGCCGACACGCGATATGCCGAGAGCGAGTCGATCGTCGCGCTGGGCATCCGCGCCGCGATCTGCGCGCCGATGATGTTCCAGGGCGAAATCTACGGCGTCGTCCAGGTCGACACGGCGTCGGCCGGAATGCCCTTCCGGGAACCCGATGTTGCGCTGGTGCTGAGCCTGGCCTCGCAGCTCGGCATGGCGCTCGGCTACGCCCGGCTGCACGCGGCGCTCGTCGCGCGCGAGCTGCTCGAGCACGACATCGCGCTGGCACGTCGCATCCAGGAGCAGTTCCTGCCGGAGCGGCGGCTGGTCATTCCCGGCTACGCGGTCGCAGTCGACTACCGGCCGGCGCTCGAGGTGAGCGGCGACTTCTACGATCTGATCGAGCTCGATCGGCGTCGCCTGGCGCTCGTTGTCGGCGACGTGTCAGGAAAGGGCGTGTCGGCCGCGCTGTATGCATCCACGCTGACGACGCACCTCCGCTACCAGGCGCAGGGACAGTCGGATCCCGGAGCGATTCTCGCGCGAACGAATGGCGTCCTCGCGGGACGCAGTCGCGAGGGCATGTTCGCCACGGTCGCCGTCGCTGTCCTCGAACCCTCGACCGGCGTCGTCGAAGTGGCGAGCGCCGGTCATCCGCCGCCGTACGTCCGCCGGGCCGATGGGCGGACGGAACAGGCGCCGGCTGCCGGAACGGTGCCCATCGGCCTTGATCCCGGCGCCGTCTACCCGGGCATCCGCGTCGAGCTCGGGGCGGGCGACGCGCTCGTGCTCTGCACGGACGGCGTCATCGAGGCGCTCGACGCGCAGCAGCGGCTGTTCGGGGAAGAGCGGGCCGCCGAGGCGATCCGATCGGCGGCGGCCGACAGTGTCGACGGCATCGTGCAGGCCCTCGGCCGGGCGATCGAGCGGTTCGTCGGTGGTGCGGCGCAGAGTGACGACATCACGGTCGTTGGCCTGCGCCGCGACGCGTGACGCGTGGGCGCACCGGCATCAGCCGAGCTTCCTGGTGAGCCTGACGTGATTCCGTCCTGCCTGCCGGCGGTAGCGCACGTCGTGCATCAGGGCACGCACGAGGTGAATGCCCAGGCCGCCGACATCGCGCTCGAGCACCGACGTGGTTACGTCGGGGGGCTGCACGTCGAGTGGATCGAATGCTTCCGCGTCGTCGGCGACGGTGACGTGCAGCGCGTCGCTGGCGAGCCGGAGCGCGATGGTCACGCGCGGCCGTGCGCCCGGCCGCCGACCGTGCCGGATGACGTTGCTGACAAGCTCCTCGATGGCCAGGTAGACGTCGTGTCGGATCGCGTCGGGCAGCTCATGCTGGTCGGCGAAGGCATGGAAGCCGTCGAACAGGTCCTTCAGGCCGGCGTAGCTGGCCGGAGCCGAGATGCGGTGGTGCCCGGCGCGCGGTACCGGCATGCGACGGGTCACACCGCCTCCCGGACGAAGTCCGGCATCTGATCGGAGGCCAGCTCCTCCACCGACAGAGCCGCGAGGGCGAGCGTGAGCGCGGCAAGGCTGTGCAGTTCCGCTTCTGCCGCCCTGCGCTCGAGCGCGAGCCGCTCCAGATTCTGCGCCGCACGGACGACGAGGTCCCGAATGGCCGCGAACGCGGCGTCCGACAGATCGCCGCGGTAATTCTCGAGCCTTCCGCCGGTGCGATAGTGCGGATGCTCTTCGAGGCCCAGAAAGCGGAGCGCGACGGCCGCACGGTACTCGCCCGATCCCCGCAGCAGGCCGATGAGGTCGGCGATCAGCTCGTCGACGACGTGGCTGCGCATCGTGCCGAAGACACGATAGGTGAAATAGTGCGTCAGCTCGTGCTCACGCCTGATCGCGATTGATCGGGCGAGCCACTCGTCGTCGTCGAGCCCGAGCGTCGCGGCTGGAACCGCGCTGTACGAACCGCGGCTGAGAATGATCAGCCGGTCCTGATACAGCTCACGCTGCGGGACGAGGCGCGAGAACTCTTCCGCCCAGGCGGCGGCGTCGGTTCTGCCGGTCTGCTTCGTCCAGGCATCACGGTAGAGTGCGACGCGGCTCCAGTTGTTCAGGCCTTTCACGAAACAGGCGCCCATCGAGTCGGGCACCGGCTCGGGCTCGTTGCGTGCGGTCAGTGCCTGGACCAGCGCGACGAAATCGCGGCGGTCGCCGGCGACGATCACGGGAAGCCGCCCACCCATCGTCTCGACGATATCGAGCTCGAGCGCGTCGGGCCGTGCGAGCTCGAGGCCGGGAGCGAACGCGTCGGCTTCCTCGAACCGGCCGCGACGCGTCGCCGCGCGGTACGCGTCGGTCTCGCTGATGCCGGCCTGTACGGGAAAGCGCAGCTGAACGAGATGACGCCGCAGCGTTTCGAACACGCCGTCGTGCCGCGCGTCGTCTGCCCACTGCGCCCAGCAGGCGGCGAGCGGTTCGTCCGGCAGCGGCAGGTCGAGCGCGGGTGCCGTCGCCGGGCGCGTGTACGGCAGCGGGTCCGAGGCAACAATCTCGTCGGCGACCGCGCCGCGGATGCCGAGCGACTCGAGGACAGCGAGTCGTCGCTCCCGTCTGCTGGCAGCGTCCATACCTGGGCTCACGCCATCTGCCGGCGCGCGAGCTGGGCGAACAGGCCGTCCTTCTGCATGAGCTCCTCGTAGGTGCCCGATTCGGCAATCTGGCCGCCGTGCAGATAGTAGATGCGATCGGCGTTCACGATCGTGCTCAGCCGGTGCGCGATCACGATCCGGGTCGCGTCCATCCTGTCCATGCTCTCGGTGACGATCGCCTGCGCGCGATTGTCGAGGGCGCTCGTCGCCTCGTCGAGGAAGATGATCTTCGGCTTGTTCACGATCGCGCGCGCGATCATCAGCCGCTGCCGCTGGCCGCCCGAGAGCGTACCGCCGCCCTCCGACACGTAGGTGTGCATGCCCATCGGCATCGCGCGGATATCCTCGGCCAGGCCGGCCTTTTCGGCTGCCTCCCATGCCTCTTCGAGCGTCCGCGAGCTGACGCCGACGATGTTCCGGTAGATCTCGGTCGGCATCACCCGGCTCGCCTGGAGCACGACGCCCAGCTGCTGCCGCACCATGCGGATGTCGAGCGACGACAGGTCCTGGCCGTCGTAGAGCACCGTGCCGGTCGTCGGCGTCTCGAAGCCGAGCATCAGGCGCATGAGCGTCGACTTTCCGCCTCCCGACGACCCGACGAACGCGACGAACTCGCCCGGGTTGATCTTCAGCGACACGTCGCGGAGGATCCACGGCCCGTCCGGGTCGTAGCGGAACGAGACGCGCGACAGCTCGATGGCGCCCTTCAGCTCGCCCGGGAACGCCTTGGTCGAGTCGACCTCGGGCTTCGCCTCGAGAATCGGCTTGAACCGCTCGTAAATCGGGACGACGCGCAGCAGGTTCAGCGACGCGTCGCCGAGCGCCTGCATCGCCGCCAGGAACAGGCCGTAGGCCGCGTTGAAGGCGATGAACTCGCCGGTCGTCAGCCCGGCGTCGCCGCCGTCGCCGCTCTGCTGGATCGACAGCAGCGTGTAGAAGATCGCGATCGAGGAGAGGACCGGGAAGACAGCCGAGAAGACCTGTGCCGCGTTGCGGATGTTGCCGACCTTGAACGAGATGCGGCGCTGCGAGGCAAACTGCTCGGCCCACACGCGGAAGGCGTGCTGCTCGGATCCGCTGACGCGGAGCTTGGTCACGCCCGTCAGCAGGTTCAGCACCAGGCCCGTGATGCGGCCGCGCATCTGGAACTCGATGCGCTGGAACCGCAGCTGCAGGTAGTTCGCCCCGGTGTTCACGCCAACGTAGAGCAGCGTGAGCATGACGGCCAGCACCGCCAGGCTCGAGTGGTACGCGAACATCTGCACCACGTAGAACAGGCCGCTGATCGAGCCGAGGATGGCAGCAATCCCGGCGCCCGACACCAGGTCCTGGATGGCCGAGACGCCCTCGGCGCGGTCGGCCAGGTCGCCTGCCGAGTACCTGCGGAAGAAATTGACCGGCAGGTTCAGGATGCGATCCCAGACCGCAGCCTGGATGGGCGCCGCCATCTTGCGCTGCACGCGAATCGTCGCGATGCCCTGAACGAACTTGAATGCCGAGGTCGCGACGGCCGAGGCCAGCAGGGCAACGCCGAGCAGCATCAGCGCGGCGCTGTCGGCCTGCGGGATGGCCGAGTCGAAGACCTGTCCGGTGATGAACGGCGTGACCGTCCCGAACAGACCGACAATCAGGGCCATGTAGACGACCCAGACGAGATCCTTCCGGATGCCGCGCGCGCCGAACTTCACGAGCTTCGAGACCGACAGCTCGCCCTCGGGGAACGGCGCGTAGAACGTGTACGCGAATCCCGAGAGCCGCTCGGCGAGCGCCGGCGTGACCGGCTCGCGCCGGCCCGTCTTCGGATCGAGGCAGTCGTAGGCACGCGGGCCGCGCGGCAGCAGCGCCACCGGGCTGTTCGTGTCGGCCCACTGGCCGAGCAGCGGCCCGTTGTCGCTCTTCATCCAGTCGTCGCGCAGCGCAACGACACGCGTCCGGAAGTTCGACGCGGCGGCAATCGCCAGCACCTGCTGGTCGAACGACGCCCCTTCCTTGCGGCCCGGATGTTCGCGGACCGCGATGCCCATGGCCTCGCCGACGAGCCGGCACGCTTCGAGAATCGCGGCGTGGTCGCCCTGGACCAGGAACTCGCGCGGGGTGCTGCCTTCGCTGCTCAGCACCGAGCCGATCGCGTCGAACGCCGCCGCGCGCGCCGCGTCGGCGTGGTGTGCCTTGTCCTGCAGGCGCAGGTACTCGTCGACGGTCGACAGCTTCTTCGCAATGAACTCGCACTCGCAGAGCACCGCGTGGAACGCGTCGAGACCGCGCCAGAGCGCCGGACTGCCGGCCAGCGCCGTCGTCGGCTTCGGCTGCACGGCCAGCGGACCGAACTCGTCGGAGACCGGCTGAATCCAGCTGTCGGGTGTGAGCGGGAACGGCACGCTGCGGTGCGTGAAGACCGGCGTCGCCATGTCGTTGAACAGGACGCCGCCGCTCTCGATCTCGACCCACACGACGCCGCCCGGCGACGTCGCCCGTACGGTGCTGTCGAGCGTCACGTCGACGCCGGGCTCGAGCGGCCGGCGATCGACGTTCTGCGCACCCTGATCAGCCGTGAGCGCGCGTGCGAGACCGGTGACCCACGTGTCGACGAGCGAAGCCACCGCTTCACCCTGTCCCGGAGTGTTTGCAATCTGCTGCAGGCGCGTGAGCGGAATCCGGCGTACGACGGTGCCCTGTTTGCCGACGGCCAGGAACCCCGACCCGACGCCGTACCGCTGCAGGTCGAACCCGAAGATCGCCTGGCCGGGCAGCACGCCGAGGAAGTGCTTGCGCGTCCCCACCGGCTGCCCGTCCTCGAGCGCCACCGTGAAGATCAGCACGCCGCCTTCGACGACGTAGTACACGGAGTCCGGATCGTCGAGCAGGAACGGACGATGGCCGCTCACTTCGAGGGCCTCGCCCTCGTTCTCGAACCGGACAGCGGCCGTCGCCCTGGCGGCTTCGGCCATCACGGCGGCGACCGGGATGACGACGGTATTGCTGAAGTCCTCGTTGCCGACGTCGCCCGTGGGCTTCACCACGCGAATCGGCCGCGTGCCGGTGGATGGAGGCGCCGGCGGCGCCGCCGGCGCGGGCGCGGCCGGTGCGACGGGTGCACCGGCGGCTGCGTCCGCGGCCGGCGGACTCGTCGGTGGCGGTGCCGGGGCTTCGGCCGGGCGCGCCGCCTCTTCACCGGCGGCCGCCATGGCCGCAGCGACCGCCGCCGGATCGACGAAGCGCGTCGAGTCGTCGTCGGCCGCAGGCGCGGTGACCGCGGCGTCCGCGGCCATCACTTCGAACACGACCCGCCCGCCGAGCCGGAAGCGTCCGCCCGCCGGAATTTCGACCGTCCTGATTTCGCGCCCGTCGACCCAGGTGCCACCCGTGCTGCCCAGATCGGTCAGGCGGATGCCGGCGGCCGTCGCCTCGACTCTGGCGTGGCGTCTCGAGACATCGCGCTCGGCCAGGCGGATCCGGCAGTCGTCGCCGCGACCGATCGTTGCGCTTCCCTCGATGGTGAAGAGGCGCCCGGCAGGCTCCGACTCGCCACCTTCGACGATGCGCAGCGTGATGCTGCCGGCCGGCACCTCGACCGCCGGACCGTCGGGCGGTCCGCCCACGACGACACATTCGAAGGTGGTGGCCCCGATGCGGAAGCGATCCGATCGGCCGAGCACCACCTCGGAGATGCGCGCCGTGTCCATCCAGACGCCGTTCCCGCTGTTCAGGTCGACGAGCTTCAGCCCGTCGGGCCCCGGCTCGACCCGGGCATGGCGGCGCGACACGCTCGGATCGGCGATGACAATCTCGACGTTCGGATCGCGGCCGATGACCATCGGCCCGGCGACGACGATTTCCTCGCCGCTGCGGGCCGGATCGGTCGTCGTGAGGATCCGGAGCACGAACGTGGCGCCCTGCGCGGTCGCTCCCGATGCTGAAGACATCTCGTGCATGGCTCAGTGGCTGATCAACCGCTTGTAGGGACCGTCGACGTCCTTCATTTCGTCGTGCGTGCCGCGCTGCACGATCTTTCCGCGCTCCATCACGATGATTTCGTCGCAGTCGCGGATGGTGCTCAGGCGGTGCGCGATGATGATGCAGGTGCAGCCGCGCCGGCGCAGGCTCTCGTCGATGTGCTGCTCAGTGGCCGGGTCGAGGGCGCTCGTGGCCTCGTCGAGGATCAGGATGGTCGGCTCTCCGACGAGCGCGCGCGTGATCTCGAGGCGCTGGCACTGGCCGCCGCTGAAGTTGCCGCCGCCCTCCTGCACGCGCGACTGGTACCCGCCCTCGCGCGACTCGATCACGTCGTCGATGGCCGCGTCGCGCGCCGCCTGGCTGATGCGCTGCGGCGGGATCGTCGAGTCCCACATCGTGACGTTCTCGGAGACCGAGCCGCCGAAGAGGAAGACTTCCTGGTCGACGACGGCGAGCGAGTTCGCAATCAGATCGCGCGGCAGCCGGGTGCGCGGGATGCCGTCGAAGAGCACCTCGCCGCTCCACGGCTGGTAGAGGCCCGAAATGAGCTTGGCTGCCGTCGACTTGCCGCTGCCGCTCGAGCCGACGAACGCCACGCGCTTGCCGGGTTCGACGACGAGGTTGAAACCTTCGACCAGCGGCGGCTCGAGCGGGCTGTAGCCGAACGTGACGTCGCGCAGCTCGACGTGGCCCGACAGCTTCACGATCTTCGGATCGACCGGGCACTTCTCGCGCGTCTGCTCGTACTGCGGATCGGCCGGATAGCGGAGCACGTCGTCGAGCCGGTTCATGTCGGCCTGCAGCTCCTGCATGTCGGCGCCGAACTGGACGAAGGCATTGAGCGGCCGCGTGAAGCTGGTCAGCAGCGTCTGGTAGGCGACGAGCATGCCGATCGTCAGCTGTCCGTCCATCACCTTCATGCCGCCCATGACGAGCACGGCCGCGGTCGACATCGTCTGCACGAGCGGCGGGACGGCGGTCGAGATCTGCGCGAGGACCTGCAGGTACTGCTCGTTGTTGATGACCTTCGCGTAGTACCCCGCCCAGCGGGCGAAGAACTCGGCCTCCGACCCGGTGGCCTTGATCGTCTCGATCATCTGGAGGCCGTTCATCGCCGTGCCGGTGAGCTTGCCGCGGTCCTGCATCAGGCGGCGGCTGCCGTCGGTGCGCGCCCGCGCCGCGAGCCGGATCGCCGCCACGTTGAGCAGCGCAATGCCGATGACCGTGAACGTCAGCGCGACGTCGTAGACCAGCATCAGCGCCGCATAGAACACCGTCATCAGCGAGTCGATGACGACGGCGGCGAGCCGGCCCGAGATCATCGACGCGACGCGGTCGTTGATCATCACGCGGCTGCCGATCTCGCCCGAGAACCGCTGCCCGAAGTAGGCCGCCGGCAGCCGCAGCACGTGCATGAAGAACTGGCTCGAGGTGACGAGGGCGAGCTTCGTCTCGAGCCGCAGCAGCGCGTGCTTCTGCATCCAGGTGAGCAGGCCGTGCACGACGAGTGTCGCGGCCATCGCCCACAGGAGCGGCCTGACCAGCCAGGCCTGGCCGGCAAGCAGGTAGTCGTCGATGAAGACCCGGGTGAACGTCGGGATGACGAGCCCGGGAATGACCAGCAGCAGGCCGCAGAGGATCGTGTAGAGAAGCGCGCTTTCCGAGCCGGTGAGCCGGCGGCGCAGCGCCGGCAGCATCTTGGGCGACGCGCCGCCCTTCCTGAACTCGGGTCCCGGCTTGAAGGTGAGGACGACGCCCGAGTACGAGCCGTCGAGCTCGGCCATCGAGACGACGCGCGGCCCCTGCGCGGGATCGTTGAGCAGGACCTGCTCGCCCCGGAACCCGTCGAGCACCACGAAGTGGTTGAAGTTCCAGAACAGGATGGCGGGGAATTCGAGCTCGTACAGCTTCTCGAGGTCGCTGTACTTGAAGCCCTTCGCCTCGAGCCCGTACTTGCGCGCGGCGCGCAGGACGTTGCTGGCCTTGCTGCCGTCGCGCGAGACGCCGCATTCCTGGCGCAGCTCCTCGAGCGGCACCCAGCGCCCGTAGTAGGCGAGCACCATCGCGAGCGCGGCAGCGCCGCACTCGACGGCCTCCATCTGGAGGATGGTCGGGGTCTTGACGCGCCGTCGGGGTGGCTTCTTGTACTTGCGCGACGGCTCGGCTGGGGTCTCGGTTTCGGCCACGGTAATTCGAGCGGTCTGTCTAGGCGCCGAGGGCGCTCTTGAGCACCGGCAGCACCAGGCTGATCGGCGCCCGCTGATCGACTTCCACGGAGACGGTGACGAGCGTGCCGCCCGTAATCGGTGTGTGGGGCCCGACGCCCGTCGACCAGGCGTACCCGGTCGGCGTCGATTCGTCGCGGATCGGCTCGATGATGACCCGGTAGCTCGCTTCCGCGATCTTCAGGTCGCGCATCGTGGCCGCAATCGTCTCGGGCGTCTCGGCATACTGTGAGACGAACCGCACGCGGCCGCGCAGAAAGCCGTACTCCTCGCGGCGGATGCCCGCGACGGTAATCTGCGCCGGGTGGCCGGGACGGATCCGCTGCCCGGTGGCCGACGAGACGAACGCGACGATCTCGAGCGACGACGCGTCGCTGCTCGATTCCACTTCGGCAATCAGCTCACCGGCCTGCACGAGGTCGCCGACCTGCTTGCGGATCGAGACGACCTTGCCTGCGACCGTGCTCCGGATCTCGGCGCCGGCCGCCACGGTGGCTTCGGTGCTGGACACCTGCTGCTGAATGCGCTGGAGGTTGATCTCGCGCAGCCGGCCCTGCTCGCGGACCGTGCGAATCTGTTCCTCGTAGCTGGCCACCTCGCGCAGGTACCCGTCGACCTCGGCCTCGGCCGCCCGCACCTGATTGGCCGTGCCGATGCCGGCTGCCAGGTTCTCCTTCCGCTGGGCCAGGTTGGCCTCGGCCTTCACCAGGTTGGCGCGCGCGCGATCACGCTGAATCTCGAGGTTGCTGATCGTCATGCGCTCGGACGCGAGCGCCGCCTGGTGGGCCTGCAGCTGCGTCTGGTAGTCGGTGCGCGCCATCCGGATCGTCTCGTCCATGTCGACGGCCGAGACTTCGCCCACGATCTGATCGACGTTGACGACCTGATCGACCGCCAGGTCGAGCCTCGAAAGGCGGCCGGTACCGGACGCCCGGATCTGCCGGAGGCCACCTTCACCGGTGAGCAGCCCCTGCCCGTCGATCCGCTCGGGCAGCGTGCCGAGGATGCTCCACGCGACGACGCCGGCCAGGAGCACGGCGATCGTCGCGAGCGCAATCCAGCCCTTGGGTGAGGTCACCTGCATCAGCACGTCGAGCCGTTCGGGCGACGCGAGCTTGTCGAGGGCCGCCTTGCGGAAGAGCGAGTTGTCTGACATGTCCTGAACGCCTCCTCGAGCGATCGCCTACCGCAGGAAGCTGCGCGGATCGAACTGCACGGACGACCCGCCCGCGGCGGCGTCGTCGAACCGGACGAGCGCGCCGAGCTCGTACTGCAGCCGGGCGCGGGCGCTCAGATAGGCCTGGCGCTGGCGGATCAGCTCCAGGTGATCCCCGGTGAAGCCTTCCTCCGTCAGCAGCACATCGAGCAGCGTCGTGTCGCCCACCTGGAACATGCGCAGGCGTCCCTCGAGCGTCTCGTTGCCGCGGGCCACGGCATTCTGGCGCTCGGAGAGTGCCGCGGCCGCGCGCGTCAGTCCGTGCGCCAGGTCGACGATGGTGTCGCCGATGGTCCGGCGCAGATCCTGGTCGCGAATGGCCGCCGACGTGCGCGCCGATTCCGCCTGCGCCAGCCGCCCGCGCGCCGCGTTGTTGCCGAACGGCAGCTCGAACGTGAGCGCCACCGTCGCGAACGGTGTGTGCCGGCCGCGCAGCGCCCGCCCGTAGCCGATCGGCGAGTAATACCGGACCGGGCTTTCGGGCGGCACCGGCGTGCCGGTGACCGGCTGCGTCGGCAGCGGCGACGTCACCGAGATAATCGGCTCGCGCTCGTCGGGCAGGAACTTGAAGAACGGGCTGTCCTCGAGGTTGAAGATGCCGCCGGTCAGCGTCAGGTCGAGACGCGGACGCGCCTGCGCACGGGCGCCGACGGCCAGCGCCTCGGCGGCTTCGCGCCGCGCCTCGGCTGCGCGCACGTCGTGACGTGAGGCGAGCGCCTGTTCGATGAGCCGGCCCGCTTCGTCGATCGCCGGCGTGATGTCTGGAAAGCCCTCGGCGGCCAGCGGCAGCGCGCCGAGCGACTCGACCCGCACGCCCATCTGATCGGCCAGCGCCGCGCGGGCGGTGACGAGCGCCGCGCGCGCCTGCGCGAGCGAGCTTTCGACTGCCGCCGCGCCGGCGCGGACGCGCGCCAGGTCGGCCTGCGCGAGCTCGCCGGCTTTCACGCGCGCTTCGGACAGTTCGAGGATCTTCTGGTGGCGGCCCGCCGATGCTTCGAGCTGCGCCACCGTTTCCTGCGCTGCCACGACGTTCAGGTAGGCGAGCACCGTCCGGAACACCTCTTCGCTGACCAGATGCCTGAACTGCGCGCGCTCGGCCTCGACCATGCGCGCCGCGGCCCGCTCGGAGGCCGCCGTGGCCGCACCGCCGCGGCCGCGGCCGAGCGGCACGGTCAGTGAGCCCGAGGCGCTCGAGAAGAACTGCGGCGGCGTCTCGAGGCCGCCGAACGTCGGATCGAGCGGCTTGTCGACGAAGTTGTGCTCCTGGCTCTGCATCTGGAAATTGCCGCTGACAGCCAGGCCGCTGCGGAACAGCTTCGACAGGTTCACGTCGATCGTGATGTTCCGTTTCAGTTCGTCCTGCGCCACCGGACCGAGCCGATCGAGCGCCAGCCGCGCCCGCTGGGCGACGGTCCGGGTGATCTCTTCCTGAAGAATGCGGATCTCGCGCGGAATCTGCGCGACGCTCGTCAGGATGCCCTCGAGGCCCAGGCCGCCCGACTGGTCGATCTTCCGGAAGGCGTCGATCATGAGCTCGGGCGAGAGCAGTTCGCGCGGCTGCGACCGGCAGATGTCCGAAAGGTCGAGGTCGATGCCGTCGCCGAGCTCCACGACGACCGACTGCAGGTTCGTGTTGACGCCAATCAGCGAGCGTTCGAGATCGTCGCGGCCCGACAGGTCGACGTTCGCGCCCGACAGATCGAGCCGGCCGTCCGACAGCAGGCCCGACGGGCACCGCGGCGGCGTCGTCGACGTGACGTCGATCATCTCGCGCAGCGACGCGGTGAGGATCGTGAAGTTGTCGGCGATGATCCGGATCGTCTCGCGCTTGCTGATCTCGCGGGCGCGCAGAAACGGCGCCATTTCCTTCAGGTCGAAGGTTGCCGACGGCAGGATCCGCAGCGTGGGATCGAACAGGCCGCGCGTCTGCTGCTCACGGCCGATGGCCGCCCGCAGCGCTGCCGCCTGGCGGGCCACCGACGGGTTGTGCGTGATGGCAAGCCGGACCGCGTCGGCGAGCCCGACCGGCGACGCCGGCGGCGAGGCCGGTTCGCCGGTCGCCTCGAGCGCGTCGGCTTCGGGAATCTCGACGACCTGCGCCGCGGCCGGCGCCGCCAGCGTAAGAGTCAGGATGGCCGCGGCCGCGCCGCGGCAGAGGTGAACGATGCCGCGCACGCGCATCATTCCCTCGCCGCCGGTGCCGGCAGGGCCACCAGCGCACCGGTCTGATACTGCAGTTCGGCCAGCCGCTGCGCCAGCTCCTGGCGCGCGAGCACCAGCGCAAGCTGCGCCTCCACCTGCTGCTGCTGTGTGATGACCGTGTCGAGCAGCGTCACGTCGCCCGCCCGGAAGCGCGCCAGTTCGGCCTCGACGATCGTCTGGAAGTGCTCGACGGCAGCCTCGGCCTGGACCACGCGCGCCCGGGCCTGCTCGATCGTTCCGGTGGTCTCGATGACGCCGAGCCGGATGCGGCGGTCGAGGTCGCGCTGGGCGATGCGGGTCTGATCGAGCTCGGCCTGACGCTGGACCAGCATGCCCTGCGCCGTGTTGTTGCCGAGCGGCTTCTCGAACTGGAAGCCGACGCCAGCGCTCGGACCCACCCAGCGATCGAGCGCTTCAGGCCCGGACCCCTCGCCGAGCGCGGTGAACCATGTGCCCACCTGAAGATCGAGCCTCGGCCGGAGGTCGTCCCGTGCCGCATCGGCCAGCGTGCTGCTGGCCTCGACGGAGTGCGACGCCGCGTAGAGGTCGGCGCGGTTCTCGACGGCCCGTTCGATGAGCGCGTCGGCCGAGGCGGCCGGCGGCGGATCGGGGAAGGCGTCGGCCGCGTCGGGCAGCGTGTTCGGATCGGTCGTGACGGCGACGCCCATCGCGTCGGCCAGCGCCACGCGCGCCTCGTGGTAGCGACGACGCGCCTCCTCGAGCTGGGCACGCGCCCGGGCCTCGGCGGCCTGCGCGCGCGCGAGCTCGACCTGCGGCAGGTCGCCCGCCTTGATGATCTGTTCGGTCAGCTGCGTCAGCGTGCTCTGGAACTCGACCGAGCGCTCCGCGATCTCGGCGGCCTCGCGCGCCGCGCGCGCGTTCCAGTAGGCCGTGGCGGTGCGCAGCACGCTGGCCGCCGCCTGATGACTGAGCAGGTACTGTCCGGCCGCGACCTCGGCGGCCGCCGCGCGCTCGGCGGCCGCCACCGAGCGTGCGCCGCGGCCGCGCAGCAGCGGAAGCGTGGCGTTGAGGCCGGCGCGGAACTGCAGCACGTCGGCAATGCCCTTGCCCCCGAACTCCGGAGCGCGCGGCTTGCCCTTGAAGTTGGTGCCGTTGAACGTCGCGTCGAAGAAGGGACTGACCGCGATGCCCGAGCGGAACAGCTTCGAGACGGTCAGCGTCCCGCTGGCGTCGATGAAGACCTCGTCAATCGGCGCCTCGCCGAGGTTGATCAGTCCCTGCTCGACGCGCTGGAAGTCCGACAGTGCCGAATCGATCTCGTCCTCGAACTGCGCGAGCGAGTCGAGGAGGAAGTTCTCGCGGATCGTGATGAACTGCTGCTGCTGACCCGGAGGCGCGCTGGCGATCAGGCGATCGAGCACGCGGATGGTCGCCGCGGCCGCGGGACTGACAGTGGCCAGCTCGTCGACCGGACCGCCGCCCCCGGGCGCGTTCCGGATGCGATCGATCAGATCCCGGATGAACTGCACCTCGGACAGGTGCTCGTCGCGCGCGTTGAGCACCGCGCGCAGATCCTCGCGCTTGCGGCGCTCGGTGTCCTTCTGGCTCTCGCTCAGCTCCTGCGTGCGGTGCGTGTACTGGGCGCTGATGAAGAGCGTCGTGTCGAACAGGCCGCGCCACTGCTGCGCGACGCCCATGCGGCGCTGCACCTCGGCGCGCCCCTGCTGCACGTCGGGCGCAAGGCGCAGCGTCGCGGCAATCGCGTCGTCGAGCGACAGGCCGCCGGGGGCGAACGTCATCACGGGCGCGGCTTCGCCGAGCGGCGCTTCCTCGACCGCAGCAGCGGGCGCCTGTGCGGACGCCGCAGGCGGGCCTGCGACGAGCAATGCAATCAGTGGCAGAGCCAGACGGCCGGACAGCGATCTCATGGCGGGAAGTCTCCTGGGCGTCGTCATGACGCGGCGTCGATGCGCGGGCCTCGAAGCCGCGCAGCACGGGCTAGTTCCGGGCGCGCGATTCTACCAGAATCACGCGGCGCCGAAGCGCCGTTCATGCGCGATCTTGGTGTCGCCACGCGCGCGATCGTGACTGTTACGAAATCGACATTCGCAACACGAAATTGAATGCGGGTCGAACGCATCCACGCGAGGTGAGTTGTGCTACCCTTCCGGACTCTTCCTATGCGCATCAGCTCTCTGCATCTGACGATCGGGTTCGGCATCCTTGCGCTCGGCATCGGTGCCTGCCGCGGCCTGCCGGCAGGACCGTCGTTGAGCAACGTGACGGTCGGCTCGCTGACGCTCGAGTCGACGACAGGGAATCCCGGGCTGTGCTGCTGCCGCGTCGTCGGACGCGTGACGAATGGCAACGACGTCGCGGTGCACGCCACGCTGAAGTTCACCGCCCTCGACAGCCGCGGCGAATCGGTCGCGACGATCATGCACTTCGTGGCCGATCTCGAGCCCGGTGCCGATCGCGACATCGACGCGCACGGGTTCATCGTCCCGTGCGCGGCGATCGACCGGTTCACGACCGAGGTCGATGTGAAGGGAATCGCGCACCCGCCGATGTAGGTGCGACTGCCTGTCGTGCGCGGGCGCCGGTCCCCGCCGCAGGCCCGATGCGTCTGTCGCGGGGAGGATCGAGGTGACTGCTGCGACCGTGGCCGGAGAAGATGTGTCCTTCCTGAGTGAGCCAGCCCGACGGCTGCGCGCGCTGTCGCTCGAGCGGCACGGTCCGGGCCGCGTGCTCGAGATGGTCGGACAGTCGCCCGCCTTCCTCAAGGCCATCCGGCAGGTCGAGAAGATCGCGCGCTTCCGCGAGCCGGTCCTGATTACCGGCGAAAGCGGCGTCGGCAAGGAGCACTTCGCGCACGCGCTGTACCTGCTGGGCTGCCCGCCCGGTCGGCCGTACGTCACCGTCAACTGTCCGCAGTATCAGGAAGGCAACCTCACGGTCAGCGAGCTGTTCGGCCACCTCAGAGGCAGCT
>QGVF01000075.1 GCA_003242705.1 Acidobacteriota bacterium
CGACGAGGACGTACCGACCGTTGCGATCGGTGACGATCGTGTCCTGCAGGTACTTCGCCGCGTCGCGGTCGCGCGCCATCCGCTCCAGCGTGCCGCGCAGGGCGGCCCGCTGCCGCCGCAGGGCCGCGCGGATGTCGCGCAGCGCGCCGCTCGCCCGATCGCTGATGTCGCCGGTCGGCTCGATGGCCCGTTCGATGGCCGCCGTCTCGTCGGCGAACGAGGCGGCCCGCGCGGCAATCGCGGCGAGCCCCGAACCGGGCTCACGCGCCGCCTGCCGCACCACACGCTCGACCGACGCGAAGAAGCGGGCCAGGCCGCGCAGCGCCAGCGGCTCGAGCGGGCGATCAGGCATCTCGAGGATCGCGAGCGACGTTGCCAGATCGTCGGGCGCGTCGATGCCGAGCGAGCCGCCGGCCTGCTCGAGCGCGACGGCTTCGAGCGTCAGCGCCAGGGAGGCCCGGATTGCGGACGGATCGGTCGATGGCTCGAGCGCGAGCAGGCGCTCACGCCCCATGGGCGTCGACGCCCGGGCTGCGAGCGCCTCGCGAATCCGGTCGAACTCCAGGGCGCGAAGGACGGCTGGCTGCATCGGGAGCACCTGCCGGGCCGGCAGGAGAGCACTCGATTATGACATGTTGCCGGCGCGGCTGTCCGGGATTGGCAGGTGGTTGATGGCGCTCGCCATGGCCGCCGCGCCGAAGCCGTTGTCGATGTTGACGACGGCCACGCCCGGGGCGCACGCGTTGAGCATGGCGAGCAGCGGCGCCAGGCCGCCGAAGCTCGCGCCGTAACCGACGCTCGTCGGCACGGCCACCACCGGCACCCGCACCAGCCCGGCCACCACACTCGCCAGGGCCCCCTCCATGCCGGCGACAACGATGACGACGGCAGCGGCGAGAAGGCGGTCGTGCACGGCCAGCAGCCGGTGCAGGCCTGCGACGCCGACGTCGTAGAGCCGATCGACGCGGTTGTTCATGACTTCCGCTGAAATGGCGGCTTCTTCGGCCACCGGCAGGTCGGAAGTGCCTGCCGCTGCTACCACGATCGTGCCGTGACCGTCCGGGCCCGGGACGCGGCGCTCGATGATTCGCGCGTCGGCATGGAACTGCGCGTCGGGCACGACTTTGGCAACGTGCGCGAACATGTCATGGTCGGCCCGGGTCACGAGCAGCGGCTCGCCGCGACGCGCGATGGCTTCGGCGATTGCGGCCACCTGCGCTGCCGTCTTGCCCTGGCCATAGATCACCTCGGGAAAGCCCTGCCGGTCGGCGCGGCCGTGATCGACGCGCGCGAACCCCAGGTTCTCGGCAGCGGTCCGCGCGAGGATGGCCCGCTCGGCGTCGGCAGGGCTCAGGGTACCGCGTCGCACCTGGTCGAGCAGTTCGACGAGGGAGGGGCGGCGGCGCGGCAGCTCATCGTGCGACACGGTGGGCGTGGATTGTTGACTCGGACGGGAGCAGGTACCTAGAATTGCGGCTGCCCTCCGCCTTTCGGTCAATCATTCTATGACCACACTCGAAACGTTCACCCTGATCTCCTATTTCTTCGTCCTGAGCATCCTCGGGATCTATGGGTGGCACCGGTACTTCATCGTCTACCAGTACATGAAGTATCGCGACAGGCGGCCGGGGCCTCCGCCGCCGGTCGACGAGTGGCCGGTCGTCACCGTTCAGCTGCCCATTTACAACGAGATGTACGTCGTCGATCGGCTGATCGACGCCGTGTGTGCGCTCGACTATCCGCGCGATCGGCTCGAGATTCAGGTGCTCGACGATTCGACCGACGAGACGCGCGACATCGTCGAGCTGGCCGTGCGCCGGCAGCAGGCCCGCGGGTTCGACATCAAGCTGCTGCACCGCACCGAGCGGACCGGCTACAAGGCCGGGGCGCTCGAAGCCGGACTGAAGTCTGCCCGGGGAGAGTTTATTGCCATCTTCGACGCCGACTTCGTCCCGCCGCCTGACTTCCTCCTCCGCACGGTGCCGTACTTCAACGATCCGGACGTCGGTGTCGTGCAGGCGCGCTGGGGACACCTGAACCAGCCGTACTCGCTGCTGACGCGCGTGCAGGCAATCCTGCTCGACGGCCACTTCGTGCTCGAGCACGGCGGCCGGAACCGGTCGGGCTGCTTCTTCAACTTCAACGGCACGGCCGGCCTCTGGCGCCGGGCGACGATCGAGGACGCCGGTGGCTGGCAGCACGACACGCTCACCGAAGACCTCGACCTGAGCTACCGCGCCCAGCTGCGCGGCTGGCGTTTCGTCTTCGTGCCCGACGTCGTCGTGCCGGCCGAGGTGCCGGTCGAGATGAACGCCTTCAAGTCGCAGCAGCACCGCTGGGCGAAGGGCTCCATTCAGACCTGCCGCAAGATTCTGCCGTTCGTGCTGCTGGCCGACCTGCCCTGGAAGGTGAAGCTCGAGGCCTTCTTCCACCTGACGGCGAACTTCAACTACGTCCTGATGATCGCGCTCTCGCTGCTGATGCTGCCCGCGATGGTCGTGCGCTACGAGATGGGCTGGAGCGAGATGCTGCTCATCGACATCCCGCTGTTCGCCGCGGCGACGCTGTCGGTCTTCAACTTCTACGTGATCAGCCAGCGCGAGGCCTATCCGGACTGGAAGACGCGCATCCGCGTGCTGCCGTTCGTGATGGCGGTCGGCATCGGGCTGGCCATCAACAACACGCGCGCCGTCCTCGAGGCGCTGTTCGGCGAGCCGGGCGAGTTCGCCCGCACGCCCAAGTACGGCATCGAGCGCCGCCACGACGAGTGGCAGCACAAGAAGTATCAGCAGGCCATGCCGGTCCAGCCGTTCCTCGAGCTCGCGTTCGGGCTCTACTTCACGGTGGCCGTGCTTTACGCCCTGGCCAACGGCATCTACGGCACGCTGCCGTTCCTGATGCTGTTCCAGTTCGGGTTCCTGTACCTCGGCCTCATGTCGATCCTCCAGCAGCTGCGCGGCGACGACGTGCTGATCAAGTCGGCGCAGACGGCGGGAGGCGAGTGAACCGACGGTCGAACCGCTGCTCCCCATGACGACCGACGCGAAGCCCAGAGCCGGACTCGAAGATGTGATCGTCGGCCGCTCGGCCATCTGTTTCCTCGACGGCGAGCGCGGCATCCTGTCCTACCAGGGATTCGACATTCACGACCTGGCGGATGCCGAACGCGGCGTCTCGTTCGAGGAGTGCTGCTACCTGCTGTGGCACGGCCGCCTGCCGAATCGCGCCGAGCTCGGCGACCTGCAGACTCAGCTGGCGGCCGCGCGCCGGCTGCCCGATCCGATCCTGCGCGCGATGCGCATGCTGCCGCCGGTCGACGGCATGGACGCGCTGCGCACGCTCGTGTCGATGCTCGCGCATCACGACCCCGACGTCGCGGATCGGAGCCCGCAGGCGCAGCTGCGCAAGGCCGTCCGGCTTACCGGCCAGATCGCCGCGCTCGTGGCGACCTGGGGCCGGCTCGCCGCCGGCGGGGGGCCCATCGATCCCGATCCGGGGCTGGGCCATGCGGCCAACTTTCTCTACATGCTCACGGGCCGGCGACCGTCGCCGGCCGAGGCGCGCGCGTTCGACGTCTCGCTCGTCCTGCACGCCGACCACGAACTGAACGCCTCGACGTTCGCCGCGCGCGTGGCGGCCGCCACGCTCACCGACCTGCATTCGGCCATCGTCGGCGCCATCGGGACGCTGAAGGGGCCGCTGCACGGGGGGGCGAACGCTGACGTGATGCGGATGCTGCTCGAGATCGGGCGCGACGCCGGGCCCGACCGTGCCGAAGCGTACGTGCGCGCCAGACTGGCCCGCCGCGAGAAGATTCCCGGCTTCGGTCACCGCGTCTATCGCACCGAGGATCCGCGCGCGACCCACCTCCGGCGCTTTTCGAAGGCGCTGGGCGAGCGGGCGGGCGAGCCGCAGTGGTACGCGTTGTCGGAGCGCATCGAGGCTGTCGTCCGGTCCGAGAAGAAGCTCTACCCGAACGTCGATTTCTACTCAGCGTCGATGTTCCACGCGCTGGGCATCCCGATCGACCTCTACACGCCGATCTTTGCCGTCAGCCGGATCTCGGGCTGGACCGCCCACGTGCTCGAGCAGTACGCCAACAACCGGCTGATCCGGCCCCGGACCGAGTACGCCGGCCCGGCCTATCCGCAGCCGGTCGTGCCGCTCGATCGCCGGTGACCGCCGCCTGGCAGGCGGCCGCCGGCGGTCCAGGCAGGCCCGCTCCGGGAGCGGGGTGTCCCCGTACGGCTCCGCGACCCGGCATAATAGTCTGATTCGACGACCGGCATGGACCAGAGCCTCATCCGCAACTTTTCGATCGTCGCGCACATCGACCACGGCAAATCGACGCTGGCCGATCGCTTCCTCGAGTACACCGGCGCGCTGCAGGCGCGCGAGATGGAAGCGCAGGTGCTCGACAGCATGGACCTCGAGCGGGAGCGGGGCATCACGATCAAGGCGCACGCCGTCCGCCTGACCTACACGGCCAGGGACGGCCGGACCTACGTACTGAACCTGATCGATACGCCGGGGCACGTCGACTTTTCGTACGAGGTCACCCGGTCACTGGCGGCATGTGAAGGCGCGCTGCTGCTCGTCGACGCCTCGCAGGGTGTCGAGGCGCAGACGCTGGCCAATGCCTACCTGGCGATCGAGAACAACCTGGAAATCATCCCGGTCATCAACAAGATCGACCTGCCGGGCGCTCAGCCCGACGAGGTCCGCCGGCAGATCAACGACATCATCGGTCTCGACGCCGACGAAGCGATTCTCGCCAGCGGCAAGGACGGCACCGGCGTGCCCGAGATCCTCGAGGCGATCGTCCAGCGTATTCCACCCCCGTCCGGCGATCCGGACGCGCCGCTCAAGGCGCTCATCTTCGATTCGTGGTACGACGCCTACCGCGGCGTCGTCATTCTCGTGAAGGTCATCGACGGGCGGCTGACGCCCGGCATGAAGATCCGCCTGATGGCGGCCGGCCAGGACTACCAGGTCGAGCAGCTCGGTGTGTTCGGACCGAAGCCGATGCCGGTCGACGAGCTGGGCGTCGGCGAGGCCGGCTTCCTCGTGGCGAACATCAAGAACGTGGCCGACGCGCGCGTCGGCGACACGATCACGGAGGTGGGGCGGCCGACGGCGACGCCATTCCCGGGCTTCAAGGAGCTCAAGCCGATGGTCTTCGCCGGGCTCTACCCGGTGGAGGGCGCACGCTACGCGGAACTGCGCGAGGCGCTCGAGAAGCTGCGGCTCAACGACGCGTCGTTCTTCTTCGAGCCCGAGACCTCGGCGGCCCTGGGCTTCGGGTTCCGGTGCGGGTTCCTGGGCCTGCTCCACATGGAGATCGTCCAGGAGCGGCTCGAGCGCGAGTTCGACCAGGACCTGATCACCACGGCGCCAGGCGTGCTGTACCGGGTGACGACGACCGACGGCGAGGTGCACGAGATCGATACACCGTCGAAGCTGCCCGAGCCCGGCCGCATCGCAAAGTTCGAGGAGCCGGTCATCACGGCCACGATGATGACGCCTTCGTCCTACGTGGGGCCCATCCTCGAGCTCTGCCAGGAGAAGCGCGGCATTCAGAAGGGGCTGGAGTACATCACGGCCGATCGCGTGATCGTCACCTACGAGCTGCCGTTCGCCGAGGTGGTGCTCGACTTCTACGACAGGCTCAAGACGATCACGCGCGGCTACGCGTCGCTCGACTACCAGGTCACCGGCTACTGGGACTCGCCGCTGGTCAGGCTCGACATCCTCGTCAACGGCGAGCCGGTCGACGCGCTGTCGATCATCGTCCACCGCGACAGCGCCTACGCGCGCGGGAAGGCGCTCGTGGCCAGGATGCGCGACCTGATCCCCCGCCAGATGTTCGAGATCGCGATCCAGGCGGCCATCGGCAGCCGGGTCATCGCCCGCGAGACGGTCCGCCCGCTGCGGAAGAACGTCCTGGCCAAGTGCTACGGCGGCGACATTTCGCGCAAGCGGAAGCTGCTCGAGAAGCAGAAGGAAGGCAAGAAGCGTATGAAGAGGGTCGGCCGCGTGGAGATCCCGCAGGAAGCCTTCCTGGCCGTGCTGAAGATCGGGCAGGGTGACTGACGTGAAGAAGTCGGTCGTGCGCGAGTACTTCGAGTCGCTCGTCGTGGCGGTGATTCTCGCGCTCTTCGTCCGGACGTTCGTCTTCCAGGCGTTCAAGATCCCGACGGGGTCGATGGAGAACAACCTGCTCGTCGGCGATCACCTGCTGGTGAACAAGATGGTGTTCGCGCCGGCGCCGACGGCGCTCGAGCGGGCGCTGCTGCCGGATCGCCCGGTCGCCAGGGGCGATGTCGTGGTGTTCAAGTACCCGGAGCAGCCCGATCGTGACTTCATCAAGCGCGTGATCGGCCTGCCCGGCGACCGGATCGAGCTGCGCCGCAAGCAGGTCTACGTCAACGGCGAGCCGCTCGACGAGCCGTATGTCCGGTTTCTGCAGCCGCCTGCGCCCGAGGGCATGACGCGCACGGGTGATCTGCGCGAAGAGTACGGGCCGGTGACCGTCCCACCCGGTCAGTACTTCGTGATGGGGGATAATCGCGACAATTCAGAGGACAGCCGCTACTGGGGCTTTCTGCCCGGGTCCTACATCAAGGGGGAGGCGCTCGTCATCTACTTCTCCGTCGGCGGCCCGGCCGCCGGCTCGGGATCGTTCGGAGGGATCCGCTGGGGCCGGCTGGGCAACCTCGTGCGGTAGCCGGCGGAGCCTTCAAGCCCTATGACGCCCGTACTCGACGAGAACATCGAAGCCATCTACCAGCAGGTCAAGAGCCGCAACCCCGGCGAGGAAGAGTTCCACCAGGCGGTGCGCGAGGTGCTCGAGACGCTCGGGCCCGTGCTGGTCAAGTATCCGGAGTTCGCCCGTGAGCGCATCATCGAGCGCGTCTGCGAGCCGGAGCGGCAGATCATCTTCCGCGTTCCCTGGCAGGACGACCGCGGCGAGGTCCAGATCAACCGCGGGTTTCGCGTCGAGTTCAACAGCGCGCTCGGCCCCTACAAGGGCGGGCTGCGCTTCCACCCGTCGGTCACGCTGGGCACGGTCAAGTTCCTCGGCTTCGAGCAGGTCTTCAAGAACGCGCTGACGGGCATGCCCATCGGCGGCGCCAAGGGCGGCTCGGACTTCGATCCCAAGGGGCGCTCCGACGGCGAGATCATGCGCTTCTGCCAGAGCTTCATGCTCGAGCTCTACCGGCACCTCGGGGAGTACACCGACGTGCCGGCGGGCGACATCGGCGTCAGCGGCCGCGAGATCGGCTACATGTTCGGCCAGTACAAGCGCATCACGAACCGCTACGAGTCGGGTGTGCTGACCGGCAAGGGCATCGGCTGGGGCGGGTCGCTCGTCCGCAAGGAAGCGACCGGCTACGGCGTCGTCTACTTCGTCCGCGAGATGCTCAGGACCCGGAACGAGACGCTCGAGGGCAAGCGCTGTATCGTTTCGGGCTCCGGCAACGTCGCCATCTACACGATCGAGAAGCTGCACCAGCTCGGCGCGAAGGTCGTGGCCTGTTCGGACTCGGGCGGCGTGGTCGTCGACGAGCAGGGCATCGACATCGACCTGCTGAAGACGCTCAAGGAAGTCGAGCGTCGCCGCATCTGCGACTACGTGAAGTACCGGCGCGAGGCCGTCTACCAGCCGGGCGGCAACATCTGGGACGTGCCGTGCCAGATCGCGCTGCCCTCGGCGACGCAGAACGAGCTCAACGGGCGCGATGCCCGCACGCTCGTGCGCAACGGCTGCATCGCGGTCGCCGAAGGCGCCAACATGCCGACGACGCCCGAGGGCGTGCGGGTGTTCCTCGAGGCGGGTATTGCCTACGGCCCGGGCAAGGCCGCCAACGCCGGCGGCGTCGCGACCTCGGCGCTCGAGATGCAGCAGAACGCCAGCCGCGACTCCTGGTCGTTCGAGTTCACCGAGCAGCGGCTCGACGAGATCATGACGGGCATCCACACGCTGGTCAGTGAAACGGCCGAGGAGTTCGGCGCGCCCGGCAACTACGTGCTCGGCGCCAACATCGCCGGCTTCATCAAGGTCGCGCGCGCGATGCTCGCCCTGGGCCTGATCTGAGCGGTGTTCAGCCGCGCGCGATGCGCGCGGCGGCGGCGTCGGCCGACAGGCCGGTGATTTCAATCGTCTTGCTGCGCCCCTTCTCACCGGCGACGATTCGCACGTGCCGCCGGGGCGTGTCGAAGAAGTCGGCCAGCGCTTCGACCACCGCGTCGTTGGCGGCCCGATCGACCGGCGGCGCCGTCACGCGCACCAGCAGGCGCCCCTCACGTACACCTTCGACGGCCGTCCGCGAGGCGCGCGGCGTCACCCGCACGTCGATGCGGACGCCGCCGTCAACCGGCCGGATACCGTCAGCCATGGAGGGGAGGACGGGCGCCGAAGATGGCGCTGCCGACCCTCACGATCGTGGCGCCTTCCTCGACGGCCACCTCGAAGTCGCCGCTCATGCCCATCGACAGCTCGCGCAGGCTCGACGCCGGCACTCCCTGATCGACGAGGCGATCGCGCACGTCACGCAGCCGGCGGAACCACACGCGTGAGTCTTCGGGCGTATCGGGAATCGGCGGGATGATCATCAGGCCCGCCAGCTCGAGGTGCGCCGCGTCGAGCGCCGCGTCGACCAGACGGGGCAGGTCGGCTTCGGAGACGCCCGCCTTGGTCGCCTCGCCCGCCAGATCGACCTGCAGCAGGATGCGCGGTCTGGTGCCGGCTGCCGCTGCGGCCGCGTCGAGGCGCGCGACGAGCTCCTGACGATCGACCGAGTGGATGAGGGAGAAGGCGGCTGCGGCCTTGCGGGCCTTGTTCGACTGCAGGTGCCCGACCAGGTGCCAGTCGAGCGGGAGATCGGCGAGGGCTTCCTGCTTGGCGAGCGCTTCCTGCACCCGGTTCTCGCCGAAGCTCAGCTGACCGGCGGCTGCGGCTGCCCGGATCATCTCGGGACCGAACGTCTTGGAGATTGCGACGAGCGTGATGTCCGAGGGATTGCGGCTGGCGCGGTGCGCCGCCGCGTCGAGGCGGCGGCGCACGGCGTCGAGGCGGGCAGCAATGTCGCCGACGAGCGGCATTTACTGCATCTTCCGGAGCTCGGGCAGCATGTCCTTGGCCATCTGGGCGTTGGGGCCGTCAGGGGCCAGCGAGAGGTACTGCTCGAGCGCCTTGATGGCCTCGCCCACGTTCCCCTCGTTGATGTACGTCATGCCGAGCTGGAAGTGGGCCTCGGCCATGTTCGGGTCGAGTTCGATGGCGCGCTGGAAGTGCGCCCTCGCCTCGGTGACCTTGCCGGCGTTCATCATGATGGCGCCCATGTTGTACGCCGACGTGGCGTCGGTCGCCTGGCCGCCCTGCAGCTCCATGGCGCGCGCGGCGGCCTCGGCCGCCTGGTCGAGCCGGCCCATCGTGTTGTAGAGCGCCGCCAGCCCGTCGTAGGCCTGCGCGTTTTTCGGATTGATCTCGACCGCCTTCTGATAGGCCGTCTCGGCATCCTCGCTCCGCTTCAGCCGCTGGTAGACGTCGCCCAGCTGCACGTAGCAGGCATCGCAGGTCGGCAGCTTTCCGACGGCTTCCTCGAGCTTGCTCGCGCCGAGCTCGTAGTCATTGGCGGCCAGGGCCTTTTCCGCTTCGCTGAGCAGATCCTTGATGGCAGCCGCTTCGCGGGCGCGCCGGAGTTCGTCTTCGGCGCTGGTCGCGCCGCCCTCGCGGATGACGATGTCGGGCACCGTCGCGGCCGAGTTGAGCGGCACCTCGACGTTCGACGCGTAGCCGGCCTTGCCGTCCTTCGTCGCCGTAATCGTCCAGCGCCCGCCGACGGCCATCAGGCCCGCGCGCGTCCACCGCCCCTCGGCGTCCGTCTTGACCTCGAACTTGTAGGTCAGCTCGCCGCTGTACTCGAGCGTCACCGTCGCGTCAGGCACGGGCTGACCCTGTTCGTCGACCACGCGCCCCTGCAGCGAACCGAGCTGCGCGTGCGCCGGTGCGGCCGACACGAGCAGCGCCACGCACGCTGCCACCAGAGTCCCGAGAAGTGACCACTGACGTTTCATTGCTGCCTCCACTGCACGCACCCGCAAGGAGCGCGTGAATCCCATAAAGTCTACACCGAGGCTCCCGCGCACCCGGCTCCGGCGGCCTGCCCATGGACACACGGCGAAACCCGGCCCTCTGATCGATCGATACGACACCGGCTGGCGTTGTGCTGCCGTCCGACGCCGACCCGTCCGCGGACGGCCGGATCGGCGGCCCGCCCGCCTGCCGCGCTCGACGACGCGCCGCGGTCACCCTCCGGTCGCGAAGAACTGCTGCACGCCGTCGAGCGACGTCGTGATGGGCGCCGGCGGCATCGACGCCAGAAAGCGGCGGCCGTAGGGCATGCGCGTCAGCCGGGGATCGAGCACCGCCAGCACGCCCCGATCCGACCGGCTCCGGATGAGTCGTCCGAGGCCCTGGAGCAGCGTCAGGATGGCGAACGGCACCTGATATTCGTGAAACGGGTTGCCGCCGCGCGCTTTGATCGCCTCGATGCGCGCCTCGACGAGCGGATCGCCCGGCGAGGCAAACGGCAGCCGGTCGACGATGACGCAGCTCAACGCGTCACCGGCGACGTCGACGCCCTGCCAGAAGGCCGCCGTCGCCAGCAGCACGGCGTTCGGCGTGGCGCGGAAGTCGCGCAGCAGCGCCGGTGCCGGCGCCGTTCCCTGCACCAGGAGCGGCCATTCGACGAGGCCGTCGAGGCGGTCGTACACCTCGTGCATGGCCGCGTACGACGTGAACAGCACGAAGGCCCGGCCGCGCGAGTATTCCAGCAGCGCGGCAATCTGTTCAGCGGCCTTCGCGTTGAATCCCGGGCTGCGCGGATCGGGCATCTCCGACGGCAGGTAGAGGAGCGCCTGCGTCCGGTAGTCGAACTCCGACGGCACGCGCAGCGTCAGGGCCGATTCGACACCGAGTCGCGTCGCCATGTAATCGAATGTGCCTTCGACGGTCAGCGTCGCCGAGGTCATGACGACGCCGCGCCTTGGCGCGATGAGCTGTTCGCTGACGATGTGCGAGACGTCGATGGGCGCGGCACGCAGGGCGACGTTGCGCCCCCGCTGCTCCGCGAAGTGCACGTAGCGCAGGTCTTCGGCCGCGGTCAGCACCGCCAGGTCGCGCCGCATGGCTTCGAGTCGGCCGGCGAGGCGGGCGAGCTCATCACCCGGCTCGCCGTCACGCGGCAGCAGGCCGAGGACGGCTTCGAAGGCTTCGTCGAGCGCGTCGCGCGGCGCGGTGAGACGTCCGGCGAGAGCCGGCGTCAGCCGCTGCCTGTCGCCACCCGACGGGCGCGAGGCCATTTCAACCCGCAGGACATCGAAGAATCGCGCCGCGGCCGTCCGGATTCCGACCGTCGCCCCGCCGAGCGGCGCGGCGTCGTCGTTGCCGGCTTCGCGCTCCAGCGCGGCGGCGCGCTCGAGATCGCGGACGAGCTCCTCGACCCGGTGGACGCTCAGCGACACGCCGAAGTACTGCGTCGCGACGTCTTCGAGCTGATGGGCTTCGTCGACGACGAGCAGGTCGCAGTCCGGGATGACTTCACCGAACTCTCCGAGCCGGACCGCCGCATCGGCGCACAGCAGGTGGTGGTTGACGACGATGATGTCGGCCTCGGCGGCCCGCTCGCGCATGCGCGTGACGAAGCACTCGTGGTAGTAGGCGCACGAGCGGCCCAGGCACTGTTCGTGCGTGGCCGTCAGGTCCTGCCAGAGCGGCAGGTGGTCCGGAAGGTCGTCGATCTCGGCACGGTCGCCCGTTGTCGTTGCGGGGAGCCATTCGGCGATGCGCTCCATCCACGGCCCGTCGGGATCGGACGGGCCGATGGCCTCGCGCTGGCGCTCATAGCGGTGGAGGCAGAGATAGTTCGTCCGGCCCTTCATGTACGCGGCGCGGATATCGCGGCCGAGCGCGGCGACGAGCGACGGGATGTCCTTGTAGAAGATCTGGTCCTGGAGGTTGCGCGTGCCGGTCGAGACGACCACCGGCCGGCCGGCGGCCGCGGCCGGAGCGAGGTAGGCGAGTGTCTTGCCCGTGCCGGTGCCGGCTTCGGCGAGCAGGACGCCGCCGTCGGCGAAGACGTCGGCCACGGCCCGCGCCAGGGCGACCTGCCCGGCGCGCGGCTCGAAGCCGGGCAGCCGGGCGGCGAACAGACCACCCTCCGGATCGAACCAGTCGGCGACGCGATCGGCGAGTGATCTGCCCACCAGCTGCGGGGGCGCCGGCGATCAGCGCCGCGCCAGCGCCGCCAGCTCCGGATAGAGCGGGAACCGGCGGCAGAGCGCCTCGACTTCCTCCTTCACCTTCGTAATCACGGCCTCGTCGTCGGGAGCGGCGAGGACGCGGGTGATGAGGTCGGCGATGACGTCCATCTCGGCTTCGCCCATGCCGCGCGTGGTGACGGCCGGCGTGCCCAGCCGGATGCCGCTGGCCACCATCGGCGGGTTGGTGTCGAACGGGATCGCGTTCTTGTTGACGGTAATCCCCGCCCGGCCAAGCGCCGATTCGGCCGCCTTGCCCGTGATGCCCTTCGAGAAGACATCGACGAGCATCAGGTGGTTGTCGGTGCCGCCGCTGACGAGCCGGAAGCCGGCCTGTTGCAGCCGATCGGCGAGACGCGCGGCGTTGCGGACGATGCGCGCCTGGTAGTCGCGGAACTCGGGGGACAGGGCTTCCTTGAAGCAGACCGCCTTGGCCGCGATGATGTGCATGAGCGGTCCGCCCTGCACGCCGGGGAAGACGGCGCGATCGAGATCCTTCGCGAAGCGTTCGCGGCAGAGCACCATGCCGCCGCGCGGTCCGCGCAGCGTCTTGTGCGTCGTCGTGGTGACGAAGTCGGAGTGCGGGATCGGGCTCGGGTGGCAGCCGGCGGCGACCAGACCCGCGATGTGCGCCATGTCGGTCATGACGAGCGCCCCGCAGGTGTCCGCAATCGCGCGAATCCGCGCGAAGTCGATCTGCCGCGGGTAGGCGCTGGCGCCCACGACGATCATCTGTGGCCGGTGCGTGGTCGCGAGCTGCTCGAGCTCGTCGTAGTCGATGCGCTCGTCCTCCTTCCGCACGCCGTAAGGCACGATGTTGAAGTACTTGCCCGAGAAGTTGAGCGGGTGACCGTGCGTGAGGTGGCCGCCGTGGGCGAGGTTCATGCCGAGGATGGTGTCGCCCGGCTTGAGCGCCGCCATGTAGACCGCCATGTTGGCCTGCGCGCCCGAGTGCGGCTGGACGTTGACGTGTTCGGCGCCGAACAGCGCCTTCGCGCGCTCGATCGCCAGCGACTCGGCAACGTCGGCGAACTCGCAGCCACCGTAGTAGCGGCGTCCCGGGTACCCTTCGGCGTACTTGTTCGTGAGCACGCTGCCGGCCGCCTCGAGAACGGCGAGGCTCACGAAGTTCTCGGAGGCGATCAGCTCGAGGCCCTCTTCCTGTCGCTGGATTTCCTGCTGGATGGCGCGGGCGATTTCGGGATCGGAAGCGGAAAGGTGTGTCATCGGGACCCCTGGTCGAGTAAGGCAATCTTGTCGAGGCGGCGCTGGTGGCGGCCGCCGGCAAACGGAGTGTCGAGGAAGAGGTCGAGCAGCCGGATGGCGAGCTCCGCGCTCGTGACGCGGGCGCCGAGTGCCAGTACGTTCGCGTCGTTGTGCTCGCGGCTCAGTGCGGCCGACCGCTCGTCGCCGACGGGCGCGGCGCGGACGCCGGCCACTTTGTTGGCGGCAATGGCCATGCCGATGCCCGTGCCGCAGACGAGCACGCCCCGGTCGAAGCGCCCGGCCGCCACTTCGCGCGCCACGACCGTGGCGACGTCGGGATAGTCGATCGACTCGCTCGTGTGGGTGCCGAAATCCTCGTACTGGATGCCGCGTCGGTCGAGGTGCTGCTTGAGCTGTTCCTTGAGGACGACGCCCGCATGGTCGGCGCCGAGCGCGATGCGCATAGACAGGGAATGATAGCTGAAAACGTACTATAGGCGCATGACACCGTCGGTCACCGTCTCGCGGCGCGGCGCCGAACGCCTGAAATCGGGCCATCCCTGGATCTTCCGCTCCGATGTGGTCGCGGCCGAGGCCGAGCCTGGCGACATCGTCCGGGTGGCCAGCGAGCGCGGGAAAACGCTCGGCTGGGCCTACTGGAGCAGCGCCTCGCAGATTGCGCTCCGGATGCTCGAAGGCCCGGGGGCGCCGATGCCGGGGGACCGCGAGCTGATTGCGGCGCGCATCCGCGCCGCGGCGGCCTACCGCGACTCGCTCGGCATCATCGGCGGGGCGTGGCGGCTCGTGCACGGCGAGGCCGACGGCCTGCCCGCCACCGTCGTTGATCGCTACGGCAACGGGGAGGGCGCCTGGTTCGTGGTGCAGACGCTGGCGCAGGGCAGCGATCGGCGCCTGCCGCTGCTCGTCGACGCACTGGTCGAGCAGTTCGGGCCGACGGGCATCATCGCCCGCAACGACCCGCGCGTGCGCACCCTCGAAGGGCTCGAGCCGCGCGTCGACGTGGTGTACGGCGAGGTGCCCGACCGGATCGTGGTGGAGGAAAACGGCATCAGGTTCGGCGTCGACCTGCGCCACGGCCAGAAGACCGGCCTGTTCCTCGATCAGCGCGACAATCATGCCGCCGCGGCCCGCTACGCGCAGGGCGAGGCGCTCGACGCGTTCACCTACAACGGTGGCTTCGCGCTCCACATCGCGCGGCACGCGTCGAGCGTGCTGGCGCTCGACATCTCGGCGTCGGCCGTCGAGGCCACCGCGGCCAACGCGGCGCTGAACGGGCTGACCAACGTCGAGGTCCGCGAGGCGAACGTCTTCGACGAGCTGCGCGAGCTCGAATCGAGCGGCCGGCGGTTCGACACGATTACGCTCGATCCGCCGGCCTTTGCCCGCAACCGGGCGTCGGTCGAACGCGCGGTCGGCGGCTACAAGGAAATCAACCTGCGCGCCATCCGGCTGCTGCGGCCCGGCGGACACCTGATCACGTGCAGCTGTTCGTACAACGTGAGCGACACGTTGTTCCTCGAGGTAGTCCGGTCGGCGGCGGCCGACGCGCGCGCGGCCATGTGGCTCGTCGAGCGGCGGGGTCAGGCCGCCGATCACCCCATCCTGCTGAATGCGCCCGAAACGTCCTACCTGAAGTGCCTCGTGCTGCGGCGCGTCGGGTGAGGCGGCGGCCGGTCCGTTTTCGCGTCGGCCCCTGCTATAGTCGCGGGGAGAACCCGCCGGATGCGTTGCGATGACCGGCCTGCTGGGGATTGAGGACCATGAAGACTGCCTATACGCCTCTGACCGACGCGGACTTTGATCGCGCGTTTCCGAACTCGCGGCGCGTCTACATCGACGGCGAGCTCGGAGTGCGGGTGCCGATGCGCGAAATCGCGCTGTCGGGCGGTGAGCCGCCGCTCCAGGTGTACGACACGAGCGGTCCGCGCGTCGCCGATCTGCAGGCGGGCCTGCCCCCACTGCGCGAGCCGTGGATCGAAGGCCGCGGCGACACCGAAGTCGTCCGGATGGGCGCGATGCGCCCGGTGCGGCGCGCCCGGTCGGGCCGGGGCGTGACGCAGCTGGCCTACGCGCGCCGCGGCGAGATTACGCACGAGATGGCGTTCGTCGCCGCGCGCGAGGGACTGCCGGTCGAGTTCGTCCGGAGCGAAGTGGCCCGGGGCCGCGCCATCATCCCGTCGAACATCAATCACCCCGAGCTCGAGCCGATGATCATCGGCCGGAACTTCCTCGTGAAGATCAACGCCAACATCGGCAACTCGGCGATCGGGTCGTCGATCTCCGAGGAGGTCGACAAGCTCCGCTGGGCCACGCTCTGGGGCGCCGATACGGTGATGGATCTGTCGACGGGACGCGACATTCCGCAGACGCGCGAGTGGATCCTGCGCAACTCGCCGGTGCCCATCGGCACCGTGCCGATCTATGAGGCGCTCGAGAAGGTCGGCGGCATTCCCGAAGAGCTCACGTGGGAGATCTACCGCGACACCCTCATCGAGCAGGCCGAGCAGGGCGTCGACTACTTCACCGTCCACGCCGGCGTCCTGCTGCGTTACATCCCGCTCACGAGCCGGCGGGTGACCGGCATCGTCTCGCGCGGCGGGTCGATCATGGCGAAGTGGTGCCTGGCGCATCACCAGGAGAACTTTCTCTACACGCACTTCCGCGAAATCTGCGAGATCATGCGCGCCTACGACGTCGCGTTCTCGCTCGGGGACGGCCTGCGGCCGGGATCGATCGCCGACGCGAACGACGAGGCGCAGTTCGCCGAACTGCGCACGCAGGGCGAGCTCACCCGCATTGCGTGGGAGTACGACGTCCAGGTGATGAACGAAGGGCCGGGCCATGTGCCCATGCACCTGATCCGCGAGAACATGGATCGGCAGCTCGAATGGTGCGACGAGGCGCCGTTCTACACGCTCGGCCCGCTCACCACCGACATCGCACCGGGCTACGACCACATCACGTCGGCCATCGGCGCGGCCATGATTGGCTGGTACGGCACGGCCATGCTCTGCTACGTGACACCGAAGGAGCACCTGGGCCTGCCGAACCGCGAGGACGTCAAGGCCGGCGTCATCGCCTACAAGATCGCGGCGCACGCCGCGGATCTCGCCAAGGGGCACCCGCGCGCCCAGGCGTGGGACGACGCGATCTCGAAGGCGCGGTTCGAGTTCCGCTGGGAGGATCAGTTCAACCTGTCGCTCGACCCGGTGACGGCCCGCGCCTTCCACGACGAGACGCTGCCGGCCGGCGGCGCCAAGCTGGCGCACTTCTGCTCGATGTGCGGACCGAAGTTCTGCTCGATGGAGATTACGCAGCAGATCCGCGAGATTGCGGCGGCGTCCGGCGTGTCGGTCGAAGAGGCACGCCGGCGCGGCCTGAGCCAGAAGGCCGAAGAGTTCCGGACGACCAGCCGCTGACGCGTCGAGCCCCGGGACCCGAGGCGACGAATCAGGGCCGGTCCTGCCCCTCGAGGCGGGCCGGCCGCTCTATCGTCCGGTGGGCGGCGGGACGATCTGGATGATCGTCCGGTAGCGGCGTTCGTTCGTTCCGTCGACGTGCAGGTAGCCCCCCGACACCTCGCCGGAGTAGTCCTTCACTACTACGCTCGGCGGGAACGCCATCCGGTTGTCGTCGAACCGTCCCAGATCGAACTGATGCGTGCCGGGCGAGCGATAGATCTCGCGCCCGCCCGTGCGCAGCACGTTCCGGTAGTAGGCAACGATCTCGGCATAGGTCGCGTCGCTGCCGTACAGGTGATAGCTCTGTCCTGCGCCGGCGTCGATCCGATCGAGATAATCAGCGGTCGGATAGATCGGGATGCCGGCAAGCTCGGCTGGTGCGACCGGCTGCGCCGGTGCGGTGGCCGGCTCGATGGCTGCAGGCGACGGAGGTGCGGCCGCCGGCGGCGCGGGTGGCTCGACGGCTGGAGTGGATGACGGCGGTGGCGCCGGGCTGCCGGTCGCCGGCGGGGGCGGGGGTGGCTCTTTTAAACATCTGAGGCGGCGGCGGAAAAGGAGGGTGGGGGAGTCGGGGGGGGCGGGCATGTAAAAAAAGAAAAATAGATAAGACGACAATA
>QGVF01000076.1 GCA_003242705.1 Acidobacteriota bacterium
GGTTTTCCCCGTTCCCCTGGCGAAAACCGGCGGGGTTGCCCGCCCCTTGCCCCGGTTCGCAGGCTTGAGCAGGACGCGAACGCCGTCGCGTCCGTCGTATTCGGCGAGGATTCCCCGCGTCCCGTCGGTCGAGCCGTCGTCGACCACGAGGATCTCGCGCTCGAGCTGGCCAGGCAGCTCCACCGCCAGCACCGCAGCGAGGATCTCCCGAATGGTGTGGCGTTCATTGAACGCCGGCATCACGATGGACAGCTTCACGGGGTCGGTCGCGACAGATCCGATCAACCAGCCGATTCTATCAGCCGGCCGATCCCGCAGAAAGACGGCCCGAACCTGTGAGAGCGGCGTTCAGCGGACTGTCGCCTCGACGCACGGTCTGCGACAATGCAGATCAGCGGGTCGACACTCCCCCCGGCCCGCGCTCTGACGCCGTGCGCTCCCCGTCGCTCTCCATCGTCATTCCCGCCTACAACGAAGCGTTCCGGATCGGCGACACGCTCATGGCGCTGTGCGCTGTCCTGCCGTCACTGGTCGATCACTGGGAAGTCCGGGTGGTCGACGACGGCTCGCGCGACGCGACGGCGGCCGTCGTGGCCGAGTTCGCTCACACGCACACCGGTGTGGTGCTGCAGCCGGAGCCGCATCGCGGCAAGGGCGGCGCTGTGCGGGCCGGCATGCTCGCGGCGCGGGGCGACCTGCGGTTCCTCTGCGACGCCGACCTGTCGATGCCGCCAACCGAACTGCCGCGCTTCCTCGCGCTCGCGCCGGCCGAGGCCGACGTCGTCATCGGCAGCCGGGAAGGGCGTGGGGCACGCCGCGTCGGCGAGCCGGGCTATCGCCACCGGATGGGACGGGTCTTCAACGCGCTGGTCAGGAGCCTGGCCGTGCCCGGCATCGACGATACGCAGTGCGGATTCAAGCTGTTCACGCGCGAAGCGGCCGAGGCCATCTTCCCTCGCGTCACGATCGACGGATGGGCGTTCGACATCGAGGCGCTCGTCATCGCACGGCGGCTCGGACTGCGGGTCCGCGAGCTGCCCATCGAGTGGCACTACCGCGAGCAGTCGCAGGTCTCGCCCGTGCGCGATGCGTTCCTGATGGCGCGCGACGTCGTGCGAATCCGCCTGCGGGCCGCGCAGGGCGCGTACGACCGCTGAAAAGCGTCAGCGGTCCTCGAGGTACGTGTAGCCCTGCAGGCCTTCCTCGTAGAAGCGGATGAGCCGGCCCGATTCCGCGAGGTTCATCCGGCCCTCGCGCACCGCTTCCTCGACCGAGTCGTACAGCTTGCGCAGCAGCATGTCGGCGTCGAACTGCACGTAGTTGAGGACCTCGCGCACGGTGTCGCCCTTGATGACCGACTCGAGAATGACGTTGCCCGACGGCCCAAGGCTCACGTGCACGGCGTGCGTGTCGCCGAACAGGTTGTGCAGGTCGCCCAGGATCTCCTGATAGGCGCCGACCAGGAACACGCCGAGGTAGTAGGGCTCGCCGGTGAACGGGTGCAGCGACAGCGTCCGCTTCACGTCGCGCCGATCGATGAACTGATCGAGCTTGCCGTCCGAGTCGCACGTGATGTCGCCGAGCACGGCCTGCCGCGTGGGCGCTTCGTTGAGCCGGTGGATCGGCATCACCGGAAAGAGCTGCCGGATCGCCCACGCATCCGGAATCGACTGGAAGAGCGAGAAATTGCAGAAGTAGGTATCGGCGAGCGTGTCGTCGAGATTCTGCAGATCCTCGGGCACGTCGTCCATCGTGGCGACGAGCTTGCGCAGCTTGGTGCAGATGGCCCAGTAGATCGTCTCGGCCTGGCAGCGCTGCTCGAGCGGCAGGTAGCCGCCGTTGAACAGGTTCAGCGCCATGTCGAGTGCCTGCTGCGCGTCGTGGTAACTCTCGAGCGCGTTCCGGGCCGTGAGGTTCTGATAGGTCTCCCGCAGATCGACGAGCGGCTGCTCGAGCTCCTCGTCGTCGCCGTTGATCGGGACGTCGTCTTCGTCGAAGCCCGATACGCCCAGCACGTTGAAGACCAGAACGCTGTGGTACGCCACGATCGCCCGGCCGCTTTCCGACACGATGGTCGGATGCTTCACGCCGGCATCGTCGCACACGCTCTGAATGTGATAGACGACGTCGTTGGCGTACTCCTCGAGCGTGTAGTTGACGCTCGACTCGAAGTTCGTCTGCGACCCGTCGTAGTCGACGCCGAGGCCGCCGCCGACGTCGAGGTACTCGAGGCCCGCGCCTTCCTTCACCAGCTCGGTGTAGATGCGCGCCGCCTCGTTGAGCGCGCCCTTGACGATGCGGATGTTCGGGATCTGGCTGCCGAGGTGGAAGTGCAGGAGCTTGAAGCAGTCCTCCATGCCCCGGGCCTTGAGCTCGGCCAGGCCGCGCCGCACCTCGGCCACCGTCAGCCCGAACTTCGACCGGTAGCCGCCCGACGACTGCCAGCGCCCGCCGCCGCGGGCCGCCAGCTTCACGCGCATGCCGATCTGCGGACGAACGCCGATCTTCTCGGCGTACTCGAGGATGAGATCGAGCTCGGTGTACTTCTCGACGACGGGAATGATGCGGCGACCCATCTTGAGCGCCAGCATCGCCGTCTCGATGAACTCGGCATCCTTGAAGCCGTTGCAGATGATCGGTGTGTCGTTCGTCGCCATCGCGACGACGGCCAGCAGCTCCGGCTTGGAGCCTGCCTCGAGGCCGAAGTTGTACGGCCGGCCGAAGTGGAGGATCTCCTCGACGACCTGCCGCTGCTGGTTCACCTTGATCGGGTAGACGCAGAAGTAGTCGCCTTCGTACTGGTGCTGACTGATCGCCGTCTGGAACGCCCCGTGGATGTCGGCGAGGCGCCCGCGCAGGATGTCGCGGAAACGGATCAGGATCGGCAGCCCGAGTCCCCGCAGCTGCAGGTGATCCACGAGCTGCTTGAGGTCGATCGCGCGGTCGGGCTCCTTCGTCGCGTGCACCATCACGTGGCCGTTCGCGCCGATCGAGAAATAGCCCTTGCCCCAGCGCTCGACCTCGTAGAGCTCCGCTGCGTCGGTCACGGTCCAGGGATCACCCTGACGCCACACGGTCGTCGGACGGCTCGTCGTGCTCACAGCGCACCATCATACGAGTACAGGCGCGGATAAGCACGCGCGAAGACGGCCCGTCGGCGTCCCGTCCGCCGCGCGGCGGGCCGGCTCCGACGCGGGGCCGCCCGCGGTCGTCTCACGGGCTCCCGATGCCGCCACCAACGTGCACGCGGATGCCGCTGCCGCGGCCGTTCGCCACCGACACACCGGCGTGCACGAGCGGCCCCCGCAGCCACAGCCCGGCGCCGTAGCCGGTGCGAACCGGCGTGGCGTCGAACGACATGCCGTGATCCCAGGCCCTGCCCGCGTCGACGAACACACTCACCCCGGTCCGCACCGCCGTCAGCACGTTCGACAGCGGCAGCCGCAGTTCGAGCGATCCCAGCGCGCGCGTGTCGCCGGCAAAGGCGGCGGCGCGATAGCCGCGCACGGTCGACCAGCCGCCGAGCAGCGGGCGCAGCGCGCGCGGCGCGCCGGGACCGGCGCGCAACAGGTCGACCCGCGCCTCGAGCACGCTCTGCCGCAGCAGGCCCAGATAGCCGCGCGCTTCGAGCGCGCGGATGTCGAAGCGCCGGCCGTCGGCGGCCGAGTAGCCGGTCCACGCGGCCGTCACGACCACGGCGTTCCGCGGCCAGCCCGCATCGAGCCGGGTATCGAACGTCGCGTCCAGCCCGATCGATCGCAGCCGATCGTCGTCACCCGCGAACCGGACGCGCTGCCAGCCGATCGTCGCGCCCGGCCGCAGTCGTCCAGCGGCCCGTTCGGCTCGCCCCCAGACCCGCCGACGGGCATCGTCTTCCCGGTAGAAGGGATTGCGGCGCTGCTCGACCGACCCGCCGGCGGTGAGGCGAATCCGCTGCGCCCCGGCAAGCCGTCGCTCGACTTCGACGCCTGCCCGCCTGTGGCCGCCCCACGTGAGCGGGATCGTCAGGCGACTCCGGCGCCCGAGCACGCCCGGCCAGGCCACGGCGCCGCCGTACGTCACGCCGTAGCCGTCTTCGCCCGAGACCAGCGGCATCAGCATCATCGACCGGAGCCACCCCCGCCGCACCACACGCGGTTCCTCGTCGCGGTCGGCGGGCGCCGGCAGCACGCGCACGGGACGTTCGTCGACGACGATGACGAGGGCGATGCGGGAGGGATCGGCTATCGACGCGAACCGGGCCCGGACGTCGACGCCTTCGAACCGGCCGGTGGCGCGGAGGCGGGTCTCGACACGGGCGGGAAGGTCGGGCGCGAACACGTCACCAACCGTCACGCCCGACGCTGCGACGATGTCCTCCGTCGGCGTCAACGTGTTCCCCTGGACATGGATGGCGGCGACGATGCCGGCGTCGGGCGTCTGGTCGCCCGCGGCGGACCGGACGCCGCAGAGCAGCAGGGCGACACCCAACGAGACTACGGCGGGAACGCGCGTCATGGCGTCACCGGAATCACGCGGCCGTCCGTGCGCGCCTCGCGGTAGTCGTGGTAGTCGATGCGGTACCGGACCGAGACCTCGCCGAAGGCGAACAGCAGCGCAGCACGCATATCGACGGCCTGCGGCAGCCACACGTCGGGAAACGGCTCGCCCATCACCATGGACGCCCGCAGGTCCGTGACGCGCACGAGCCAGGCGGCGGGCAGGAAGTCGAGATCGACGTTGTCGAATGTGTAACGGACGATCTGATGCTCGTCGGGAAGGATCCAGAGCGTGACGAGCGAGACTCTGTTCATCAGGCGCTCGTACTCCGCCTCGACGTCCTCTGCGGGGTTGCGGTCACCCCGACGGCTGCGCGCCTCCTGATCCTCCTGCTCGTGCGCGAAGAGCCGCTCCGGGTAGTACTCAACGCGAAGCACCTCACGGCCTTCGAACGTCTCACGGCCGACGAACGCGTAGCGGCCGGGCTCAAACCTGAAGCGCAGGAAGTAGGCGCTGTCGATGAATTGCGGGCGCCGTGCGCCGGTCAGCAGCGCTTCGGCCGAGGCCGGGGCGTCGGCCGGGGTGCCGGCGGTCGTGTCGATCCCGCCCGCCTGCTCCCGCTCGCGCGCCCGGCGCGCGAAAGCTTCTTCGTAGGCGCGACGCCCGGCGTCGGGCACGGTCACGCCGTCGACGCGCAGCGGGCTGCGAACGAAGACGCCGTCGCGGATGAACCACGCGTAGTCGCGCACCTGACCCCAGATCGGCGCACCAGAAGGGCCCGATACCGCCATCTCCTCGCGCTCGTCGAGCACGTACTGCCGCAGCTTCTTCCAGTTCTCGTCCCGCCTCGCCAGGACGTGGGCCATGAAGGCATCAAGGTCGGTCCGGGCATCGGCGGAGACGGACGTTGGAGGGCCGTCGAAGGGGTGGACGGCCATCAGGGCCGCGGCGGCCAGTGCAACGCACAGCGGACGGAACAGGCTCGCCATACGGCCTCGAGCGGATGCGGCGGCAGCCGGCCGCAGCAGGCGGCGTCAGTGGGCGGTTCGCTCAGCGGCCTCGCGGACGAGCAGGCCCATCTTCGGGCGAGACGGCTCGAAGGCGGGCTCGAGCCCCTCCTTCCGGATCGCGGCCGAGGACGAAGGACCGATCGAGGCGATGCTCACGCGGGCAAGCGCGTCGCGCAGCGCATCGCGACGCCCCATCTGGTCGGCCACCTGGAAGAAGTGCGCGATCTGCGGCGCCGACGTCACCATGACGAGATCGACCCGACCGTCGATCACCGCATCGACGGCCCGGCGGAGCGGCTCGATGTCCTCGGGCAGCGCCCATAGATAGGTGGGAACGGCGGTGACCTCGGCGCCGGCCGCGCGAAGCGCGTCGAGCAGGTCGGTGTTCGAGACGCCGTACTCCTGCACGGCCACACGCCGGCCGGCAAGGCTCCACTCGTCGGCGCGCGCCTCGAGCGCGGCCATCAGCTCGCGCCACGTGTTCGGCTCGGGCGCCATCACCCACACGGGCACGTCGAGCTCTCGCATGACGGCCATCGGCTTCGGTCCCCGGACGATCACGCGACTGCGGCGCAGCGCGTCCACGAACGCCTCGCGGCGTCCGGCACGCGCGACGGCCGCCAGCAGCGCGCGCGCACCGACACCGGTCAGGAAAATCACCGCGTCGAACGTCCCCGCCACGATGCCATCCGCCAGCGCCAGCGCGTCGTCGTCGGTTTCGCGTGGCACTTCGCGCATCGACGGCGCCACCAGCGGGCGGCCGCCGAATGTTTCGACCAGGGTGGCCATCTCGCGCGCCCGGCGGCTCTCGAGGACCAGAACGGTTCGTCCGTTGAAGCTGCTCATCGCTCAGTCGAGGCCCGACGATGATGATAGCCTCCGCCATCTCCTTTCGCGAGCGTCTCGGCCGGCCGTCCCGGCGCTCGATGGCTGGCTCGGTCCCGTTGCCCTTTCAGGTCAACGACGTGCCGCACGTGTGAGCCTGACTGCCATCCCAGACGGTACGCCGGGCGTCGGTCGTTCACCGGGCCACCTGCCCCGCCGGTACGGGAGCGTCGACGTCGCACGCTTCTTGCGTAGAACAACAGCAGTCAGCTCGCGCCTGCGGCGCGGCCACAATCGGCCGCGCCGGGGCCTCCCTCCGCGGGCGAACAGGGAGAAGTCACCATGATGAAACGCATCGTATTCAGCTCGACACTTGCCGGTGCGCTCGCCCTGGGAGCCGCTGGTGTGATGGCTCAGAGTCCCGGCATGGCCGGCTCGCAGGCCCGGACGCCCACGCTCTCGGCCGACCAGGACGCCGAACGCCAGGTCACGCTCGAAGGATGCATCGCGCGCGAACAGGATGTCGAAGGCAGGGAGCCCGGCTTCCTCGAACGGATGGGCCTCGGCGTCGACTACATCCTGACCGACGCCAGACCGGCGGGTACGACCGCGGCGCCGGGCACGCCCGCGGCGCCGACGACGAGCGGTCAGGCTCCCACCGAATCGGGCGCAGCCCCGATGCCGCCATCCGCTCCGCGGACCGACGCCGATCGCAACGCCGAGTCGCGCGGCGAAGGTGTGCCTATGCAGGGCGCACAGTACGAGCTGCAGGGAATCGCGGAGGACGAACTCCAGCGCTACATCGGTCAGAGGGTCGAAGTGCGCGGCACGCTGGAGGATCCGGCCGACGTCGATACGGCCGCCGGGGAGCTGCCGGAGCTCGACGTCGAGAGCATCCAGCCATCGACGACGGGAGGCAGCTGCAGCTGATGCAGCAGAAGAACGGAGAAGCCAGAAGCTCGAGGGTTCCTGACCTTCGAACTTCTGGCTTCGAGCGTCGAACCTGACTGGCCTACTTGAAGAGGCGCGCGATGCCGTCGTTCAGGTGATGCCGCCAGACGGTCCACTCGTGGCGACCGGGCGTCAGGGTGAACTCGTGGTTCAGGCCGGCAGCCTTGAAGGCCTCGCTGAGCTTCCGGTCGCCCGGCCCCGTCAGCGTGTCGTCCTCGCCGACCGGGATCCAGAACCACTTGAACTGCTCGTTGTACTTCTGCGGATTCTTGAAGACGTCCGGGTAGTTCTCGGGCGTCACGCCGAAGGCCGCCGGGCTCATTGCAATCACGTAGCGGAACAGCTCGGGCCGGTTGAAGGCGATGTTCATCGTGTGGCCGCCACCCATCGACAGGCCCGCGATGGCGCGCCTGTCGGCGCTGCGCGACACTTTGTACTCACGCTCGATCATCGGCATCACGTCGTTGAGCAGGTCCTGACCGACGAGTCCGAGCGCGCCGCCCTGCGGCGCAGACACCGACGACGTCTTCGACGGACCGGTCCAGAAGCTCTGGATCGGGTAGCCGAGCGGCATGACTACCACCATCGGCACGGCGCGCCCCTCGGCAATCGCGTTGTCGAGGATGTTGTTCGCCCGCCCGATCATCGTCCAGCCCGACTCGATGTCGCCGGCGCCGTGCAGCAGATAGAGCACCGGATAGTCGCTGCCCTCGTCGTAGCCGGGCGGCGTGTAAATCCAGACCGTGCGCGCGACGCCGAGCGTCTTCGACACGTACGGCCGGATGCGCACTTCACCGTGCGGAACGTCCTTCACGTCGTAGAACTGTGGCCCGTCGCCCGGGACCTGCACGATGCTGACCGGACCGAAGTTGCCGTAGCCGTACTTCGTGTTCGCGTTGCGCGGATCGAGCGCGATCACCCCGTCAACGTTGAACGCGTAAGTGTAGATGTCGGGCGCGAGCGGACCAATCGTCACCTCCCACACGCCATCGGCGCCCTTCGTCATCGTGTGCGTGCGGCCGTCGAGCTCGCCGCTCACCGTCACCTGCGTCGCATTCGGTGCCCGGTAGCGGAGCGTGACGCGCCCGTCCGGATGCACCTCGGGCGAGACGACCGGCGGCGGCTGGTTGCCGCGGCCGCCTCCCGGCTGGGCCTCGGCCGCTGCGGCCACGAACAGAACCATCAACAGGATTGGAAGGACTCTACGCAGCATGGATTCCCCTCGTTCGGACGTCTTCACACAATCTTCGGATTCCGTGATCCCATCGTCCGAAGCTGGTGCCAGTAGGGATACGGCATCTGGACCCGGCTTGCTTCATCGAGACGCGCCATCTGCTCCGGCGTGAGCGACCAGCCCACAGCGCCCAGGTTTTCGCGCAGCTGCGCCTCGTCGCGTGCCCCGATGAGGACGGTCGACACGGTCGGGCGCTGCAGCAGCCAGTTGATGGCAATCTGCGGGATTGTCTTGCCGGTCTCGCGCGAAATCTCGTCGAGCGCGTCGACCACCCGGAACAGGTGCTCGTCGCTCACCGGCGGCGCCGCATCGCGCGTTCCGGGAAGCCGGCTGACCGCCGGCGGCGGCTGGTTGCGCCGGATCCGCCCGGTCAGCCGCCCCCAGCCGAGCGGGCTCCACACCACCGCGCCGACCCCTTCGGCCAGGCCCAGCGGCATCAGCTCCCACTCGTAGTCGCGGCCGATGAGCGAGTAGTACACCTGATGTGCGACGTACCGCGCCCAGCCGTAGCGATCGGCCACCGCAAGCGACTTCATCAGGCTCCAGCCCGGGAAGTTCGACACGCCGACGTAGCGGACCTTGCCCGCCGTCACGAGATCGTCGAGCGCCCGCACGGTTTCCTCGATCGGCGTGACAGTGTCGGACCCGTGCATCTGATACAGGTCGATGTAGTCGGTCTTGAGGCGACGGAGGCTCGCTTCGCACGCGGCGACGATGTGGTGACGCGACGATCCGATGTCGTTCGGCCCGGGGCCCGTGCGGAAGGTGCCTTTCGTCGAGATCAGCACCTTGTCGCGGCGACCCGCGACAGCCGCGCCCAGGATCTCCTCGGCGAGCCCGTCGGAGTACGTATCGGCGCTGTCGAACATCACCACGCCCGCATCGAGCGCGAGGTCGACGAGACGCCGCGCACCGGCCGCGTCGGTATCACCCCAATGGCGGAAGAACTCGTTGCCTCCGCCGAACGTTCCGGTGCCCAGGCTCAGCACCGGCACCATCAGCCCCGAACGTCCCAGCTGTCGAAATTCCACGTGACGGCTCCTCCTCCGGCCACGGCCGGCGTCACATCAGCAGCGCTTCGATCCGGTGCGCGCGGACCATGTCGTCCTCGGGCGACCACCGGAAGATCGTGAAGCGCCCATCCTGCGACGCGACGAGCGCCGTCGCGTCGCGCTGATCGTAGACGAACTGCGCGGCCGACAGATGGCGCGTCCCGCCGATCTGATACGGCGGGGCCGGCACGCGCGCACTCCCTTCGACGGTCTCGGTGAGCAGCACGCGCTCGACCTGCGGACTGCCGTGCCGTCGCGCGATCTTGGTCCCGAAGGCCAGCAGCTCGAACCGCTCGTTGACGATGGTGGCCCCGTCGACCGCCGTAAGGCCTGCGAGCGCGTCGACCGCGCGGCGCGCCTCGGCCTGACGCTCGAACAGCTCTTCGCCTGCCCCGTCGCGCACCAGCTCGGCCAGTTCCGCATAGGGCGGCGAGACGGCGTAGAGCACCGGCTGCACCACCGACTCCATCCAGGCGCGGTTCGCAGCCGGCACGACGAGCAGCGCCCCGCCGCGCCCATGCGCGCGCATCGAGGCCGACAGCAGCACGAGCACCCGCGCCGCCTGCGCCAGCGGCGCCGGCAGCTCGATACCGAGCCGCGACGGCACGACGCCGGTCGCTTCGGCCGGAGGCTCGATCAGCGCCGGCACGAACTTGATCTGATCGCCCTCGAGCACGGCCACGTTCTCGAACTTCCCGAGCGTCTCGCGCCGATGCTTGACGACCAGCAGCCCCGACATGACGACCTCGACGACCAGACAGAGCGGCGGCAGGTCGTGCGTCGTGCCCCACACACGGAACTCGCCGTCGCTGCGCCAGACACCGAGGTGAATCCCGGGCCGCTCGACCGCCGGTGCCAGCTTGGCCAGGCCGGCCGCCGTCAACGGCAGCTGGCGCTCGAACCTGAGCGCGGTCGGCGTCGCGGTTGGCGGCAGGTACGCCAGCGAAATCTTCGGTGAGCGCCCCTCCTCACGCCTGAGGCTCGCCCAGAACGCCGCATCGGCGATCCGTTCGATGGCGGTCGCGTCTGGCTCGGGGGCAACCGGCGACAGACCGAGGCGGCGCGCCTGTTCGTGGTGCCGCTGAAAGTGGGCCCGGATGCGCTCGGCCGCGACCCTCGCCGCGGCATAGTGGGGGAAGGCTGGATCGGCCATCGACCTGCCGAGCTTATCAGGGCGCCGGCCGCCTGCGGGACGGCCCCCGCGGACCACCGCCGACGGGCGCGAATCTGGGGTAACGTCCTGCCGTGGATCGGTCGTCGGACATCGAGGTCGAGTACGGCCAGCGGCTGGCGGCGCTCCGGCTGCAGCTGGCCCGCGACGAGCGCCGGCACGTGACGCTGGGCAACGTGCGCCTGGCGATCGTCGCCGTCGGCCTGCTGCTCCTCTGGCGCCTCGGCACGGCGGGAGCGGTCTGGCTGCTCGTCCCGTTCGCCGCGTTCGTGCTCGTCGGGATCCGGCACGGCCGCGCGATCGTCCGCATGGCGCGGACGAAGCGCGTGATTGCCCACTACGAAGACGGACTGGCGCGCATCCGCCACGAGTGGATCGGTCGGGGCCGGACGGGCGACGGCTTCAGGCCGGCCGACCATCTGTACGCCGACGACCTCGACCTGTTCGGACGCGGCAGCCTCTTCGAACTGCTTGCGACGACGCGCACGCGGGCCGGCGAAGAGACGCTGGCCCGCTGGCTCCTCGTGCCGGCGCCGCACGACGAGGCACGGGCGCGGCAGCAGGCCGTCAGAGAGCTCGCCGGCCGTACCGACCTGCGCGAGGTCATCGCCGCGCTCGGCGAAGACGTGACGGTTGCCGTCGACGCGCCCGTCCTCCGGCGCTGGGCATCGGCCGACACGACACCGGTTTCCCCGTCGCTGCGGATCGGCCTCGCCGCGCTGGCGGCCACGACCATGGCCTCCCTCGTGTGGTGGTGGAGCACCGACACGGCTGGCGGGCTCCCCGCGGCGCTGCTCGTCGGCCAGATTCTGGTGGCCCTCCGGCTGCGGCCGCGCGTGGCGGCCGTCGAGCAGGCCATCGACGAACCGGCGCACGACCTCGACGTGCTGGCCGGCCTGCTGCGGATGATCGAACAGGAACAGTTCACCTGTCCGCATCTGCAGCACCTGCAGGCGTCGCTCGCCGGCGGCGGCCGACCGGCGTCGGCCGAAATCGCCGGCCTGTCGCGGCGCGTCGCGCTGCTCGCGTCGCGACGCAACGTCCTGTTCGCCCTGCCGGCCGCGCTCATGCTGTGGGGCACCCAGTGGGCGCTGGCGATCGAGGCGTGGCGGGATCGCGCCGGCCGCCGCATTCCCCACTGGCTCGACGTCGTCGGCGAATTCGAGGCGCTCGTGGCGCTCGGCGGTTTCGCGGCCGAGCACCCCGACTATGTATTTCCCGAGTTGATCGACGGTCCGGCCCAGGTACGGGCCGACGCGCTGGCGCACCCGGCCCTCGGGACGGCAGGCGTCGCAAACGACCTGGCGCTCGGCGGCGATGCGCCCCGGCTGATGGTGGTGAGCGGGTCGAACATGTCAGGCAAGAGCACCTGGCTGCGCACGATCGGGACGGCCGTGGTCCTGGCGCGCATGGGCGCCCCCGTACGAGCCCGGGCGATGACGCTCACGCCGCTGGCGATCGGCGCGTCAATCCGCGTTCTCGATTCGCTGACCGAGGGGCGCTCGCGCTTCTTCTCCGAAGTGCTCCGCCTGAAGGCCATCGTCGACCTGGCCCGCCAGCGGCCCGGGACAGTGCTCTTCCTGCTCGACGAGATCCTGAGCGGCACGAACTCGCACGATCGCCGGATCGGCGCCGAAGCGATCATGACCACGCTGGTCCGCACCGGGGCCGTGGGCCTCGTCACGACGCACGATCTGGCGCTGGCAGCCGTCCCGGAGCGGCTGGTGGATGAGGCGGCCAACGCCCATTTCGCCGACCAGTTCGTCGACCGACAGATGACGTTCGACTACCGGCTCAGGCCGGGCGTCGTGCAGACGAGCAACGCCCTGGCGCTGCTGCAGGCAGCCGGCATCGATGTTCGAGCTTCGGGTGAATAGACGTCCGATGGCTCCGGATCGATGAGGTGAAGTAGTGCGGGTAACGCAGGAATAAACGTCTGGCAGGTCCAGATGTGAAGGGCGTTTCAGGAGGTGCGTCGACCCGGAGCCATCGTACCCGCATACGTTGCAAGCGGCGGGCCCGTTCCGCTGCCGGGCCGCAAATTCCGCGTAGAAAGTCGTAAGCCTCTCACACTCAGCAACTTCCGCCCCTGCCCGCGTTTCCGGCCCGGGCGATCGGCCGTTGCCGAAAACGGACAACGTTGTCCGATCCTGTCGAACTTCCTACTCATTGGTAGAAAGACTGCACGCTGTCGGCATCACGGAGCACCCGTCGACGACGGCGGAATGCGGCGCCGACCAGTGAAGTCGGGCGCCGCACGGACAAACATGTCCGTTCCCAACCAGAGCTCCACGAAAATGTCGCTGCGGCTGGCCCGAGCGCCGTAGAGTCGCGGATTCCTCCGCCGATCGCGCGGGCATCGGACGACATGCGGCGGCCCGGCCCGGACGCGTGCGGCATAATCACAACGGGTTCACCAGACACCGGTCGACGAGACGCTCGCCGGTCAGGGGGGAAGGATTGATGCTCCTGCGCTCGCTCGCTGCTTCGTGCCTGCTGACTGCCGCCGTGCTTGCTTCGGCCTGCGGAGGCGGCCGGTCCGGCCCGATCGATGGCGATGCGCTCGTCGTGAGTATCGGCATCGGCGAACCCAAGTCGCTCATCCCCAGCTCGACGACCGAGTCGAACGGCAGCGACGTCCTGCACGCCCTCTTCACCCCGCTCGTCGACTACGACGACGGGTTCCGGCCGGTCGAGCTGGCGGCAGAGTCGATTACCTCGGACGACAACCGGGTGTGGACCATCCGGCTCCAGCCCGGCTGGACTTTCCACAATGGCGAACCGGTGACGGCCGACTCCTACATCAACGCCTGGAACGCCGGCGCCTGGGGCCCCAACGCGCACGACGGCAACTACTTCTTCGAGAAGATCCTGGGCTACGACGACCTCAACCCGCGCGACGCGCGCGCCGAGCCGAAGGCGAAGAAGCTGGCCGGCCTCAGGAAGGTCGACGACCTGACGTTCGAGGTCACGCTGCGCGAGCCCTACGTCAACTTCAAGTCGATGCTCGGCTACACGGCGTTCTATCCGCTGCCGCTGGCCGCCTTCAGCGACGTCGACAACAACGTCATCGACCCGCGCTACCAGGAGGCGCCGATCGGCCAGGGCCCCTTCCGGATGAAGGGCGTCTGGCAGCATGATCAGCTCATCGAGACCGAGCGCTACGACGCGTACGCCGGGCCGGTCAAGCCGAAGATCGCCGGCGTCGCCTTCAAGATCTACCAGCAGCAGACGACGCAGTATCAGGACCTGCTGGCGGGCCAGCTCGACATCGTGCCGCGCCTGCCCATCGAGAACATCGGCAGCGCACGCGCCGACCTCGGCGACCGCTACCGGCAGAGCCCGGCGTCGACGATCCAGTTCCTCTCGTTCCCCACCTTCGATCCGCGCTTCCGCGACGTGCGCATCCGGCGCGCGATCTCGATGGCCATCGACCGCGACGAGATCACGCGCACGCTCTTCCTCGACTCGCAGAAGCCGCTCCGCTCGTTCGTTTCACCCGTCGTGCCGGGCTACCGCGAGAACACCTGCGGCGAGTGGTGCGAGTTCAATCCGGAGCGCGCCCGGGCCCTGTTCGAAGAAGCAGGCGGCGCGCCCGCCGTCGGCGGGCGCATCGAGATTGCCTACAACGTCGACGGCGGCCACAAACCCTGGATCGACGCGACGTGCAACCAGATTCGCGCCAACCTCGGCGTCGAGTGCATCGGCAACCCGCAGCCGAAATTCGCCGAACTGCTGACGAAAGTCGAAAAGAAGGAGCCGGTCGGCCTCTTCCGCATGGGCTGGATCTTCGACTACCCGGCCATGGAGAACTACCTGGGTCCGCTCTACACGACCTACGGCTCGTCGAACTACTACGGCTACAGCAACCCGGAGTTCGACCGACTCGTCGCGCTGGGCGATGCGGCGGCGACCCCCGAAGAGGCCACCGCCTACTACCAGAAGGCCGAGGACATCCTGGCGCGCGACATGCCGGTCGTGCCGCTGCGCTACGAGCAGAACAACTTCGGCCACTCGACGCGTGTCCGGAACGTCAACATGAACCTGTTCTTCCAGGTCGAGCTGCTCGACCTGGAGCCCAACGTCGACTAGCGCCGGCCTCGCGCCGGCGCTGTCCTGCTGATCGCCTGAGGCCCCGTGTCGCGGTTCATCCTCAGACGCCTGCTGCAATCGGTGCTTACGTTCTTCGGGGCGACGCTCATCGTCTACGCCCTGATGTTCAGCATCGCGACCGATCCGCTCCAGGCGCTGGCCGGCGAACGCCCGCTCAACGAGAGCCAGCGGGCGCAGCTCACCGCGCAGTACCACCTCGACGAGCCGTTCCTCGTCCAGTACGGCTACTACATGCGGGGGCTGCTCACCGGCGACATGGGGCGGACGATTACCGGGCGCCCCATTACCGACGTGCTCGCGGAATCGTGGCCGCGGACGATTCAGCTGACACTCATCACGATGGTCATCGTCGTCGTCGTCGGCGTGACCGGCGGGGTCATTGCCGGCCTGCGGCGCGGCGGCGTCTTCGACCAGACGTCGCTCGCGCTCACGCTCGTCGTCATCGGCACACCGGTGTTCGTGCTCGGCACGGTGTTCCAGACCGTGTTCGCCGTCGAGCTCGGGTGGTTCCGACCGAGCTACGCGCCCGAGCTCGGCCTGGCGACGTACATCCTGCCGGCCATCGTCCTCGGGCTGCTGTCGCTGGCGACGGCCATGCGGCTGACGCGCGCGTCGGTCGCCGAGAACCTCCGCGCCGACTACGTGCGGACGGCCGCCGCCAAAGGCCTCGGTCGCGGCCGCATCGTCGGCGTCCACGTACTCCGCAATTCGCTGATCCCCGTGATGACGTTTCTCGGCACCGAGCTCGGCATGCTGATGAGCGGCGCGATGGTGACGGAAGGCATCTTCAACATCCCAGGCATCGGCGGGCGGCTGTTTCAGGGCATCCGCCTCGAGGATGGCCCGCTCGTCGTCACGATCGTGAGCCTGATGATCCTCATCTATCTCGCGACGAACCTGCTGGTCGACCTGCTGTATGCGGTGCTCGACCCGAGGATCCGCCATGAGTAGCACCGGAGCCGGCCTGCCCGTCGCCGACGACATGCTCGTGGCCGAGGCACCGCGCAGCCTGTCGCGCGATGCGTGGGACGAACTGAAGCGCCGGCCGATCTTCTGGCTCGCTGCGGCGCTCGTCGTCCTGATGGTGCTGATGGCCGCGTTCCCGGGACTCTTCAGCGCCGTCGATGCACGGACGGCGCCCTGCTCGCTCGCCGACTCGCTGCGCCCGCCCGGCCCCGGGCACCCGTTCGGCTTCGACAAGCAGGGGTGCGACATCTACTCGCGCGTCATCTACGGCGCCCGATCGTCGGTCCTCGTCGGCGTGTTCTCCACGCTGATCACGGGCATCGTTGCGCTGGTCATCGGCATGCTCGCCGGCTACTTCGGCGGGTGGGTCGATGCCGTGCTGGCGCGCGGCATCGACATCGTGCTCGGCATCCCGCCGCTGCTCGGGGCGATTGTCGTGGCGAAGGCGCTGTCGGGACAGGACCTCGGCATCTGGCCGGTGGTGCTCGCGCTCGGACTGCTCGGCTGGCCGACGGCAGCGCGCGTGATCCGCTCGTCGGTCATCGCGGCACGCCACCAGGAGTACGTCAGCGCGGCGCGCGTGCTCGGCGCCGGGCACCTGCGCATCATGCTGCGGCACATCCTGCCCAACGCCATGGCGCCGCTCGTCGTCGTCCTCACGATCCTGCTCGGACAGTTCATCGCCTACGAGGCGACGCTCTCGTTCCTCGGCGTCGGCCCGCGCAACGTCATCTCGTGGGGTGTCGACATCGCCGAAGCACAGCGGTGGATCCGCGAAGCCTCCTATCCGCTGCTGTTTCCCGCGGGCTTCCTGACCGCCACCGTGCTGGCCTTCATCATGCTCGGCGACGTCGTGCGCGACGCCTTCGATCCGAGGCTCAAGTGACGGCTGCCCCGCCCCTGCTGAGCGTCGAGGACCTGTTCGTCTCGTTCCACACGCGCGACGGCGTGGCGCGGGTGATCAACGGGGTTTCCCTGCAGGTGGATGCCGGCGAGAGCCTGGCGATCCTCGGCGAGTCGGGATCGGGCAAGTCGGTCACCGCGCAGGCGATCATGGGCATTCTCGACGTGCCCCCCGCACGGATCGACGGCGGGCGGATCCTGTACCAGGGCCGCGACCTGCTCGCCATCGACGAGCGTGAGCGCCGTGCCGTACGTGGCGCCGGGATCGCGATGGTGTTCCAGGACGCGCTGTCGGCCCTCAATCCGGTCTTCCCCGTCGGCTGGCAGATTGCCGAGAGCCTGCGGGTGCACGAGGGCCTCTCGAAACCGGAAGCGCACGAGCGCGCCGTCAGGCTGATGGAGCGGGTGCGGATTCCGGCAGCCCGGGAGCGCGCGCGCGACTATCCGCACCAGTTCTCGGGCGGCATGCGGCAGCGCGTGATGATTGCGATGGCGCTCGCCCTCAACCCGCGCGTGCTTATCGCCGACGAACCGACCACGGCGCTCGACGTGACGGTGCAGGCGCAAATCATGGACCTGCTCGCCGAGCTGCAGCACGACACCGGCATGGCGCTCATTCTCATCACGCACGACCTGGGCGTCGTGGCCTCGGTGGCCGACCGCATTGCCGTGATGTACGCCGGCCGCATCGTCGAGCACGGCGACGTGCACGCGATCTACGAG
>QGVF01000179.1 GCA_003242705.1 Acidobacteriota bacterium
GCTGCGGGGCGTCTATGCGATCGCGGCGGGGATTGTCCGGATCGTGCTCTGGACCCGCCTGCAGCGTCCGGTCATGACGTTCTGACGCCGGGTAAACGGAGCGGGACGGGCCCGGCGTATCGACTGAGGTGGAAAGCCGCTGTGGCGGTTGCGAGCCGAACGGGTCGGCTCACACAGCGGTGGAGGAACCGCACTCGCATGCGAAGGAACGTCCTGCTCGCCGCGGCGCTCGCCGTCGGCATTCTCGCGCCGGCTGCCGCGCGGCCGGCGGCTGCCAATCCCGACACCTGGACCATCGATCAGGCGCACACGACCGCCGGCTTCTCCGTGAGGCACATGATGGTGACCAACGTGCACGGCACGTTCGGCAAGGTCGCCGGCACCATCACCTACGACGGCGCGGACGTCTCGTCGATCGCCGCCGACATCGCCATCGACGCCGCGAGCATCAACACCAACAACGAGCGGCGCGACGCGCACCTGCGCAGCGCCGACTTCTTCGACGTCGAGAAGCACCCGACGATCACCTTCAAGTCGAAGCGCGTCGAGAAGGTCGCCGACGGCCGATTCCGCCTGATCGGCGACCTGACCATGCGCGGCGTCACGAAGGAGGTGGCGCTCGACGTCGAGGGCCCGACGCCGATCATCAAGGCCGGCAACGTGCTCAAGGTCGGCGCCAGCGCCACGACGACGATCAACCGGCAGGACTGGGGTCTGACGTGGAACCGGGCGCTCGAGGCCGGCGGCGTGACCGTCGGCGACGAGGTGAAGATCACGCTCGAGATCGAGGCCAACAAGCCGAACCCCGACGCACCGGTGCAGACGTCGCAGGGGCGGTGATCTCGTAACCCATCGCGTCGCAGGGTCGAGCTCTGGCTCGGCCGACGCCACGGCCGGACTGAAGTTCGGTCGCCGCTTGGCCGAGCTGAAGCTCGGCCCTGCGATTACCTGTTTCCCGCCTTCTTGAAACTGATCGACATCCCCGCACCCCGCGTGTCGACCGTCGTCTCCAGTTCCGGGTGGTTCATCACGAACGGCAGGTAGTCGTCAGGGGTGATGCCGCCGCCGCGCGGCGACACGTTGTGCGTCACGTAGCACCCGCCGGGCACGAGCTTCGGCAGCAACGCGGTCAGATAGTTCTTGTACCCGTTCTTGTCCGCGTCGCTGAAGACGAAGTCGAACGGCCCTTCGAGGGCCGGCACGATCTCGTGCGCGTCGCCGAGCCGCGCGTCGATGAACCGGTCCACGCCGGCGGCCCTGAAGTTCTCGAGCGCCTGCCGATGCCGGCGTTCGTCGATCTCGAGCGTGATCAGCCGGCCGCCGGTCTTGCTGAGCGCCCAGGCGATCCAGATGGCCGAGTGCCCCGTCGACGTGCCGATCTCGAGGGCTCGCGTGTACTTGTGCTTGACGATGAGGTCGTGCAGCGTCTGCCCGTCCACGACAGGGACGTTCATGTCGCGCCACGTGCCGCGGCGCGATTCGAGGAACGCGCGGACGCGCGCGTCGAGCTCGGCTTCGCTCGACTGCGCATGGACACGCGGCCTGTCGAGGCCGGGCAGGCCGCCCGGTGCCCACAGCAGCAGAGCTGCGGCGATCGCGAACGTGCTGGCGATTCCTGACGTGCGCATGAGGACCTCCCCGGCCTGACGCCACTGCGGCCGGCATCAACACATACGCTCGCCGGCCGCGAGCCATTGCATTGGACCGCCGGACGCGACGATGATGCGCCAGCGAGGGCGGCGCCGCCGCATCCGGACGGAGGTCGTGCCGATGGTTCCGACGCTCGAGGGCTTCGCGCCCCTGCTCCAGGTCTTCGACATGCGGCGGTCGCTGGCGTTCTACCGCGACGTGCTCGGCTTCACCGTGGTCGCCAGCAGCGATCCGGAGGACGACCCGGACTGGGTCCTGCTGCGGCGCGACGGCATCGCGCTGATGCTCAACACGATGTACGAGCGCGACGAACGCCCTGCCGTCCCGCCTCGCACGCGCACCGCCGCTCACCGCGACATGGGCCTGTACTTCCTCTGCCGCGACCTCGACGCGGCGTACGGACACCTGCAGGCGTGCGGCGTCGACGCGACGATGCCGGCGGCGGCGCCGTACGGCATGCGGCAGATCCGGGCCCGTGATCCGGACGGCTACGAGATCTGCCTGCAGTGGCCGGCGTGACGGCTTCGGTTCTCGACCACCCGGGCGGCGTGACCGCGCATGTCGGGCGATCGTCGCGCGCGGGTGTGCTATTGTCTTCCGCGTACCTGGCGGGGTCCCGCCCCCATCGTTTCCGTCAACCAGGGACCCCTACCTGCTGCCCTCTCGCACGGCAGTGGATGCAGGCAAACGCGAGCACGCGGAGCGAGTGTGCGTGCCGACGCCTGTATCCGGCCATCCGCACTCGCCCGCCACGAGGATCACGAATGTTCCAGGGACTGCGGACCGTCATCTATCGCGTGCCCGATCTCGATCGGGCGAAGGCGTGGTACGCGGACGTGTTCGGCGTGCAGCCGTACTTCGACCAGCCCTTCTACGTCGGCTTCGACGTCGGCGGCTACGAGCTCGGGCTGCAACCGGCAGCGGATGCCGTGGTCGGCGACAGCGTGCAGGCGTACTGGGGCGTTCCCGACATCGCGGCGGCTCACGCCGCGATCCTGCAGAAGGGCGCGCAGCCGAAGTCGCCGATCCGTGATGTCGGCGACGGCATCAAGGTCGCGCTCGTCACCGATCCATGGGGCAACGAGATCGGGCTCATCGAGAACCCGCACTTCAAGGCGCGATAGCGACCGCTCCGTCGCCGCACTGACAGCCGCCGGGCGGCGGCGATGTCGCCCGCGGCGTCAGTCCATCGGCCAGTACGCGCGGGCCCTCCTGCGCCCTCGCCCTCCCCGCCCCCTTGAACGCAAGGTCGGTTGTCTGTACGCTCCCGCCAGCGCGACCGGCGCAAGGATCGTGAGGACGGCAGGATGAAGAGACTCGTGTTCCGGCGGAGCGCAGCAGCCGTGCTCGTCGCGGTGACGGCGTGGGGTGGCGCCTGTACCACGTCGCAATCACCCGGAGGCTCAGGCAGCCGGTCGGCGGGCCAGTCGACAAGCCTGCAGCTTCCGCGCATCGAGGGAGCGCAACCCCGCAACGTCGTCTTCGTCCTCGTCGACGATCTGCGCTACGACGCGCTCGGCTTCATGGGGCATCCCTGGCTCGAGACGCCGAACCTCGATGCGCTGGCCCGCGACGGCGTGCACCTCCGCAACGCCTTCGTGACCACGGCGCTGTGTTCGCCGAGCCGGGCGTCGATCCTGACGGGGTTGTACGCCCACCGGCACCGGGTCGTCGACAACAACAACCCCATACCGCCCGGCACCGTCTTCTTCCCGCAGTACCTGCAGCAGGCGGGCTACGACACGGCGTTCATCGGCAAGTGGCACATGGGCGGCGACAGCGATGAGCCGCAGCCCGGCTTCGACCGCTGGGTGAGCTTCCGCGGTCAGGGCACGTATCTGCCCGGCTCGAACGGCACCCTCAACGTCGACGGCACGCGCGTGCCGCGCCGCGGCTACATCACCGACGAGCTGACCGACTACGCGCTGGAGTGGCTGCAGGACCGCAGCCCCGATCGGCCGTTCTTCCTCTACCTGTCACACAAGGCGGTGCACGCCGAGTTCGTCCCGGCGGAGCGGCACAAGGGCCGCTATCGCGACAAGCCGTTCATCCGGCCCGCCACGATGGCCGACACGCCCGGGAACTACGAGGGCAAGCCGATGTGGGTGCGCAACCAGCGCAACAGCTGGCACGGCGTCGACTTCGCGTACCACAGCGATCTCGACATCGCGGAGTACTACCGCCAGTACGCCGAGACGCTGCTGGCGGTCGACGAGAGCGTGGGACGGATCGTCGGCGACCCCGGGGACA
>QGVF01000077.1 GCA_003242705.1 Acidobacteriota bacterium
ATGGCGATGACCTACGTTCCCGCGGTCTGCACGGCTGGCGTTGCGCTGTTGCTCACGATGGCAGCAGCTGCCGGCGGTTCGTGCGTCCGTCGTGCGCTGGCTGACGGCTCGACATCGCCGCGCGTTGAGCGCGCCGCGCCCGAGCGGACTGTCGACGCGGGGGAACGGCGAGTAGAACGGGTGCACCGGAAACCATCGTCGGCCGGCAGCACGATTCCGGTGCACGTCGAGCACGGAACGTCGGCGGCAGCCGAACCGCTCGATGCCGCGACGGGCGTGAGCGTCCCGCTGTCCATCGTCGCGCCTGACGATCCCGTTCCACTGCCGGAACCGTCCCGCTAGTTCCACTGGCGCGCACGTTCGCTGCGCACCTGCTCGCTCACGTCAGTCCCAGGAACTTCGTCAGCTCTTCGGCCGCCGCGCGGCCTGCGCGGTTGGCGCCGATCGTCGACGCCGACGGGCCGTATCCCACCAGGTGCACGCGCGGATCGCGCGCGACCTGCGTGGCGAGTCGACCGGTCATCGTGATGCCGCCGGCCTCGCTCCGCAGCATCAGCGGTCCAAGGTGATCGAGCGCGCTGCGGAAGCCCGTGCACCAGAGGATGACGTCGGCGCGCAGCGTGCGTCCGTCGGCCCAGCGGATGCCGTCTTCGACGATCTCGTCGAACATCGGCAGCCGCTCGAGCACGCCGCGCGCCCGCATGGCCTCGATGGCGGGCGTGAGCGGGATGCCGGTGGCCGACACGACGGATGCGGGCGGCAGTCCGCGCCGCACGCGGTCTTCGACGATGGCGACCGCCGCGCGTCCCAGGTTCTCGTCGAACGGCCTGTCCAGGAACTGCGGCTCCCGCCTCGTCACCCACGTCGTCGTCGTGACGCGCGAGATTTCGTCGAGCAGCTGGATGGCCGAGATGCCGGCGCCGACGATCACGACGTGCAGGCCGGCAAATTCGTCGGCCGTGCGGTAGTCCTTCGTGTGCAGCTGGCGGCCGCGGAAGCGACTGGCGCCTGGAATGTCCGGCACGTACGGCCGTTCCCACGTACCGGTCGCGTTGACGAGTCCGCGCGTCTCGATGCTTCCCCGAGTCGTCTCGACGACCAGTCGATCACTGCGGCTGCAGACGACGGTGGCTTCGACCGGCCTGACGACGCGGAGGTCGAACGTCTGTTCGTAGACCGCGAAGTAGCGCGGCACCGCGACGCTCGCCTGCACGTCGGGCTGATCGGTGCCGACGACTTCCGCGAAGCGCAGGCCGGGCAGATCGTGGATGCGGTTGACCGTGCTCAGCGTGAGCGACGGCCACCGGAACTGCCACGCCCCGCCCGGCGCCGGCGATCGGTCGATGACGACGAACCGCGTGCCCGGCTCGAGGCCGAGGCGCTTCAGGTGATAGGCCGTCGAGAGCCCGGCCTGACCCGCACCGATGACGACGATGTCGACGGAAGCGGGAAGCGGCGGCGGGGCGGCGGCGGTTGACATGAGCGGGCGCGGGAAGCTGTCGCCCATCGTACCGCGTCGGGGCACGCGGGCGGGTGGTCGGCGCTGATTGTCCCGTGCGGGAACGGCCGCTCGCGACTCGCAGCGTGCCGGACGGCGTCCGCTCAGCATCACGCCGCAGGAAGCGCGGCGTTTCGGCCCGGCGTCCCAGGCCTGCGGAACGTCAGAATGTCCACGCCGTTGGGACCGCGGGCGATGAGCGTCAGGCCGAAACGCGCGCGGACGGAGGCGTGATTCCCCGGCGTGTCCTCGCGGAGTGCGTGGAACGACCCTCCACGCCCGGCGCCAGCGTCCATCGAATCACTCTTGTACTGGCCCGCCGGATCGACGATGATGATGCGCGCGCCCGAAGGCCTCAGCGTCCGGGCGCCATCGGCCCTGCATGAACCGGACACCTTCCTCCGACATCCCCGACACGACGTACCCGTAGCTCTGGCGACGTTGCCGTTTCGTGCGCGACAGGCGCGTGTCTCCGGCGGATTGCGACCCGCACGGCAGACGGGTGTGCGCCTGCGGAAGTTGGTTCCAACCGGACGCCCGTGTGGCGGGCGTCGACGGGCCGGAAGGGGCCCTTCTGTCGACGGGAGAGACGCTTCGAATGGCATCGTTGGCCGAGCTCCGCGAGCAGGCGGAGCGGTTCAGCCGCATGGACGCGCGCGACTCATCGCAGGGGCGCGCCATCTACAACCAGGTCGTGTCCGGCGTGCACGAGATGATGGCGTCGATCGATCGCCTCGTCGCCGAGGGCGTGCCCAGGCCGGAGATCGCCGACGCGGCGGCGCCGGCGCGGCAGGCGATGGCCGCCAGTCCGTTTGCCGCGCGGCTGCAGACGTGGCCGCGCGGATATCCCGGCGACTTCGAGACCATCGAGTACCTGGTCGACGCGATCAACAGGGCGGAACCCGACACGCTCGGCTACTACTGCGAGCGCTTCTTCCTCAGCACGCCGCCTGCCGTGCAGCATCGCGAGAAGCTGCGCGTGCAGGCCGACTGCTATCGCTCGTGCGTGTCCGTGCACCCCGACGCGCGGATTCTCGTGCTGGCGGTCGGCGGCGGCCGCTGCATCCTGCCGGCGCTCGACGACCTCCTCCGCTCCCGTGCCACGCTCGTCGTCGTCGACATGGACGCCGACGCGCTGGCGCTGTGCGGAGAGCGGCTTGCGCCGTTCGGCGACCGCTGCGAGCAGATTCGCGGCAATCCCGTGCGGCTGCTGTCGCGCTACAGATCGCGCGGGCCGTTCGACCTCGTGGTGGCGGGCGGGCTGTTCGACTACGTCCCGCAGGGCGTGCTGCAGTGGGTGGTGCCGACGATTGTCAACGACCTGCTGCGCCCGGGCGGCCGCTTCTTCTTCACGAACATCGCCGATGGCAATCCGTACCGCAGCTGGATGGAGTACTTCGCGAGCTGGGACATCATCGAGCGGTCGGCGTCCGACATCGAGCAGCTCGTCGAGCCGGTGCGCGACGCCTGCCGCCTGCAGATCCGGCGCGACACCTCCGGCCTGACCTGGCTCGTCGACGTGGAGCGGCGCGGCTGAGCGAGGGCGCGCGGGGGCGGTCGATGGCGCACGAGTGTGCGTTGTTGATACGCGAAAGGCCGGAGTGCGCACTGTGTCCAACTGTTCGACGTCCCGCAACCCGTCCGCAATGCCGGCCCGCTAGAGTCTCCTCGCGCGACTCCGTTGGAGTTCGTGAATAGAGGAGTTCTCCAGTGTTTCGCTCAGCAGTCGTTCTTGCTTCTTTGGTTCTTGTCGCGTCGGCGTGCGGAAAGAGCAGCAGCCCGACCTCGCCAAGCGGTTCTGGTGCGCCGTCGGCGCCCACCGTAACCACTCTCAGCGTGACGGCCGGAAGCAGGGATCTACAGGTCGGAGAGTCGACCACCGTCACGGCAACCGCGACGTTCAGTAACGGAACGAAGGGGCCGACCACGGTTTCGTGGGAGACGGACAACGCCACGGTCGCGACGGTGTCGGAAGCCGGTCGCGTGACGGCGGTCGGGCCCGGATCGGCCACCATCATCGCGCGGACGCCCAACAACGTCGTGGGGACGGTGCTCGTTACCGTCAGTCCGGCGGGCCCGCGCACGCGCTTCGGCGCCGGCAGTCACCGCGTCGGGACCGACATCGCCCCGGGCCGCTACTTCAGTAATCCGCGCAACGGGTGCTACTGGGAGCGCGTGAGCGGCTTCGGCGGCTCGCTGTCCGAGATCATCGCGAACGACTTCGTCGGCTACGATCCCGCGCAGTACATCGTGGACATCCTGCCGAGCGATGTCGGGTTCGAGTCCGATACCGACTGCGGCACGTGGGACGTCACGCCGCTTGCCGGATCGTCCACCACCATCCGACCGGGCGTCTGGCTGGTCGGATCGCAGGTGCCGCCGGGCACGTACGTCACCAACGCCTCGCCCGGGTGCTACTGGGAGCGCCTGCGAGACTTCCAGCATCAGCTGCGGAGCATCGTCAGCAACGAGTTCGTGTCGAACGGCGGGCGCATCCGCGTGACCATCCGGCCGGGCGACGTCGGGTTCCAGACCGACGGCGACTGCGGCACCTGGACGCTCGAAAGCAGCGGCGCGTCGCTGGCCGGTGTGCCGGACGAGTCGGGCCCTTCGCCGGCCGAGATCGCCGTGAACTTCGATCGCGCGCGGCGGAAGAAGGGATTGCGGTAGAGGGCGGCTCGGAATCAGGGAAGCGCGTTTCTCGCTCCGGGGACGTCACACTCTGCCGGACCGATGGAGCCTCGACATCACCGACGCTGCTCGAGCCTCCGGTGCTCGTGAAGACAATCGGCCCGCCCCGCTGGTCCCGCAGCCGCTGTTTCCCGGACGTTCACCGGATTGCGTCGCTCGGCCGGGCGCGGATGGTCGTTGCACGAGCGACTCGGAGCACGCCGGATGGCGTCAGTGCGGAATCACGCCGCAGGAAGCGCAGCGTTTCCGCCCGCGTGTCCCAGGCGTGCGGAGCGTCAGGATGTACCACGCCGTTGGGACCGCGGGCGATGAGCGTCAGGTCGAAACGCGCGCGAACGGAGGCGTGATTCCCCGGCGTGGCTCCGCGGAGCACGTGGAACGACCGTCCGCGCCGGGCTGGACTTGTTTCACGCCGCTGGGACCGCAGGCGTGGGCGTCAGTGTGAACGCGAGCGGACGGAGGTGCGATTCCCCGACGCAGCGCCGCGGAACGAGCACGACGGCCATCGGCTCGCGCTGCTCTGCGCGGCTGGGACCGCAGGGGCGTTCCCGTGTCGTTCTGCACGCTTCCGCTCACATCCGCGAGCAGATTCGGCTCGTAGTGATGCTCTCTCCGAGTGTGCTGGCTAGAATGTCGCCCGTGCGATGTCGCTGACGCGCAGGGCGAGCGCCTGACGCATCGCACCGGACTGGCTCCCCATGACCGCCGACCTCCAGACACGTGTCGTCGAACGCCTGAATGAGACCGGCCACGACAGCGAAGCGTGGGCGCTCGTCCTCCTGGCCGCGCTGGAAGGCCCGGAAGCGCTCACGCGGCTCCTCGACGACGGCGTCGAGCCGCCGACGCCGCAGCGGGCGGGGCGCGACGAACAGGCTGCCGGCGAGCCGCCCGGCGTGTACGTCTCGTCGATCTCCGTCTGCGGCTTCCGCGGAATCGGCCCGACCGCCACGCTCCCGCTCCGTCCCGGTCCCGGCCTCACGCTCGTCGTCGGCCGCAACGGCTGCGGGAAGTCGAGCTTTGCCGAGGCACTCGAGTTCCTGCTGACCGGGCGCAACTTCCGCTGGCACAGTCGCACGAAGGCCTGGGTCGACGGCTGGCGCAACCTGCACCACGACGGTCCCCGCTCCATCCGCGCCGAGCTCGTCGTCGAAGGTAAGGGCCCGCTCGTTGTGAGCCGCAGGTGGACCGGCGACGAGCTGGAAGACGGCGAGACGACGGTCGTCGCGTCTGGAGAGAAGGCGCGCCCGTTCGAGTCGCTCGACTGGAAGGGCGCGCTCGAGACCTGCCGCCCCTTCCTTTCCTACAACGAGCTCGGCTCGCTGCTCGAGGACGGCCCGTCGAAGCTGTACGACGCGGTCAGCAGCGCGCTCGGTCTCGACGAGCTCGTCGAGGTCCAGCGCGTCCTGGCCGATGCGATGAAGCTGCGGAAACAGCGGGTCGACGACGCGAAGAAGGGCGCGCAGGCCATCGTCAGACTGATCGAACAGGCGCCGGCCAGCGGTGACGAGCGCTTCGAGGCGGCCGCCGCGGCGCTGAAGAAGCGCGACTGGGATCTCGAGGCGCTGGAGAAGCTGGTCGCCGGCGAACCGGCGCCGCAGGAGTCGGCCACGGCCGTGCTTCGCGAGATCGCGAACCTCGTCCCGCCCGACATCGACTCGGCTGCCGACGTCGTCCGCCAGCTGCGCGAGGCGCATGCCACCTGCAGCGCGCTGGAAGGCAGCAGCGCCGGGCGCGCGCAGCAGCGGGCGCAGCTGCTGAAGACCGCACTCCAGTATCACGAGGCGCACGGTGGAGCCGACTGTCCCGTCTGCGGCACGGCCGGCGTGCTGTCGGCCGACTGGTTCGAAGCCACGCGACAGGAAATCGCTGCGCTCGAGCAGGAAGCGGCTGAGGTGAGGCGCGCGTTCGCCGCCCGCGAGGCCGCCCTGCAGAGCGTCCGCACCCTCGTGCCTCCCGAGCCGCCCGTGCTCGGGCGCGCGACGGAGATCGGTTTGACGAAGCTGGCCGACGCGCGGCGCGCGTGGGCCGGGCTGGCCGAAGCGCGGGAGATGACGTCGCCCGCGGCGGCTGCGGATCACCTCGAAGCGGGCGTGCTCGAGCTTGTCGAGGCGCTGAAGACGCTCGTGGATGAGGCGCGGGCGGAGCTGGCGCGCCGTGAGGATCTGTGGCGTCCCGTGGCGGTCGCCATTGCCGGGTGGCTGCAGGCGGCAAGACAGGCGAAGCGAGCGCGGGCGAGCGTGGCCGACCTTCGCGAGGCCGACAAGTGGTGGAAGGCGTTCGTCGACGTCGAACGGAACGCACGCTTCGAGCCGATCCGCGCACGCGCACGTGAGACGTGGGAGCAGCTGCGGCTCCAGAGCAACGTGAGCCTCGACGAGGTCGGGCTCGAGGGGACCGGGCAGAAACGGAAGGTCGCGCTGCGGGTGACCGTCGACGGCACGCCGGCTGAAGCGGTTGGCGTGATGAGCCAGGGCGAGCTGCATGCGCTCGCGCTGAGCCTCTTCCTGCCGCGGGCGATGCTGCCCGAGAGCCCGTTCCGTTTCATTGCCATCGACGACCCGGTGCAGTCGATGGATCCCGCGCGCGTCGATGGTCTGGCGCGCGTGCTGGCCGATGCGGCGAGGACGCGACAGGTGATTGTCTTCACCCACGACGATCGGCTGCCCGACGCCGTCCGTCGCCTCGGGCTGCCTGCAACAATCCTCCGCGTCTCCCGCCGCGATCGCTCCGTCGTCGACGTGCACGAGGCTGCCGATCCCGTGCTCGGCTACCTGGACGATGCGAGGGCGGTGGCGAAGGCGGGGGAGGTGCCGGTGGACGTCGTCAGGCGTGTCGTGCCGGGATTCTGCCGGTCGGCCATCGAGGCCGCGTGTATGGAAGTGGTGCGGCGGCGGCGGTTGAAGCGGGGCGAGCCGCACGACGCGGTGGAGCAGCTGCTCGCGGCAAACGGGAAGACGCATCCGCTCATGGCGCTGGCGCTGTTCGACGACGAGTCGAAGGCGTCGGACGTGTATGCGACGCTCAGGAACCGCTTCGGGCCGGCAGCGGCCGACGTGTTCCGGGCGTGCAAGGAAGGCGCGCACGAGGCCTGTGCGGGCGAGGTCGACGATCTGATTTTCAGGGCGGAAAGCCTTGCGAAGTCTGTGAGGGCGTTGGCGTGACGGCGGCGGGCACTGAATCCACCGTTGCGCGGGATCTGCTGGCGGCGTCGGAGCGGCTGATGCGTCAGCCGGCTGCGGCGGCGGGCGGAACGTGGCCGCGGGCGGCGGCGCTGCTGGCAAGGCAGGCGCTCGAGGTGGCGGTGAAGACGTTCTGGGCTTACGTGGCGCCGGGGACAGACGAGGCGCCGATGCGGGCGCAGCTGCTGTGCCTGGAGGGATGGCTGCCGGCGCCGGTGGCGCGTGACGCGTACCAGGCGTGGGCCGCGCTCAGCCGCGCGGCGCACCATCACGCCTACGAGCTGCCGCCGACGGCCGACGAGCTGGCCGTGTGGCGGCGGTCGGTCGCCAAGGTGCTGGAGGCGACGGAGCGGGTGTGGGGGAGGGGGTAGGTCACCGTCACCGACTGGGGAGGGCGGTACTTCATCCGGTTCGGATTCGAAAAGCCGAGGCTGATCGGGAGGAGACCGCGGACAGAAGTCTGTCGTTCGAGAGACATCCCTGTTTCGCCGTTTCCGTGTGACCAACTGTTCACCCTTGTGCAACAGGCAGGCAATTTGCCGTACGTATGATTTGTGGCGGACATGCCGAAGCGTGCTGAAAACTCCGGCGCGTCGATGGATACGGGCTGGCAGCAACCGGTGAGAGTGGTGGGGGAGGAAAGGCAATTCGACGCAGCTGCTGTGACCTGTCCTGTCTCTGCCATCCAGCAAAATACAGGCGACTGAAACGTCAGTCACGACCATCACTCCGGACTCCCCGGCGGAGGTGTGGTGCTCACTCGTCCGTTTCTGACCGAACTCGACTCGCGTGCCCATGTGAAGGGCTCCATCGACCCACTGGGGGCGATGGCCATCTGGACCAGGCTCGGACGCCGGGTCGTCGGCAATCTGACGACCGTTACGACCTCCGTCAAAGACTTCAAGACCGTCGTCGTTGGCTTCGGGTTGCTTGCAGATGCCCGGAGGGGCGCCGCGCACGAGGCCGGAACTGACGACCTCGGGACGTTCCTCCGCTGGGAGCAACTGGCGGCCTATACGAGGTTCCGCGCCGGCGATCGGAGGTTCCCGGGCATACGTCGCGTACGCGCCCGTCTTGGAGCGCGTCCGATCGTGCCCCTGTCGGCGGAGCGGGACTGTCAGATTCTCGGTAACCAGAAATCGTACGGCCTCTGGGGCCTCCTCACCGCGCCGTCGCGGGCGTCGGGACTGCTGGAAAGAGAAGCGAATGAGCTGACGCTGGCTGCTGAAGAGTTTGTCGGTTCGGTGTGGAAGCCGAGGCTGAGTCCGGTGTGGCGGAAACTGATCGACTGGGTCTCCCGCGACAACCGTCGCTTCAACCTCGAACGAGTCGCGTCGGACCTCGCCCGGATCGAAGAGATATGGCAGCGGTACCTTCCTGGCGAACAGCCGTTCTGGCGACACCACCTTGTGGGAGGAGGCCCGCTCGATCCGACGGGCGGTCGGCAGCAGCGCCTGGCATCCCTGCTCAGGCGCACGCTTGCGGATGAACAGTTCGCGTTCAGCCAGGCGTCGGTGCGCCACCTGGCGGGTCAGGCGAAGAAGACAGACCGGGAACTTTCGGAAGACCTCTTCGACATCGCAGCCTGCGAGGCGGTGCTGGCCCCTGCTGCGGCACTGTTCGGCTATCTGCTCACGCAGGATCGGCAGAGGATCGAGCGACCTGTCGATGCGATCCGCCGTCGGTGGCCCAGCCGACTGGCCATCGACCGGGACAGATTCGAGCGCTTGTCACCGGACCTCGCGAACGCAAGCGGCAGCAACCGCATCGCTGGTTTGTGGCAGGAGGTCGCCGGCGACTTCGCGGAGGGACGGTGGGCGCGATCTCTCGAGAGGTTGCTCCAGATCAACAGGCTCGTGATGGAGGCAAGGGGAGGGGGCGCCTGGATTGTCGAGGAGGGTGGTGTCCTGAGGGTACGGATCCGAAGCGAGGAGACAGCGCTGCCGTCGGCCGACAGACTGGAAAGGCTCTGGTGGCACCCGTACTTCCTCAGTTCGCTGCGCACCATCGTTGCCGAACTGGAGGCGGCCTGAATGGCTGAGGCGATTCCCCGTGAGGTCCTCTCGGAACACCTGCAGGAACGGCTGGCGGGGAAGCAGGTCCTTGGCGCGGTCTTCCTGACGTTTCAGTACGATCCGGGCTTCTTCGAGCAGGAGATTCTGCCGGTCATTCTCGATGTGCCGGTCAGTCACGCTCAGGTCGCCCGGTGGCTGCAGCTCGAGGGCGCCCTTCGAGAGGTTCCGTTCGGCGTCGCAGTGTTCTACGACTGGGCCGGCCTCTGCATGAGCGAGTATCCCGCGCCGCGTCTCGATGTTCGGCGGTTTCCCGTTCGCGTACCTACCGGCATCTTCCATCCGAAGATCATTCTGCTGCTGACCGAGGACAGAGATCCTGATGGGCAGGGGGCTCCCACCCGGCGACTGATGGTCGCTGCGCTATCGGCGAATCTGACCCGCACGGGATGGTGGGAGAACGTCGAGGCGTGTCACGTCGAGGAGCTGGAAGAGGGACAGAAGACGACGTTGAGGGACCCGCTGCTGGACCTTCTCCATCGTGTGTCCCGCCTGACGCACAATCGATCGGCCCGGCGTGTCTTGCGTCCTTATCGACAGTTCCTGAACGGGCTGAAGCAGCGGCGAGCCAGGTCGCGACATGGCCGTCTGGAGCCGCACCTTTACGTCGGCGGAGGCGGTGCAGGCGAGAACGTCGCGGAGTTCCTCAAGAGGCGTCTTCCCCGCGATGCGACGTATCGCCTGGAGATCATCTCTCCCTTCTTCGATGGGGCTCCCGGCAGCGGGAGTCCCCTGGCGTCGCTGATAGACGCCTTGAACCCGCAGGAGGTCCGCGTGTACCTGCCGCAGGACGATACGGGAGAGGCCAGGTGCTCAGAAGCCTTCTTCTCACACGTCGAGAGTTTCGGTGACCGCGTGGCGTGGGGCACCCTTCCGCGCGACGTAGTAGAGGTTTCGAGGAATGCCGACGCAGGACGCCGGTCTGTTCACGCCAAGGTTTACAGGATCTTCAAGCCGCGTCCCAGAACCGAGTACATTTTCGTCGGTTCAGTGAACCTGACGACGGCTGCCCACTCAGGCAGCGGCGGCAACCTGGAGACAGGCTTCCTCGTGGAAGTTGAGCCAGTGTCACGCCCGGACTTCTGGCTCAGACCCCTCGAACAGAGACCTCAGGCCTGGACCCGAGCCGACGCGGGCGAGGACGAACACGAACCCGACCGCATCCTGCCGCTGCAGCTCCGGTTCTCATGGAGGTCGGGTGAGGCCTCCGGTCGATGGGATGGCGAGTCAGACTCGCCTCCGATCACATTCGCAGCCCCAAGCGGGCCGTTCGGGGCTCCGATCGTCTTCCGCCGCCGCACCTGGCAGTTGCTCGGATCCGATGTCGCCGAGCGGCTCGCAGAAGAGCTGAAATCGACCAGCATCGTGACCGCAAGGTCCGAAGATGGCAGGGAATGCAGGGTACTCGTGCAGGAGGACGACATGCTGCACAAGCCCGAACTCCTGCGCGTCGTTCCCGTGCGCGACATCCTCGAGTACTGGGCTTTGCTCAGGCCTGAGCAGAGACAGGCGTTCCTCGAGAGCAGAGGCGCCCTGCTGTCTCCCGAGGAGGTGTCCTCACTCGTTCCGCTGGCCGACGACGTGAGGGGAATCAGGAATGACATGTTCGCGCGGTGCGCCGGCGTGTTCCATGCCTTCGCGCAGCTCGAGGCGAGAGTCCTCGAGGCCCTGGATCGTGGTCTGGAACACCAGGCTGCCGTCCTGATGTTCGGTGAGCGATTCGACTCGCTTCCGACCGTCATCGACCGGGTGAGCAGGGCGACGGACGAGGATGCGGAGGAGCTGTCGGTGGTAGACCGGTATCTGATCCTGATGTGTGCCGTACAGCTCTGCGAGCGTGTCCGGGAGCGGTCGCCCCGGTTCTGGCAGCAGTATGCGGACAGGGCGACTGTCGTCTCGGAGAAGCTGAACGCGCGCCAGGCCCTTCGGGAGCAGTTGTGCTCGTCCGAACCCGAGGAGCTGTCGCGTTTCATGGACTGGTTCGACCGCTGGTTCCTGGAACGCGCCGAGTCCGCAGGGCACGTATGACCGTCTCCCTCGACCTCGCTCGTGAGCTTCTGGACATGGGAGCGATGCTCCGAGGTCCGGGCGACGGTCCCGGACCGCATCCGCAGGCGGAAGAGCAACTGAAGGGGGTGGTAGCGATCCACAACATCCTCCAGCGGGAGGGGGTGGCCTACCTGGCCGACGAAGTCGGCATGGGAAAGACCTACGTCGCTCTCGGGGCGATCGCCCTTGCCAGACACTTCAACCCCGACCTGCGCGTGGCCGTCATCGCACCCCGGGAGAACATCCAGGAGAAGTGGATCAAGGACTGGACGAATTTCGCGCAACATCTGGTTCGTGTTCGAGATATGCGGGTCAGAGGCCTGTCGGGAGGGCTGGCCAGATCCATCTGCAAGTGTGACAGCCTGAGGCAGCTCATTCGGGAGACGACGGTCAACCCTGATCGAGACTTCGTCCTTCGCCTGACCAGCTTCAGTCTGGGGACAGGGGACGAAGAACGCGCCCTGCGATCACTTCGGGACGGCTTCAAGCGGGAGCTCCCGTGGGTGGCAGACGCGATTCGCTCGTCCAGGAGCAAGCAGGCGTTCAAGGACGATCTGGCCAAAGCCCTGTGCTGTGCCCTGCCCGTGTTCGATCTGGTCGTCGTTGATGAGGGGCACAACCTCAAGCACGGGTTCGCGCGCCGGAGTGCAGCTCGGAACCGCGTGTTGTCATTTGTCTTCGGCCGTCCCTCAGACGAAGTCTTTCGGCGGGATTTTCCGGACTACGGCCCCCGAGCGTCACGTGTGCTCCTTCTTTCGGCCACGCCTGTGGAGGATGACTATCGCCAGCTCTGGAACCAGCTCGACGTGTTCGGAAAAGGCGAGCCATTCAGGGAGCTGCGGGATCCGGATGTGGCCGAAGGGCGGAAGCGGGAGATTGTCGGCCGTTTCCTGGTGCGCCGGGTGACAAGTCTGCACGTGAACGGCCGGCGTCTCACCAAGAACCTGTATCGCCGTGAATGGCGCCGCGGAGGGCTCTTCACACACGACGAGCCAATCCGCGTGGACGACGTCCGCCAGCAACTGGTCGTGGCCCTCGTGCAGAAGAAGGTGTCCGAACTGCTCAATACGCCTCGTTTCGGCGCCAGCTTCCAGATGGGAATGCTGGCGTCATTCGAGAGCTTCCTGCAGACGGCGAAACTCGACGACGGGAACGGGAGCGCGGGGCAGTTCGACGATGCAGAGCAGGCCGATGACGCCGAGGAGCGCGAAGGCGTTGACGTCGCAACGATCAACGCACTGGCTGCCGACTATCGAGCGAAGTTCGACCGGGAGTTGCCGCATCCCAAGATGGACGCGCTCGTCCGTCGGCTGTCCCAGGCATGGCACACAGGGAGGAAGGCCCTGGTCTTTTGTCGAAGGATCGCTTCCGTCTGGGAGATCAAAGAGCGGCTGGATGAGTCGTACAACCAGTGGCTGATTGGGAAACTCCGCCGGGCATTCGCAGACGTACCACAGCTGGCAGAAGATCTGGAGACCCTCTGGGCTCTGTACCTCGACGAGCGTTCGAAGGATCGAGAGAAGCGGCTCCGAGCGCGCATGTACGGCGAGACCTTCGGAGACGGAAGCCAGGACCGCGGCGCGAACGACACCTTCTTCGCCTGGTTCTTCAGAGGGAAGGGACCGGATGGGTGGTTGAGTGGTGCAACCGTCAAGCAGCGACTCACGAGGCCCAGCTACACGTTGTCGACTGTCTTCGACGACAACCATGTTGCGGCGTTGCTCGACGTCCAGCCCCCGGGCGTATTGAACCGGCTTTGTGACGCACTGGGACTGACCCGGGGTCAGGTCGAGAGCGCCCTGAAGGAGCGCGCGCGGTGGTATGCGACCAGTACAGATGCTCGACACCGATTCGAGGCCGTGCAGGCCGCTGCCCTCGAGCTGCTTCGTGAGCGAGCTCGCGATGATCAGGTGCGTGCAGACGCGGACGTGGTCTGGGAGTTCCGTTTCAAGACCCAGCGACAGCCGATTCCGCTGAGTGCTGAATTTCGCGTCGATATCGTCGAGAGCACCACGTTCTTCTCGGCATTGCGCGAGGACCAGTGGGCAGCTCTGCGGGCGGAACTCTGGCCGGAACCGGAGCACTCAAAGTTTGTCGATCGCTTCAAAGAACGGGAGCTGCGACGCGAATTGCTCGCGTCGATGGTCCGCAATGGACATTCGTTCATCGAGGTCTATGCAGCGGCCGTACGAGCAGCAGGCAGTCTGCGGACGCGGTCAGAACGGCACACCTCAGGAGAAGACTCAGAGCGGCTCACGGTACAGCTGCTCGTCGCGGTAATGCTGCGGCTGCTGGAAGACCAAAGAAGAAGATCGCCCGAGGAGCGGGGATGGGGGGCGTTCGATGAGCTGAAAGCCGCCGCCCGGCACTTTGACCTGATTCTCGATGTCAACGCGCCGGAGGTCCGAGGCAAGGACTTGTCTGAAGTTCCCAAGGCCCTGGGCGATCTCCTTGGCGAACAGCACCCGGCCGGGGGGATGACCGGGCAAGTGAATCGAACTCTCGTCAGGCAGTTCCGAATGCCGGGCTATCCCCTTGTACTCCTGTCGACGGACCTGTTGCAGGAAGGAGAGGATCTGCACACCTTCTGTGCGGAAGTGCACCACTACGGGCTGGCCTGGACGCCATCGGCAATCGAGCAACGGACGGGCCGTATCGACCGGGTACGCTCGCTGACTGAACGGACTGCGATGAGTCTGGGAGACCTGGGCGACGAACACCGTCTTCAGGTCTTCTATCCCCACCTCGAGGACACAATCGAGCGCCTGCAGGTGAGGCGAGTGTTGAGGCGGATGCACGAGTTCCTCCGATTGATGCATGAGGGGCTGGCCCGTCACGTTGAGGATTCCTCGAAGCTGAATGTGGCCGAGGAAATTGTCACGGTGCTCGACGTGCCACCACCCGTCGACAGGGCGCTCGAGACGGCGTTTCCGGTCCGAGAGAGTGATCTCGTGGGTGAGCGGACACAGCTGGCCTTCTCGGAGGCCGATGCGCAGGCGCTGGCGAACCGTCTGTGGGCAGCTACCCGCTCCCTGACGGACGTGATGTGGCACGAGCCTGTCGAGCCCGGCAAGGCCAGAGGCACGATGGCACTGTCGGAGGGACGACAGCAGCATTTCATCGTTCACCTGAAGTCGAGGGGCACGCAATTGCTGGCCAGATGTGTCAGTCATGTTGGGGCCCTGCATACACCCGACCTGTTTCAAAGGGCGAAGCAGCTTTCGGCAAGACTGCCCGAACAGCTCGGACTCACCGAAGGAGAGGACGGATCCGAGACGCTGACTGTGGAGGAAGAGGTGCTGCTCGCCGACCCGAAGTTCGACGCTGACCGAATCCGGTGGCTGATCGAACGGGTCTGTCGGGCCGCGGACGAGCTCGAGCGGAAGCTCTGGGCCGGGCGCGACCTGGCCCTCTCATCCGTGGTGACGCTGCTGGAGCGGGAAGCAAGGCTGGTGGGCTGATGGCAGAGAGGTATAGGGCCTGGCTCAAGGGGCTGGATCGTCGTGTCTTCGACGTCGACGGCGGCACCGTGACCTGCTGGTTCGGTCCGAAAGGCGCGAGTCGGAAACATGTCGTGCGTGTTCATGACACAGACGACGGCATCAGGTTCGAAGCAACGGTGGCGACCGCCAGAACGCTTGATCGGATGGTAGAAGACCCTGCTCGCTGGGCATGGCGGCGAAACCGGGACAGTGATCTTGTCGGCTTCCGGGTGGTCGGCAGGTGCCTGGTGGCCGAGGCGGTGGCTCCGTTGATCGGCCTGACCAGGAACGAGTTTCTGGTCTATCTGCAGGCCGTTGCTGCAGAGGCCGATCGTATGGAGCTCGTGCTGACGGGGAAGGACGTGCAGTAGAGCTTGGGCTCAGGCCGGTCGGGAAGGGAGAGAGCCAGATGTCGGTCCGCAGTCGTCGTGTCCGCCTGATCGTCGGTCTTGCGTTCCTGCTGACCGCCGCCTCCGCCGGTGCGCAGCAGAACGTTCCCGAGCAGGTCTTTCCGGCGCGCGTGGTGCTGGTCGAGGATGGCGATACCGTGCAGATCGCCGCAGGCCGAGGCACGATGCGTGTGCGCATCTTTGGCATCGATGCACCTGAGTCCGGTCAGGCGTTCGGCCGCGAGGCCCGTGAGATTGCGGCGCGGCTGCTTGCCAGCCAGCTTGTCGACGTCGTCATCCGCGACGTCGACTCGTACGGCCGGCTGGTGGCCGAGCTGCGGCAGGGCGACCGGAACCTGGGCCGGGAGCTCGTGGCCGCCGGCGCGGCCTGGCACTACACGGCGTATTCGGACGACGCGACGCTGGCGCGGGCGGAGCAGGAGGCGCGCGCGGCGCGGCGGGGACTGTGGGCGGCCGCCAACCCGGTGGCGCCGTGGGACTACCGGGCGGTAACGCGATCGGCGGCACCGACCGCGCCGGCTGCGGCCGCGGGAGCCGCTGCGCCTGCAGCAACGCCGCGTTCAGCCGCCCCCGCCACCACCGCCGTCGTCTACCACGGCAACCGCAATTCGCGCGTCTTTCACGCTCCAGGCTGCCAGCACTACAACTGCCCGAACTGCGTGGTGGAATTCACCTCAATCGAGGCCGCGCAGCGGGCCGGCTTCCGGCCGCATGCGGCCTGTGTGAGGGCGCGGTAGGAAGACGACAGAGGCCGGGCCGATCCTTATTCGAAGGATGGAGGCTTGCGACGATGAAACTCGCTGCGGGAAGCGTGGTGCCGGGCACCCCGAAGAGGCTCGGTCCCACCGAGGCGACCGCGACGGCGTGGCGCAGGAGGCGGTCGCAGCAGCTGGGCGGCGCAGAGGCCAGTAGGGCCCGCTCACCCTCGCCACGGCGCGCAGTAGAATCGCGCGCATGGCGATCTATTCCATCCGCTCGGTCGAGACCCTGAAACGCTGCGCGGTCGCGGCGGCCGCAGCCGCCTGCCTGCTCACCGCGCCCGCATCTGCCGCCGCCCAGGGCGCCGCATCCTCCATGACGCTCGTCGTCGAAGGCTTTCCCGACGGGGGCGAGATACCGATTCGCTTCACGCAGGCGGCGCCGGGCGCCGCGCCGGGCGAGGGAACGTCACCGGCCCTGCGCTGGGAGAACGTCCCCGACGGCACGCGGTCGTTCGTGGTGAACATGCGCGACCTCGACGTCGCGCGAAACCGGACGACGGAGGATCAGGCGCACTGGGTGGTGTGGAACATCCCGGCGACCGCGACGGGGCTGCCCGAGGGCGTGCCGCGGGGATCGCAGCTGCCGGACGGCAGCTACCAGATCAGCGTCACCGGGCCGGTTTACCGCGGACCGGGCGCGCCGGCGTCGGGCCCGCGCCACCACTACGTGTGGGAGGTCTACGCGCTCGACACGATGCTCGACGTCAGGCCGACCGACGATGCGTTCGAGACGCGACGGATGGTGATGGACGCGATCCAGGGACACGTCCTCGGCAAGGCGGTCTACGTCGGCCTGTTCCGGCGGCTGCAATAGTTCCGATGAAGACGGCCGCAGGGAAACGAAGTGTTCCCGCCCGCGTGTCCCAGGCGTGCGGAGCGTCAGAAGGCTCCACGCCG
>QGVF01000180.1 GCA_003242705.1 Acidobacteriota bacterium
TTTAAAGGCCTGCCTCGGTCCCCCCCCCCTCGCCCCCCGGCCCGAGCCACTGTCGTTCTACCTGCTCGAGCTGTACCCCAACGCTCCGCTCAAGGAAGCCATGGCGCGCGTTCTGAGTAAGGATGGTGGCGCGTCAGCCGCCGACGTGCGCGCCTGGGTACAGGCGTCCGACGATGAGGCGGCGGATATGTACCTGGGTGGGCTGGAAGTGCTCGACAGGGAAGGGTACCGGCAGTACGAGATTTCGAACGTGGCCAGACCGGGATTCGAGAGCCGGCACAACCTCAAGTACTGGACGGCCGGCAGTTGGTACGGTTTCGGCTGTGGAGCCCATTCGACGGTCGATGTGCAGCGGTGGCACAACGTGGCTTCGACAACGGATTACGTCGAGCGGGTCGAACAGGGCAGGTCGGTCCGGGTGGGGCTCGAGATACGCGATGATCGGGAGCGCACCGAAGAGGCGCTCTTCACCGGCCTGAGGCTGGTCCGCGGGATCGACCGGCAGGAGTTCGCCGACCGATTTGGACTTGACCCGTGGGCGGAGTACGGTGGCAGACTCTTGGGCGCACGAGACGCAGGTCTCGTGTGGCAGGAAGGGACCAGGTTCGGATTGAGCCGGCAGGGGATGCTGCTGGCCAATGAGATCCTGGTCGCCTTCGTGTAGGTATGGGGACGACCCCCAGGGAACACCCGGTGGTCTTGCGGTGTCTCAGGGGTACGACTAAAGTTAGCGGACCTTATCTGTTGCCCGGCGGGCAGGGAGGCATTTCATGAAAGTGTTCGGAGCTGGGTCGGCATGGAGCCGGCGCACGATGATGGCAGGTCTTCTCGCGGGTTTCGCGTTCACCGCGGTCAGTGTGCAGGCGCAGGATGCTCCCGCTCCAGCTGCTCAGGACCAGGCGGCCGAGGCGCCCGCTCAGCCGCCGGCTGAGGATCCGTTCAAGTTCACGACCGAAGCGGCCGTGATGAGCTTCTACGTCAAGCCGGATCAGACCAGCGCGTTCGAGAACGTGTGGGGCCAGATCCGGGGGCGGCTCGCCGCGTCCGACGATGCGGCACTGCGCGCGCATGGCGATTCGATCCGGGTCTACCGTCTGGCGGAGACGACCGATCAGGGCGTGCTCTACTTCGTCATTGCCGACCCGGTGTCGCAGAACCTGAGCTACAGCCCGAGCCCCTTCCTGCTGTTCGAGGCCGGCCTGTTCGAGGACGCCGAGGCGCGGCCGCTCTACGAGCAGCTGATGGGGTCGCTCAACGGCATCGCGCCGGCCGGTGCGCACCATGCCGCGGCGCCGATCGCGCCGCCGCCGGCGCCGGCTGCACCGGCTGCGGATCCGGCCGCTGGCGAGGCTGCTCCCGCGCCGCCCGCGCAGTAACGTGAGCGGCCGGCGCCCGTGCGCCGGCGCACGTCGAATCGAAGGGACGCTTCCGCGGCCGGGAGCGTCCCTTTCCCGTTTCTGCCCCTGACAACGAGGAGGTCCGGAGCATGTCGAGGGTGTCGACGTCGACGGCCGTCGCTCTGGTACTTGCCATCGCCGCTGCCGTCCCCGCCGTTCACGCCCGGCAGCAGCCGGATGCCGGTCCCGGATATGTCTTCGCGGCCGGCACCGGAGTGCTGCTCTTCCACGTCAGGCCGGATCACGCCGGCGTGTTCGAACAGATCATGGCCCGTATCACCGACGGGCTCCGCGCCGCCGCGCCGTCGGCCGGTGGACGGCCGTCCTGGCGGTTCTTCCGGGCGCGCCCCGAAGCCGACAGCGCCGTGTACGTGGCCTTCATCGACCCGGTGGATCCCGGTGCCGACTACGATCCGGTGAAGCTGCTCACCCAGGTCGCGCCGGCCGAGGCGCGCACGCTGTACGAGCAGCTGCGCGCGGCCGTGCTCCGCGTCGAGCGGCTCGATCTGGAAGCGTTGCGCTGATGATCCCGTGCGGTTCCCGGTACCGACGCCCGACTAGAAAGCCAGGTTCGCGCCGGCGTAGAACCGCTGCGGGTTCGAATAGAGCGGGCTGCCGCGCAGGTTGAACACGCGATAGTCGAGTCGCAGCCGCAGCGGCCCGACCAGCGACAGCTTCACGCCACCGCCGATGTTCGTGCCGACGTGGGTCTCGCCTTCGCCGGCGAGGCGCTCACGGAAGAACCCGCCGCCGGCCGTCAGGTAGAACTGCGTCGAGGTGGGCGTCTGCACGAGGCCGTTGATCATGCCCGTCGTCAGGCTCGGCGCACCTTTGACGCGGTCTTCCGCCGTGTTGGCGTACTCGAACTCGAAACCGAAAATCACGAGGTTGACGCCGGCCGAAAAGCCGCGCGCGGCCCGCGTCTCGGGCGTGGGCGAGAAGCCGAGGAAGGCCGTGATGTCGGCGTGCGCCGGAACGGCAGGGCCAACGAGTGCGGCCGCGGTGAAGAGGGCGATCAGGAAGCGATGAGCCATGACCGCAGTATCGGATCCCGACGGGGCCGGGTCCAGAGCCGCGCGTGTGTCGGGTCGTGTTATGTTCCGCCGGATGGGGACGACTTCCGGCAGGGCGGCTGAAGAGGCGCTGGCAGCGCGGGTGCGCGCCGGCGACACTGCGGCCGTGGCCCGGGCGCTGTCGGTGGTCGAACGGCGCGGCGCGCCGGCCGAACGGCTGCTGGACGCGCTGGCCGACGGTACGCGTCGGGCGCTGGTCGTTGGCGTGACCGGACCTCCGGGGGCGGGCAAGAGCACGCTCGTCGGACGACTCGTGGGCGGGTACCGGGGGCGAGGCAGGCGCGTGGCGGTCCTCGCCGTCGATCCCACCAGTCCGTTCACCGGAGGTGCGCTGCTGGGCGATCGGCTGCGGATGCAGGCACACGCCCTCGATCCGGACGTCTTCATCCGGAGCATGGCGACGCGCGGTCACCTCGGCGGGCTGTCGGCCGCCACGTCGGACGCGGCCGACGTCCTGGACGCCGCCGGCTTCGACGTCGTGCTGATCGAGACGGTTGGCGTCGGTCAGGATGAAATCGACATTGCACGACTGGCCGACGTCTGTCTGGTCGTGGTCGTGCCGGGCACCGGCGACGACATCCAGGCGATGAAGGCCGGTGTCATGGAAATCGCGGACCTGTTCATCGTCAACAAGGCCGACCTGCCGGGCGCCGATCAGGCCGCGGCCGCCATCGAGCAGAACCTCGACCTCGAGCGCGACCGTGCGAGGTCGCGTCCGGCCGTGCTGCGGGTCAGCGCGGTGAGCGGCGAGGGCATCGACGCCGTCCTGGCGGCGCTCGATGCCGTGGCCGCCGACACCGACAGCCTTCAGCCGCGGCGTCGGCTGCGCGCCGAGCAGGCGCTGCTTGCCGCGATCAGCGACGAGCTCACGTCGCGCCTGCGCGCCTTACTGCCACAGGGCGCGTGGGAGTCACAGGTTGACGCGGTGGCGGCGAGGCGCGGTTCGGTCCAGCGAATCGCTCGCGGGATGGTCGATCTCGCGGCCGGTGATCTCGACCACGTGGCCGTGGCGACCGACGCTCCGGACGAAGCGCTCAGGGTCTTCGGTGAGCAGTTCGGCCTGGTGGTCGACGCGCCGGAGGACGTTCCTGATCAGGGAGTCCGTGTCCGGTTCGTCGGGCGGGGAGCGGCGCGCATCGAGCTAGTCGAAGCGCTCGACCGCGAGTCGCCCTTTGCGCGATCGCTGGCGCGTCGAGGGCCGGGCCTGCACCATGTGGCGCTCCGGGTCGCGGATCTGCCGGCGACGCTCGCGCGGCTCGAGGCGGCGGGTGTCCGGCTGATCGATCGCGCACCCCGGATCGGCGCGCACGGGACGCGCGTGGCCTTCGTCCATCCGTCGAGTACCCGGGGCGTGCTCGTCGAGCTCGTCGAGCGCGCGCCCGGCACCC
>QGVF01000181.1 GCA_003242705.1 Acidobacteriota bacterium
CGAACACGCCCTCGCATGAAATGAGCAAGCTTTGGGGCATCACCAAGGGCGAGATGCAGAAAAAACACATCCTGTTTCAGGAGGAAGACAGGGAGACGTACATCCGCGAATTGCTCGAGCCGACCCGAAGCATGGAGGTCTCCGCCAGCTCGTAGCTGCATTGCCTGCACTTGGGTCAGCCAAGCCACAGATGGCCACCACCGAGTGCAGGCACGCTCGCACAACGTCGGAGGCACGCGAGCCAATGTCAGCTCTACGGATTGGCAACCGCCGCCCCCGCCGCCTCGAAGTGCGCGGTATCGCGTTACGCCACGAAGCCCCGCGATGCGGCGATGGCGACGATGTATCCATTCCAGCGCCGCGAGGCCACGCCCCCATTCCTGACCGCCACGGCCAGCTCTGCGTAGCACCACACGGCCTCCGTGGCGAAGGACAGCATACGATCCCTGGACAGCCCTAGTAGCGCGTTGAGCGTGCCGTCCAGCAAGTGCCAGCGCCTGCCCTGCGGCAGGGCCTGGATGCCGAACAGCAACTCGGCCAGCGTGACGGTGGAGATGTAGAGGGTCCACGCCGCCTGGTCATCAGCCATACCAGAACGACCGGGTTGGGCTCGGGCTTCATCGCCTCGGACACGTTGGTGTCGAGGACGATCATTCGAACCTAGGGGGCTCGGCGGGTGTCCTGTCACGGACGCTTTCCAGGATGGCGAAGTCTTCGTCCTTGAGGCCAATCTTCCGGCCGATGGCTGCCAGGGCGTCACCCACTCGCACCCGGTTCTCCGACTTGACCGCCGCCGCCAGGGTCTCGCGCACCTTCACCTCCGTAATGCGGCCATGCTGCTCGGCCTGCGTCCGCAAGGCGCGGTGCACGTCCTCAGGCACGTTGCTGATCGTCGGGATCGCCATGACGCCCCCTCCCCCTCCATAGGGCTGTGGCTCGGGCTTACGTTGCACTCGACAGCGGTTAAAGTGTGTTCGGCGCCTGACCGTGCCAGCGACAGCCAACTGCGGCCTCACTCCCACTCGATCGTCGCCGGTGGCTTGGAGCTGATGTCGTACACCACCCGGTTGATCCCGCGCACTTCATTGACGATGCGCGACGAAATCGTGGCGAGCAGGTCGTGCGGCAGCCGGGCCCAGTCGGCCGTCATGCCGTCGCGGCTTTCGACCGCGCGCACCGCCACGGTGTACTCGTAGGTGCGCCCGTCGCCCATCACGCCCACGCTCTGCACCGGCAGCAGCACCGCAAACGACTGCCAGAGGCGCCGGTACCACCCGGCGCGGCGGATCTCGTCCGCCACGATGGCATCGGCCCGCCGCAGCAGGTCGAGCCGGTCGCGGGTAATCTCCCCAATCAGCCGGACGGCCAGACCGGGCCCCGGGAACGGCTGCCGCCAGACGAACTCTTCTTCGAGCCCCAGCTCGGTGCCGAGCGCCCGCACTTCATCCTTGAAGAGCTCACGCAGCGGCTCGACCAGCTTGAACCGCATGCGCTCGGGCAGCCCGCCGACGTTGTGGTGGCTCTTGATGACCACCGACGGCCCCAGCACGGACACGCTCTCGATGACGTCCGGATAGAGCGTGCCCTGCGCCAGGAAATCGAACTCGCCGATCTCGCGCGCCTTCGCCTCGAAGACGTCGATGAACGTGGCGCCGATGATCTTCCGTTTCTGTTCCGGATCGACCACCCCGGCCAGCCGCTCGAGGAACAGGTCGCTCGCGTCGACCGCCACGAGCGGCAGCCCGAGCCGGCGGAACCGCTCGACCACCTGCGAGGCTTCGTCGAGCCGGAGCAGGCCGTTGTCGACGAAGATGCACGTAAGCCGGTCGCCGAGGGCCCGGTGCAGCAGGATGGCCGCCACCGTCGAGTCGACCCCGCCCGACAGCCCGCACACGACCCGCCCGTCGCCGACCGTCGCCCGGATCTTCCCGATGCTCTCTTCGACGAATCCGGCCATCGTCCAGTCGCCGCGCGCGCCGCAGATGTCGAAGGCGAAGTTGCGCAGCACGTCGACGCCCGCCTCGGTGTGCGCCACCTCGGGATGAAACTGCAGTCCGTACAGCCGGCGCTCGACGCTCGCCATGGCCGCCACCGGCGCATTGGCCGACGTCGCAATCGTCGCGAAGCCGTCGGGCACCTGCGCGATGCGATCCCCGTGGCTCGCCCAGACCTTCAGCCGCCCCGCCAGCCCGCGGAACAGCGGCGTGGTCGTATCGACGTCGACCTCGGCGTGGCCGAACTCACGGGTAGGCGCCGCCTCGACGCGGCCGCCGAGCAGCTGCGTCATCAGCTGCATGCCGTAGCAGATGCCGAGCACCGGCACACCGAGCTCGAGCACGCGCCGCTCGATGCCGGGCGCCCCCGGCTCGAAGACGCTGCTCGGTCCACCCGACAGAATCAGCCCGACGGGCTCGCGTCGCTTCAGTTCGTCGACCGCGATCGTGAACGGAACGATCTCCGTATACACCTTGAGCTCGCGAAGACGCCGGGCAATCAACTGGGTGTACTGCGAGCCGAAATCGAGGACGAGGATTGTCTGGTGTGTCACGTGTGCGCAGGGTTGGTAGTGCAAGGACGAGGCCGGAGGCCCCGCGGGAACGCCGCTATTATAAGCGGGTGGCCCGGCCGTCACGCGCAGGATGTTGGGGTGCGCTCCTCGCCCTCGGGTTGCAGTTACCCGCAACAGTATTAGCCGCCCCGATCGGCGGGCAGTCGCGCCCCACGTCCGCGGCGACGGCCCAGGCGCGCGCGCCCTGGGAGCCGGCCTGGAGCGAGCGTCTGGCTCCCGACACCGACCTGCTGCTGGCCGTCACACGCAACCACGTATTCACCGCAGGCACCTCCTCGCCACTGGAGGCGCGCGATGCCGACACTGGCGCAATCGCGTGGACGCACGACACGACGGGCTGGACCGCCCTCGCGGCGACAGGTGATCTCGTCCTCGGTGTGGCCGACGAACATGCGTACGCGCTCGAGGCCGACACGGGACAGGTTCGCTGGATCGTCCAGACAACCGGCCCCACGACTCGCCTCGTTGTCTCCGGGGACCGGCTGCTGATGGTCAGCGACACCGACGTCCTGCTGCGCGAGACGTCGACCGGCGTCCCGCTCGGTCATGTCGGCCTCGACGCCCCTCCCTCGGCCACGCCGGCACTGACCGGTTCGCTTGCCTTCGTGCCGCTCACCGACGGCCGGCTCGTCGCCTTCGACCTGGCAGCCGGCCTGCAGCTCTGGTCGAGTCAGCTCCGTCGCCCCCCGGCCGCCATCACGGCCGCGGGCGACTCGCTGTTCCTCGCATTGCCGGATGGATCGCTTCAGGCGGTCGACGCCCGCAGCGGCACTGTCCGGTGGACGTTTCCGCTGCGCGTCCCGATTGTCGGCGCGCCATTCGTCGACGAGACGACCGTGTACGTCGTGCTCCTCGACAACAGCCTGCGGGCCTTCGATCGCCGGAACGGCGCCATGCGGCGCACCGACGGTCTGGGCCACCGACCGGCTGCCGGCCCCTGGGTGACGGGCTCCAGCGCCGTCATCGGCCTGACCACGGGCGACTTCCTGGTGATCGATCCGGCCAGCGGACGGCTGCTGACCCGCCTGTCGGTCCCCGAAACCGACACGACGAGCCTGCTCGAGTCCGCCGCGCTCGGCCCCGAGACGTTCTGGCTGGCCAGCGTCACGATCGCCCCTGGCGGCGAGCGACGCCTCTCCGCCTACCGCCACAACCCGCCGGCCACGGTGACGACCACCGAAACGGTGACGGCTTATACCAACACCGAGGCCAACAAACCGAATCCCAATCTCGTTTCACACTTTTCATTTAAAAAA
>QGVF01000078.1 GCA_003242705.1 Acidobacteriota bacterium
CCGGGGCGTTCGCTTCGTGAGATTCGTGGAGCACTCCCTCGGCGTCCCCCCGTCGCCTGGGGGGCTTTGGCGCCCGGGAGCGGCGGCGGTGAGAGCGCCGAGCAGGGCGAGCAGGGTCGGACCGGCCGATTCAGTCTGCAGCGTGAGTTCGTTACTGCGGCCGGCCGCGGCAGCGGCCGGTGGCGATGGCGTGTCGGTCTCACCGGTCGGTGCGGCAACACCGGCGACCGCCTGCAGCAGGTCGGCCGGGACGGGACGATCGGTCCGCAGCACGATGCGGTGACGACGAGCCGAGCCGGCGACGAGCTCCTGCGGCGCGCCGATGGCCACGATGCGCCCGCGATCGACGATCGCGATCCGGTCGCACAGCTGCTCCGCTTCCTCGAGCAGGTGCGTCGTCAGCAGCACCGTGTGGCCGTCGTCGCGCATGCGGCGGATTTCGTCGTGCAGCTCGCGTCGCGAGCGCGCGTCGAGGCCGGCGGTCGGTTCGTCGAGAAAGACGAGCTCGGGTGCGTTGACGAAGGCCAGGGCGAGCGCCAGGCGCTGTTTCTGGCCGCCCGACAGCCCGTCGACGGCCTCGTCGGCCTTGCCGGTGAGCGAGAAGCGTTCGAGCAGGCGCTCCGGATCGACGGGGCGTCGGTAGAACGACGAGAAGAGACGCAGCGCCTCACGCGGCGTGATGCGATCGTGCAGCGCCGTTGTCTGCAGCGCGGCGCCGACGCGCTCGCGCACGGCCGCCGGGTCGTGGCGCGCATCGAGGCCGGCGATTTCGATCGTGCCCGCGTCGGGCTCCCGCAGCCCGAGGATGCACTCGATCGTCGTCGTCTTGCCGGCGCCGTTCGGACCGAGCAGGCCGAAGATCTCGCCGCGCTGGATTTCGAAGCTGATTCCTCTGACGGCCTCGACCGGACCATAGCGTTTCCGCAGGTCCCGCACGCTGACCATGGGAGGCATATCGGGGAAGGGTACAACAAGCGCCGGCATCAGGCGGCTGCACGGCCCGACGCGCGCCCGATCGCACCGGTTGCCCACGGGCAGTATCGGCGTGAGGTTCGCCGGATTCCCGTTGCGCCTGCAGCGTGCTTTGGGTAACCTTCCCCCTGACAGGGAAGACATTCGACCCCGGCGCACGTTGTGTATCCGGGGAGGGCGCGGCCCGACGCGCGGTCTCGCTGCGGGACGGGGCGCGCCGCGAAGCAGACGGACAGGACGACGCCACATCGACGCGTCCGGTGTCTATACGGATGTCGGTTGCACGGCGAATCCGCCGACGGAACCGTGGCGTCCGAGCCCGGAGGGCCGAGCGGGGCCGCTGGGAGCATCGAAGGAGAGGGGTTCAATGGCAAGCAGGCGCAAGTTTCTCAAGGCATCCGCAGCAGCGCTCGCGGTTGCGGCGGCCCGACCCGCCTACGCGTTTCAGGGGGCCAACAGCCGCATCCGCATGGCGGTGATCGGCTGCGGGAATCGATCGGCGCGCGTCTTCGACGCGTTCGCGCGCCAGAAGGAAGTCCAGTGGGTGGCCGGCTGCGAGGTCAACCAGGACAAGCTCGCGTCGTTCATGACGCCGGCGCGCAAGACGTTCAACCTCGAGATCGTCGAGGACTACCGGCGCATCCTCGACCGCAACGACATCGACGCGGTGCTCATCGGCGGCCCCGACTTCTCGCACGCGCGGATGACGATCGACGCGATCGCGGCGGGCAAGGACGTCTACGTCGAGAAGCCGGCCACCAACACGATCCCGCGCCTGAACGCCATGATGGCGGCCTACGAGAAGTCCGACCGCATCGTGCAGGTCGGCACGCAGCAGCGCAGCTGGGATCACTTCGCCGAGGCGAAGAAGATCCTCGACAGCGGCGTGCTCGGTCCGATCCGCCACATTCAGATCGTGCAGCCGGGTAACTACTCGCGGCCGGCCGAGGATCCGCAGCCGGTGCCGCCCGGGCTCAACTGGGATCTGTGGCAGCTGAAGGGCATGGAGCTCGGCGCGCCGGAGCGGCCGTTCAAGCCGAGCCGCCTCGCCTTCCGCGGCTGGTACGAGTACGGGTCGGGACTCATCGGTGACTGGGGCGCGCACCACATCGACGTGGCGCACTGGTTCATGAACGCCGACAACAAGGTCCCGAAGAAGACCGCGGCCGTCGGCAACTTCATGGTGCAGCAGAACCCCGATCCCGAGCAGGTGCCCGACACCTTCTCGATTTCGTGGGAGTACGACGACTTCGTCATGACGTTCGCCAACGGCGAGGTCCCGCGCGACCCGGAGGACGGCGAGGGCTGGGGCGTCTTCTTCATCAGCGGTTCGGGCACGCTGCTCGTCAACCGCATGGGCTACGCGGTGCTGCCGCCGGTCCCGCGCACGATCCGCAAGCAGGGCCCGCCGCCGCCGCCGACCGCCGGTGGCGTGCAGATCGCCGAGACGCCGGCGGCCGCCGGTCCTCAGGGCGGCCGCATGGGCGGCCCGGGCGGCGGCCGTGGCGGCGCCAAGCCGGTCGAGAAGCAGGTCTACATCAACCCGCGTGGCGGCGTCGAAGAGGACTACCCGCTCGACGCGCACGTGCGCAACTTCCTCGACTGCATGGCCTCGCGTCAGAAGCCGAACGCTTCGATGGAGATCGGCTATCACGCGGCGCTGCCGGCGCTGCTCGCGCTCGAGTCGCTCAAGTCGGGCAAGATGCTCGGCTGGGACGCGCAGAAGCGCGAGCCGGTCGTGCTCTAGTCCGCCCGGCAGTCGCCGGTTCGACGGGCCGTGCCGTCCGAAACGCGCGCACGGCCCGTTCCTTCGTGTCTGCCGGTCCGTCCCCCGGGCGGACCGGCCCGTTTTCCGATCGATCGTCAGACCGTAATGAAACCAGAACTCCGCGTAGCGCTGCTCGGCGACGGGTTCATGGGCAAGGCCCACTCGAACGCCTGGGCACAGGCCCCTCACTTCTTCGACCTTCCGTACCGGATCCGCCGCAAGCTCATCTGCGGTCTCGACACGCCGCTGCTGCATCAGACGGCCGCGCAGTGGGAGTGGGAGGAGACGGCCACCGACTGGCGCGCCGCCATCGAGCGCGACGACATCGACGTGATCGACATCGCGCTGCCGAACCACCTGCACGCCGAAGCCGCCATCGCCGCGGCCCGGGCGGGCAAGATCGTGCTGACCGAGAAGCCGATGGCCAACACGGTCGACGAGGCGCGCGCAATGGTGGAGGCTGCGGCGAAGGTACCGAACCTCGTCTGGTACAACTACCGGCGCGTACCCGCCATCGCGTTCGCGAAGCAGCTGATCGACGAAGGGCGGGTCGGTCAGATCTACCACTACGAGGCGGCCTACAAGCAGCAGTGGGGCGCCGACGCCTCGCGCGCGGCCACCTGGCGCATGGATCCGAAGCAGGGCGGCTCGGGCGTCGCCGACGACCTGCTCACGCACGTCATCGATACGGCGCTCTACCTGAACGGCCCCATGAAGGAGGGCGTGGCGATGGCGGCGACCTTCATGCCGGGCCGGCAGGTCGACGATGCCTTCCAGGCGATGATCCGGTTCGAGAACGGTGCGATGGGCGCCATCATGTCGACCCGCTTCGGCATTGGATCGAAGAACGCCAAGTCGTTCCGCATCCACGGCGCCAATGCGATGCTGGGCTTCCACCTCGAGAAGCTCAACAACCTCGAGTTCCTCGACTTCACCGAGCCGTCGACCGAGCAGGGCGTCCGCGACCTGATGGTCACCGACCTGAAGCACCCGATCTTCGGCAACTTCTGGCGGCCCGGTCACATCATCGGCTACGAGCACAGCTTCATCGCGACGCTCGCCGCGTTCCTCGACGCGCTGTCGAAGGACGAAGAGTTCCACCCGAATTTCCGCGACGGCCTGGCCGTCCAGCAGGTGCTCGCGGGCCTGCAGCAGTCGGCCGCTTCGCGGCAGTGGGTCCCGCTCCAGCCGTCTGCGTAACACGGGGCAACGGGCAGGCGGGTGGTCGTCTGCCCGTCGGGCCGTCCGCTTGACAGCTGGTGCGGCGGCCCGGATACTGACCCGGCTTTCCGGCCAATCCTGACGAGACAGACATGACGCAGCTCGACTCTGTGCTGACTTCGAAGACGCGCTGGACGATCGTCGGCCTGCTCTTCGCTTCGATTGCCATCAATCTGGTCGACCGCCAGGTGTTCGCCGTGCTCGCGCCCGTGCTGCGCGAGCTCTACGGCTGGAGCAACACCGAGTACGCGCTGGCCGGCACGGCGTTCGGGCTGGGCATGATGATCGGGCAGGTGCCGGCGGGGCAGTTCCTCGACCGCGTGGGCACGCGCATCGGCCTGGCGACGATCTTCCTCGGCTGGTCGCTCATCACGGCCGCCCATGCGCTGGCCGGTCCCGACACCGTGATCGACTCGGTCTTCGGCGGCATCGTGCGCCTGATTCCGGGCGTGACGGCCGTCGGCGCCGGCCTGGCCGGGTTCATCTTCCTGCGCTTCGTGCTGGGGCTGTTCCAGTGCGGCAACTACACGGCCGGCATCAAGGCGCTCGCCGGCCTCTTCCCGCCCGAGAGCCGATCGAAGGCGGGCGGCTTCTTCAATGCCGGCGCCCAGTTCGGATCGGTCATCGCCGGTCCGCTGATTCTCTCGCTGTTCATCGCGACGCTCGGCTTCTCGTGGCAGATGGCGTTCGTCACGCCGGCGCTCGTCGGCCTGCTGTGGCTCATTCCGTGGCTCCGGATCTTCCCCAGCCAGGAAACGATGGCCGCTGCCGCCGTGCAGCAGGCCGGGCCGGCGGCGACCGCGGCCGGACCGGCGCCCGACGTGACGCTCGGCCAGCTGTTCGGCAACAGCAAGGTGCTCGGGCTGGCGCTCATCCGCGTGTTCACCGGTCCGGTGACCTGGTTCTACTGGAACTTCGTCGCGCTCTACCTGCGCTCGCCCATCGAGGAAGGCGGCCGCGGCATGGCATTCCTCGCCGTCGGGCTGTTTGCGGCCATCCCGAACCTCTTCGGCATGACCGGCAACATCGTCGGTGGTGCGCTGACCGACAAGCTCGTCACGCTGACCGGGTCGGTTGATCGCGGCCGCAAGCTCGGTTTTACCGCGGCCTTCCTGCTCGGATCGCTCAGCATGGTGCTGCCGTTCGTCGGCAGCGATTTCCTGGCGGTGCTGCTGATGGGCCTGGCGCTCTTCGGCAACCAGTGGGTGGCGGCAACCTACATCGGCACGGTTGGCGACGTCGTGCCGCAGCAGCTGGCGGGCCGCGTCAACGGCATCGCAGGCCTGGCCGACGGTGCGGCGTCGATGGCCGCCACGCTCATGGCCGGCATGATTGCCGACGCCTACGGCTGGACGCCGGTCTTCTTCGGGTTCGGTCTGTTCCCGTTCCTGGCCATGGCGAGCCTCTTCTTCGTCCTGCGCCGGATCGAGATGGCGCAGTTCCGGTAACGAGGTCACCAGGTCCGTGCAGGACGGACGGGAGGAGCGCGAACGTCAATCGGCGCTTCTCCCGTCTGCCTTTTTCCGCCTCCGGCTTCTCCTCGCATTCCTGCTGAGCGCAGGTGCGCTCACCTCCTGCGCGCCGCAGCTGCCCGTCACCGGCGACTACCGCACGTGGTCGGCCTACGGCGGCGGCCCCGGGCAGCTGCGCTACTCGAGCCTCGACCAGATCAATCGCCGCAACGTCCGGAACCTCGAAATCGCCTGGATCTGGGACAGCGGCGAAAGCGGCGGCCTGCAGACGGAGCCGCTCGTCGTCGGGCGCCGCGTGTTCGTCTGCACGCCGACGCACCGGACCGTCGCCCTTGATGGCGCCACAGGACGCGTGGAATGGGTGTTCGATCCGGGCATCGTCGGACAGGGACCGAACCGCGGGTTCATGTACTGGACCGACGGCACCGACGCGCGGCTCTTTGCGGCCGTCGACCAGTTCCTGTATGCGCTCGATCCCGACACAGGACGACCGGTGCCTTCATTCGGCCGCGACGGGCGCATCGATCTTCGCGAGGGGCTCGATCGTCCGGCCGATCAGCAGAACGTCCGCCTGACGACGCCCGGTGTGGTCTATCGCGATCTGCTGATCGTCGGCGGGCGGGTGAGTGAGGGGCTGCCCGCATCGCCGGGGCACATCCGCGCGTACGACGTGCGAACGGGAGCGCTGCGCTGGCGCTTCCGCACCATCCCGGCGCCCGGTGAGTTCGGGGCCGACACCTGGGCGGACGACTCATATGCCGTCAACGGCGGTGCGAACAACTGGGCCGGCATGGCCCTCGACGAGGCGCGCGGCATCGTCTACGTGCCGACCGGATCGGCATCGCCCGACTTCTACGGCGCGAGCCGTCCGGGCGACAATCTCTTTGCGAATTCACTCCTGGCGCTCGACGCGGCCACCGGCCGGCGACTCTGGCACTACCAGATCGTCCGCCACGATATCTGGGACCGCGACCTTCCCTCGCCGCCCACGCTCGTCACGATCCGTCGCAATGGACGCCTGGTCGATGCCGTCGTGCAGACGACGAAGCACGGCTACGTCTTCGTGTTCGATCGGGAGACGGGCGAGCCGCTGTTTCCGATCGAAGAACGGGCATTCCCGTCGAGCGACGTGCCCGGTGAGACAACGGCGGCGACGCAGCCGGTGCCCCTGCTGCCGCGTCCCTTCACGCGGCAGCAGCTGACGGCCGACCTGCTGACCACGCGGACGCCGGAAGCGGCGGCATGGGCGCGCGAACAGTTCGCGAGGTTCCGCGGCGGCGGCCAGTTCGTGCCGTTTGCGGTGGGCGAACAGACGATCGTGTTTCCCGGCTTCGACGGTGGCGCCGAATGGGGCGGCGCGGCCGCCGATCCGACGACCGGTGTCCTGTACGTGAACGCAAACGACATCGCGTGGACCGGTGGCCTGGCACCGGACAACGCGGGCCTGCGCGCGCGCGACGTTTATCTCCGCGAGTGCGCGTCCTGCCATCGCGACGATCTGGAAGGCACTCCGCCGTCGATTGCGTCGCTGGTCGGCATCGGGAAGCGGAAGGACGCGGACACGGTTGCGCGGGTGATCCATGAGGGCGCCGGCCGCATGCCCGGGTTTCCGTACCTCGGTCCGGAGGCCGTCGACGCGCTCGTCCGGTACCTCGTCGACGGCGAGAACGCGCCGGCGGGACCGTCGGGTGCGTCGCCGGTCGACCTGCCGTACCGCTTCACGGGCTACCGCAAGTTCCTCGATCCCGACGGCTATCCCGCCGTGGCACCGCCATGGGGAACGCTGAATGCCATCGACCTCAACACCGGCGCGTATCGCTGGTCGATCCCGTTCGGTGAATATCCCGAGCTGGTCGAACAGGGCCTGACGGACACGGGCAGCGAGAACTACGGCGGACCGATGGTGACGGCAGGCGGCCTGCTGTTCATCGGGGCCTCGAACCACGACCGGAAGTTCAGGGCATACGACAAGGACACCGGTGAACTGCTCTGGCACGCGCTCCTGCCGTTCTCGGGGAATGCGACGCCGGCCACCTACGAGATCGATGGCCGCCAGTTCGTCGTTATCGCGGCCGGGGGAGGGAAGACGAACGGGCCCTCCGGCGGTACGTACGTCGCGTTCGCGCTGCCGCAGCGTTGAGAGAAGCGCGCCCACGCCTCCAGCGGTCGTGTCGCGCGGGCGCGCCCGTGCTCAGCGAAACAGCTTCGGCGCCACCTCGTGGAGGTACAGCCGCCAGTTGTCCCACGTGTGACCGCCCGGAGTCTCCAGCGTCTCGATGCGCACGCCCTGCCTGCGGAAGGTTTCGATGACGGCCAGACCGTTCTCGCGTGCGATGTCGGTCTCACCCCAGCCCCACCAGAAGAGCTTCAGCGCGTCGTTGTAAGTCGGAATCCGATCGGCCTGCGATCGGTAGAACCACTGTCGATCGTCTTCCGACACCCAGCCCGAGCTCATCACCACCAGGTAGCGGAACGTGCCGAGGTGTGTCAGGCCGATGTTCAGCGTCTGGATGCCGCCCATCGACAGTCCGCCGAGGGCACGCGCATCGGGCGTTGCCGGCGTACGGTAGTTCGACTCGACGAAGGGAATGATGTCCTCGAGCAGCTCGCGCGTGAACGGGTCCTTCGACGCATCGGACGTCATCACCTGGCCGCCCGATGGTGTCCAGCCCGACGGCATCACGACGATCATGGGGACGGCGCGCCCCTCGGCGATCAGGTTGTCGAGGATGTCCGGCGCGCGACCGACCGTGGTCCACGACAGGGCCGTGTCGCCGCCGCCGTGGATCAGGTAGAGCACGGGGAAGCGCCCGTCGCCGCGCTCATAGCCGGGCGGCGTGTAGACGTACATTTCCCGCGGCACGTTGCCGAGCGCCTTCGAGACGTAGCGCACCCGTCCGATGGTGCCGTGCGGCACGTTCCGGGTTTCCGAGAAGTCGCCGGGCACGTAGAGCATGCTCGACGGCGCCGTCTGGCTGTGCGTCAGGTTCGTGTTGCGCGGATCGACGGTGGCGACGCCGTCGACGGTGAACGTGTAGCGCCAGGCACCCGGCCGTACCGGGCGGATCGTCGTGCCGGTCCAGACGCCGTCGGCGCCCTTTGTCATCACGACCGCGGGAGTGCTGCCGCCGCCCGTCGCGTCGTCGGCCGGCACGAGCGAAAGACTGATGTCGCCGCTCACGGTGACGGTGCCGGCCTGGGGAGCGTACAGGCGGAACGTGACCCGCCCGTCCGCTCCGATTTCCGGCGACACGATGGCCGGACCTCCTCGCCCTCCACGTCCGGACGGCGCCTGCGGCGCCGCCTGGGCCTGGACGACGGTCACGCCGGTCCCGGCGGGATCGACAACCGCGACGCCCAACAGCAGCAGCACACACGACACGAACAGCACGTATCCGCGCTTCATGACCGTTCTCCCCGTTTCGATGTCGGCTGCGAGTGTAAGCCGTTGCCGCGGGCCGACGCCAGCGGAGCGGTGGGAGCCGCCTTCCCGGCGTGCTAAGATGCGCGCACTCAGTCACAGCGCACGTACGCGGGAGCGTGCCGGCGGCCGGCCGGCGTCGGCCGACCCCGGATCATTCGAGTTCGAGGGGCCATGCAGATCATCCGCTCGCCGAAGGTCTATGACGTCTGCATCGTGGGATCGGGAGCCGGCGGCGGCACCGTGGCCAGGGTTCTGACCGAGGCCGGCGCCGACGTGGTGATGCTCGAAGGCGGGCCGATGTGGGATTCAGCCACCGACAGCGCGATGTTCGCCTGGAACTACGAGTCGCCGACGCGCGGCTGGGGCGGTGACCTGAAGCCGTTCGGCGTGTACGACGGGTGTCTCGGCGGCTGGGACATCGAGGGGGAACCGTATACGGTCGGCACCGGCGCCTGGCGATGGTTCCGCGGCCGCATGCTCGGCGGCCGGACGCATCACTGGGGCCGCATCTCGCTGCGGTTCGGCCCGGACGACTTCCGGCGGAAGTCCATCGACGGGCTCGGTGACGACTGGCCGATCAGCTACGACGATCTCAAGCCCTACTACGACAGGCTCGACGAGTTCGTCGGCATCTTTGGAACGAACCACGCGCGCGAGACGGGGCTGCACAACGAGCCGGACGGCATCTTCATGCCGCCGCCGGCACCGCGCGCGCACGAGCTGCTGATCAAGAAGGCGTGCGATCGGATGGGAATTCCGGTCGTCCCGGCGCGCCTGTCGATCCTGACGCGCCCCCACAACGGCCGCCCCGCGTGCCACTATTGCGGCCAGTGCGGGCGCGGCTGCTCGACGCACTCGAACTTCTCGAGCGTGTCGGTCATGCTGCCGCCTGCGCTCGCGACGGGACGGCTGACGATCGTGGCCAACGCGATGGCGCGCGAGGTGACGGTCGGTGCCGACGGGCTGGCCACCGGCGTGTCCTACATCGACACGGGGAGTCTGCAGGAGCACCAGGTGCGCGCGCGGATCGTGGTGCTGGCCGCCAGCTGCTGCGAGTCGGCCCGGCTGCTGCTCAACTCGAAGTCAACGCTGTTTCCGAACGGCCTGGCGAACTCGAGCGGCGTCGTGGGCCGCTACCTGACCGACTCGACCGGCCTGAGCGTGCGCGGCTTCATCCCGGCGCTGCAGGATCTGCCGCGCTACAACTCGGACGGCACCGGCGGCATGCACCTCTACGTGCCCTGGTGGGGCGACAACAAGGCGCTCGGCTTCCCGCGCGGCTACCACATCGAGCTCGGTGGTGGCTTCGGGATGCCGGGCTACGGCTTCGGCTCCGGTATCGAGACGTATCCGCAGAGTCAGGGCGGCGGCTACGGCGTGGCGCTCAAGGAGGAATACCGCCGCTACTACGGCGCGTTCGTCAGCTTCGCGGGCCGCGGCGAGCAGGTCGCGCGCGAGGACTGCTACTGCGAGATCGACCCGGACGTCGTCGACAAGTGGGGCATTCCGGTGCTCCGCTTCCACCACACCTGGAGCGAGCACGAGCGGCTCCAGGCGAAGCACATGCAGGAGACGTTCAGGGCCATCATCGAGGAGATGGGCGGCACGCCGATCGGCGACATGCCCGGTCCCGAGCAGGACTACGGGCTGGCCGCCGGTGGCGTCATCATTCACGAGGCCGGCGCGGTCCGCATGGGCAACGATCCGAAGACCTCAGCGCTCAACCGCTACTGCCAGGCGCACGACGTCCGGAATCTTTTCGTGGCCGACGGCGGCCCGTTCGTTTCGCAGGCCGACAAGAACCTCACCTGGACAATCATGGCGCTCGCCTGGCGCACCGCGGAGTACATCGCAGAAGAGCGGCGGAACGGGGATCTCTGAAAGACAGGCCCGTGGCATCTGACGGGGGAAGACGATGAGTGAGCTGAGCAGACGGCGGATGCTGAAGGTGCTCGGGACCGCGCCCGCGGCGGCGGCCGTGTCGTTCCAGCCGGGCACGGTGCAGGCCTACCTGGCCGAGCGGGCCCAGGCGGCCGCCGCGACGCCGTACGCGCGCCGCTTCTTCACCGAACACGAGTTCGCGACGGTGATGGTGCTGGCCGACATGATCATCCCGCGCGACGATCGATCCGGCAGCGCGACCGATTCGGGCGCCCACGAGTTCATCGACTACATCGTCGCCGAGCAGCCCGAGCGGCAGACGCGCATCCGCGGCGGGCTGGCCTGGCTCGACGCCGAGTGTCTGCGGCGCTTCGACCGCCGGTTCGTCGACTGTGCCGACGCCGAACGGCGGCAGGTGCTCGACGACATCGCGTGGCCGGCAAAGGCGCGGCCCGAGATGAGCCACGGCGTCCGCTTCTTCTCGGAGATGCGCGACCTGGTGGCGACCGGATTCTGGTCGAGCCGGATGGGCGTCGAGGACCTCGGCTACATGGGCAACCGGCCCACCACCTGGGAAGGACCGCCGCGCGAGGTGCTCGAGAAGCTTGGCCTCTAGCCGAGCGACCAGGCCTTGCCGACGTCGCTCAGCGGGATGCAGCCGTCGAACGATCCGGGAATCGGGTCGTAGGCCAGCAGCTGTTCACCGACCACCTCCGAATTGAAGTAGCCGGTGACCGCCATCGCCTTGAACATGCGGTAGAAGGTGGGCGGCTGTACGTCGGCGCTGATCTGGCCGCCCCAGATCGTCGGCGGCAGCGGCGGCGACTCGGCTTCGTAGGCGGCGAAGATCTCGTCGCGCTCGGCCGGTGAAAGCGCCGTGAAGCTCCGGCCGAACTGCGTCTGGCAGCGCGTTTCGAACGCCGTGAGGCCCGTCAGGAACGTCTGCCGATCGGCCTCCGGGGTGAAGTCGCGCAGCACCTGATCGATGAATCGCTCCACCTGCAGATCGGCCGCGCCCGGCGTCGACGTCGTTGGCAGCAGGTGATCGGCCATCGCGCGGACGGTCACAATCTGCTGCGGGGTGAGCGCCCGCGGCGTCCAGTCGAGCGACGGCTCGATGCGGCAGCCGCTCAGGACGGCGGAGGCGGCCGACCCCGTCACGGCATAGCCGAGAACGAGCGAGGCCCGTCGGAGCACTTCGCGCCGGCTCAGCATCACAGGTTCCCCTTCTTCATCTCGTCGACGGCGTACGCGCAGGCGCGTGCCGTGAGCGCCATGTAGGTGATCGACGGGTTGACGCACGACGATGAGGTCATGCACGACCCGTCGGTGACGAAGACGTTCGGGACGGCGTGCATCTGGTTGAAGGCGTTGAGCACCGACGTGCGGGGATCGCGCCCCATGCGTGCCGTGCCCATCTCGTGGACGCCCTTGCCCATCGCGCCGATGTAGTCGAACGTCACGATGTCGCGCAGGCCGCCGGCCTCCAGCATCTCTGCGGCGTCGGCCTGCATGTCCTTCCGCATCGCCAGCTCGTTCTCGCCGAAGCCGCAGTTGAAGACGATCAGCGGCTGGCCCCACTGGTCGGTCTGGTCGTAGTCGAGCCGCATGTGGTTGCGGTGGTCGGGCAGTACCTCGCCGAAGCCGTTGAGCATCATGCCCCAGGGGCCGGGCTGGAACAGGCCGTCCTTGAATGCTGCCCCGAAGCCCGGCGCGTTGATGCCGTCGGCCCATCCGCCGCGCCCGGCACCGCCCTGGTAGCCGTACCCGCGCAGGTAGCCACGGCCGCGGTCACTCGCGCCGTCGAGGTTGCGGTAGCGCGGGATGTAGACGCCATTGGGACGACGTCCCTTGTAATACTCGTCCTCGAACCCGTCGTAGACGCCCATCGCGCCGACGAAGTAGTGGTGATCCATCATGTTGTGGCCGAGCTCGCCCGAGTCGTTGCCGAGGCCGTTGGGGAAGCGGCTGGATCGCGAGTTCAGCAGGATTGCCGTCGTGGCGACGGTCGAGGCGTTACAGAAGATGATGCGCGCGAAGTACTCCGTCGCTTCGCGTGTGGCCGCGTCGATCACCTGTACGCCGGTCGCCCGCCCCGTGTCCTCGTCGTACAGGATCGACGTGACGATCGCGTCGGGACGGAGCGTCAGGTTGCCGGTGGCTTCGGCGGCCGGCAGCGTCACGGCATTGCTGCTGAAGTAGGCGCCGTAGGGGCAGCCGCGGCCGCAGCGGTTGCGGTACTGGCAGGTGCCGCGCCCGTTGATCGGTTCGGTCAGGTGTGCGACGCGGCCGATGGTGATGTAGCGCCCCGGAAACTGCTTCTCGACCCGCTCCTTCACGTGGCGCTCGAGGCAGTTGAGCTCCATCGGCTTGAGGAACTGTCCGTCGGGCAGGTGGGGCAGGCCGAGCTTCTCGCCGCTCACGCCGACGAACCGCTCGACGTAGTCGTACCAGGGCTCGATGTCGCGGTAGCGGATCGGCCAGTCGACCCCGATGCCCTCGCGCGCGTTGGCTTCGAAGTCGAGGTCGCTCCAGCGGTAACACTGCCGGCCCCAGGTGAGCGATCGACCCCCGACCTGGTAGCCGCGAATCCAGTCGAAGCGCTGTTCCTCGATGTACGGATGCAGCACGTCGTTGACGAAGAAGTGCGAGTTGGTCGCGTCGACGAAGCCGCTGCGCCGCTGGATGTGCTGTTCGCTCGCCTGCTGGGCGGTCAGCGCTCCGGCGCCCGGCATGTCCCACGGATCCATGTGCATCGTCGGATAGTCGTCGACGTGGCGGACGAGGCGTCCGCGATCGAGGACCAGCGTCCTGAGGCCCTTCTCGCAGAGCTCCTTGGCGGCCCATCCGCCGCTGATGCCCGAGCCGATGACGATGGCGTCGTAGGTCTGCTGTGCCTTGCCGGTGATGGCGATGTTGCTCATGTCCTGATGGCGCGGCGGGAGGAAAGCGAGCGCCCGCCGCGGGAAGTCCGTCGTGTCGCGAATGGAATCGGAAAAACCATACGGACCGCGCCGCCGGTCTGTCAAATCGGGTTGCGGGTGTCGGAGACGCGTGTTATCACACACGCATGCCCCCGAAACCCCAGCCGGAGGCGACCGAGCGGCTTCCGGGGATGACGCTCTACGAGGAAGCCGTGCTGAACATCGCCAGGACCGCGGCGATCTTCGAGCATGCGTTCAGCCAGGCGCTGAAGCCGCACGGCATCACGATCGCGCAGTACAACGTGCTGCGCATCCTGCGTCGCGCCGGCACGCAGGGGCTGTGCCGCTACGAGATCGGCGAGCGGCTGATCCGCGCCGTGCCGGACGTCACGCGGCTGCTCGATCGGCTGGAGCAGATGGGGCTCATCGCACGCGGTCGCGCGGGCGCCGATCGCCGCTTCGTGACCACCTGCATCACGTCGGCGGGTCTCGACCTGCTCTGCGAGCTCGACACGGTCGCGCGCGACTTCCACCACCGCTGGCTGCAGGATCTGACGGCCGACGAGCTGCAGACGCTCATCGGCCTGCTCGAGCGCGTCCGACGCACCGGGTGATGCGCGGATGCGGCGACCGGACTACGCGTCTGACTCCGACACCGCTTCGACGGCTGCCTTCTTCCGGCGGCCCCGAGCGCGTACCGGCTTGACCGGTGCCGGCTCGTCGGTCCGGCCGAGCGTCACCATGTCGGTGATGAACATGCGCCGGCCGTGATGGTCGAACTCGATGACGGTGTACCGCTCGTCGGACGACACCACGGTGCCCGGGCCATAGTTAGCCTGCGAGACGCGGTGTCCCTTGGTGAACAGCTTCACGACGACCTCCTGACTCCTGCCGGGGCCTGCGGCCAGTGCTGCGCCGCCGGCCCGCTCCACGAAAACGAAACAGGCGCCACCTCCCGCCCGGGGAGATGGCGCCTGTGGTTCCGATACGAACGATCGCGCGTGGCTTACCAGCGGGGCTCACGCCGGCGGTTGAAACCGCCACCGCCGCCGCCGTTCCGGGGGCGGCCCGAACCGCCGCCGTTGCCGCCGAACGCGCCGCGCGGCGCCTGCGGACGCGCCTCGTTGACCGTCAGACGACGCCCTTCGAACGGCATCTCGTGGAAGCGCTCGATCGCGGCGCGGGCGCCTTCTTCGGTCTCCATCTCCACGAACGCGAAACCGCGCGACTGCCCGGTCGCACGATCACGGACGAGGCTGACCGACTGCACCGGCCCGGCTTCGGCAAACAGGTCCTGGATAGCGCCTTCCTCGGTGGAAAACGCCAGGTTGCCGACATACAACTTCAGATTCATCTACGTTCCTCTTCCCGCCCCTTCTGGACGGACACCGCATCGTCGATGCGGAAACTGAGCAGGTGGACCATCCACCACAGACTGCTGCACGGGCGAGAGGGAAACGAGGGAGCTCGGATTCGTCTCTGATCGCTGTCAGCGGGCAGGCTGGCTCAAGCAGGCTCCAGTGTAACCGGTCCGGCAAGAATTCGCCAGCAGGCAGTTCGATGGACTACCATTCGAGTTCCTGCCGGTCACAACCACGTGCGGTGGGGGGCGCATTCAACTGGAGGCCCCATGCAGAAATCCCGTCCGACGCAGAACAAGCGCGCGCGCGAGCGCGCCCGGCTCGAAAAGCGACAGCAGAAGGAGGCGCGGCGGCTCGAGAACCGCAGCCGGCGTGACTCGACCCGGCACCTGGCGCCCGGTGAGGACCCCGATATCGCGGGCATCGTGCCCGGCCCCCAGCCGTCGCCCTGGGGCGACGATCTGGACGACTTCGAAATCGACCTCGGCGAGGACGGCGAATCCGACCGCGACTCGTGACGGCCGCCCGTCACCCGCTCCCGCCGCGTCATCCGCCGTCGTCGGCGGCCCGCGCGGCCCATTGCCGCGACGCGCCGCGGAACACCATCCGCAGCGCCCCGATGATCATCCGGACCAGGATTATTGCCGCAGCGATGAGGGCCAGCACGATTCCGGCCGCGATGTAGGGATGCTCGACGGCGAACCAGGTCAGCCCGATCGCCGCGACGTCTTCCGCCAGACTCACCCCGACATTCGAAAAGGGCACGGGTGACGCCGTCACGCTGCTGCGTACCGTGAGTTTCGTGCCGTGCGCGGCGAGTGTGGCCGCGCCACCGGCGGCAGCCGCGGCCAGCTGGGCGCCCGTGCCGAGCGCATCGGTTGCGGCAAACGCCAGAAGGGCGCCGGCCGGGACGCGAATCAGCGTCAGCAGCGCGTTCCAGACGAGATCGAAGGCCGGCACCTTGTCGGCGAAGAACTCGAGGACGAACAGCATCGCGCTGATCGCGATCACCCACCACTCGCCGATGACGGCGATCGGGCCCGGCAGGACGAGGATGCCCGCCTGCGAAAGCAGCCCGAGCGTGACGAGCACGGCCGAGAGGTTCAGCCCGGCCGCAAAGGCGACGGCGATCGCCAGCGCAAGGAGCTCTTCGGTCGACGGCATGGGCCCTCCCTGTCCGGTCTCATTGTCGCGCAGGAGCGGGAGGGGCGGTGAAGCGGAGCTCGACCCTGCGGAGTAAGCTGGGGCGCGAGGTGCCTATGATGCGATCGCGATCGATCCTGCTGCTCGCGGCGGCGCTCCTGGCGGGAGCGTCGATCGTCTGGGCCCGGCAGACGCCGACGCCGAACGTGCCCGGAATGCCGACGCCGGCGCGCGTGACGATCATCAACACGGAAACCGAACCGATCCCCGTCGTCCTGCGGGCGGCCGGCGGCGCACAGCCGGTGACGGTCGTCGGCACGGCCGGCGTGACCATGGCGCCCGGCACGGTCGTCGAGACACGCGCTGCGCGCCAGGCATGGGAATACCGGCTCGTCGATCTGCCGTCCGGACAGGACGCCGCGGCTGCGCTCGACGAATCGGGCCAGGACGGATGGGAAGCCGTAGGCGTCGTGTCGGCGGGGGGGGGGGGGTCCCGGGTGCTCCTTAAAGGGCCCCCG
>QGVF01000182.1 GCA_003242705.1 Acidobacteriota bacterium
CGCTGGCGCGCGACGCTGGTCCCAATCGCGGCATCTACGGCGCCAAGATTACCGGCGGCGGCAGCGGCGGCACGGTGGCCGTGCTGGCCGATGCCGGTGCCGGCGACGTGGTGCGCGAGATCGCCCGGCGCTACGCGACCGAAACGGGCCGCGAGACGCGCATCTTCGAGGGCAGCTCACCGGGCGCCGCGACGACGGGGGCCGTGCGTCTGGAAGCACGGTAGCGGCCGCTCATCACCACCCGCACGCCGGCTTCGGCATGCGCACCTCAGAAGCCGCCGTACAGAAAAGGCCGCCCCGCGGCCGTTGGGGCCACGGGGCGGCAGGGACGTCCGTCGCGCGTCAGCGCTCGATGGCCAGGTGCGCGACGGTGTACGAACGCGGCGGCAGTCTGAACGTCATGCGGGTGCCGGCCGCCGGAGGCGTCAGTGTTTCGGGGACGACGCGCTTCGGATCCTCGAACGTGTTGAACGCCTTGAGGTCGGAGCCGGTGAGCGTCTCGCACGCCAGGACGCGCGACGGCACTACGTCGCTCCACTCCACGATGACCTCGCGCTCGCGATCGAGGTCCCGGTTGAGCATGAAGACCGCCGCCTGCCCCTCGGTGTCGTCCACCGTGGCGACGAGGTCGACGAACGGCACGTCGGCGTTGCGGGCGTAGTCGGCCTGCAGGCCGGCGGCGCGAATCGGGTAGGTCTCCGATTCGACGCGCATGTCGAGCACGCGCCCGCGCGCGTAGCGCAGGCCCCAGGCGTACGGGTAGTAGGTGCTCTGCCGCAGGACGCCCGTTTCGTTCGTGACGAGCGGGGCGATCACGTTGACCAGCTGTGCCAGGCAGCCGACGCGCACGCGATCCGAGTTGCGGAGCAGGGTGTTGATCAGCCCGCCGACGAGCAGCGCGTCCTCGAGGTTGTAGACCTCCTCGAGCAGCCGCGGCGCGAACGTGCCGCGGCCGTCGGTGTGCTCGCCGCTGCGCGCGCGGTACCAGACGTTCCACTCGTCGAACGACAGCCACAGCCGCTTGCTGGAGCGCTGCAGCGCCTGGACGTAGTCGCAGACCGCGGCAATCTCCTGGATGTGGCGATCCATGTCGAGGTTCATCGCCAGGTAGCGCTCGGTGCGGTTGCCGGTGAGCGACGGCGTGTTGCCGTAGTAGGCGTGCAGCGAGATGCCGTCGACCTGGTCGTAGCACTCCTCGAGCACCTCGCGATCCCACACCAGGTAGTTGGGCATGCCGGTGCCGCTCGAGCCGCAGGCGATCAGCTCGAGGTCGGGATCGATGACGCGCATCTGCTTCGCGGCGTCGCGCGCCTTCCGGCCGTACTCGCGGGCCGTGAGCTGGCCGATCTGCCACGGTCCGTCCATCTCGTTGCCGAGGCACCAGTAGCGCACCCTGTGCGGCTGCTCGTAGCCGTGCTCGCGGCGCAGTTCGCTCCACTTCGTGCCGCGCTCGTAGTTGCAGTACTCGACGTAGGCGACGGCCATCTCGACCGTGCCCGTGCCGAAGTTCATGCCGAGCAGCGGCTCGGTGCCGACGAGCCTGCACCAGTCGATGAACTCGTTCGTGCCGAACTGGTTCGTCTCGAGACTGTTCCACGCGCGTTCGAGCACGGTCGGTCGCGCCGACTTCGGGCCGACGCCGTCGAGCCAGTTGTAGCCCGAGACGAAGTTGCCGCCGGGATACCGGATGATCGGCACGCCGAGCTCACGCACCTCGGCCACGACGTCCTTGCGGAAGCCGTGCTCGTCGGCCAGCGGCGAGTCGGGTTCGTAGACGCCGGTGTAGACGGCACGGCCGAGGTGCTCGAGGAAGGCGCCGAGCAGGCGGCGGTCGAAGTCGCCGCGGCCGGGCGCCCGCCGCAGGAAGGCACGGACCGGCCCGCCGTTCGACTGGGCGTAGCCGATCGGCAGCCAGGTTTCGGCGGCGGCCAGTGCGCCGGCCGCACCGAGGCCGGCGAGAAACGCGCGTCGACTGACTGGGCTCATCAAACGACCTCCAAACGCTTACTTGAACAGCAGCGGGGCGAACTCACGGAACGATCGCCGCCACGTCTGCCACACGTGGCCCGTGCCGGGCGATTCGTAGAAGACGTGGTTGACGCCCGCCTTCGTGAGCGCCTCGCTCAGGTTCTTCGTACCGGGGCCCTCGGTCGAGCCGATGCTCAGGAAGAGGACCTTCATCTCGCGGTTCCACTTCTCGACATCGGCAAAGGCGCCGTCGCACACCGTCTTGATGTCGATCGGCTGCCCGCCGCCGAAGCCCGCGCAGTTACCGCTGAAGCCGGCAACATAGGCGAACTTGTCGCGATTGGGAAGCACCGTGCCGAACGTCTGCGCGCCGCCCATCGACAGGCCGGCCATCGCGCGGCTCTCGCGATCGGTGCGCACGCGGTAGAGGCGCTCGATCGTCGGCACGAGGTCGGTGAACATCATCTCGGTGTAGGTCGACCGTGCGAGGCTGCCGCCGCGGCCGCGACCACCGGCGGGCGGACCACCACGGCCCGGACCGGCGCCGCGGGCCGGCGCGGCCTGGGCCGGCTGCGCGCCGGGCGGCGGCACGAGGCCGCGCGCGCCGAAGATGGCGCCGCTCTCGCCGGGCTTCGTCGCGTTCAGGTTGTCCATCACGACGATCATCGGGACGGCCTTCCCCTCGGCGATCAGGTTGTCGAGGATGATGTCGACGTGGCCCTGCCGGTGCCAGCCGGTCTCGTCCTCACCCCAGCCGTGGAGCAGGTAGAGCACCGGATAGCGAGCGCTGGTGTTCGTGTCGTAGTCGGGCGGCGTGTAGACGTAGGCGCGGCGCCACTTGCCGGTGACCTTCGAGAAGTACCACTGCTGCGCGACCTTGCCGCGCGGCACGTCGCGCTGCTGGTAGAAGTCGCCGTCGGGATCGGGAATCTCGAGCGCGCTGTTCTGCCACCCGCTCCCGAAGAACGTCATCGTCTGCGGATCGGCCACCGTGGCGCCGTCGATGGTGAGCCAGTAGTAGTGGAAGCCGACGGCGAGCGGGGCGGTCGTCACCTGCCAGATGCCGTCCGACCCTTTCTCGAGATCGTAGCCGCCGCCCAGGCTCACCCGTACGCTCTTCGCGTCGGGCGCGTTGACGCGGACGGTCACGCGGTTATCGGGATGAATGCAGGGATAGAGCGCCTCGGCCACATTCAGGCGCGAGGGCACGCAGTCTGGATCCGGCGCCTGCGCCAGGGCGACGTGCGCACCCAGCAGCATGGCGAGGACGGTGAAGGCAAGCGTACGTCTCATGGGACCTCCTGAGGCGGGAGTACTGCCTGCGGAACCGATTCCATAATTCTGGTGTCGGCACGGTAGCCGAATGAACAAACGTGATCAAGCCCGGAACGACCGGTAGGTTTTTCACCGCCGGCAGTCGACCTACACCTTCACCAGCCCACGAAACCCGCGCGCTGCGTAATACGACTCGGCGCCGTTGTGATACGTGAACACGTGGCCGTAGCGCCGATCGCAGAACAGCGCCCCGCCGCGCGCCCTGATGTCGGGCGGCGTCAGGATCCAGCTCGACGTCTTCGTGTCGAATTCGCCGAGCGTCTGCAGGTGGCGGTACTGCTCTTCGTTCAGGATCTCGATGCCAAGCTTCGCCGCCATGCCGAGCGCACTGTCGGCCGGCTTGTGCTCCTTGCGCGAGGCGAGCGCCTCGGGGTCGTAGCAGACGCTGCGACGCCCCTTCGGGCTCTCGGGCGCGCAGTCGACGAAGATCAACTCGCCCGTGTCATCATCGCGCCCGATGACGTCGGGCTCGCCGCCCGTCTCCTCCATCGCCGCCAGCACCTTCAG
>QGVF01000079.1 GCA_003242705.1 Acidobacteriota bacterium
CTCGTGCCGGCGCCGCACTTCCTCGGCCAGCACGTCGATGTCGATGCCGCCGATGCGCGACGAGGTCGACGTGAAGTAGCGATCGACGAGCGACCGATCGAGCCCGATGGCCTCGAAGATCTGCGCACCGCAGTAGCTCGAGAGGCAAGAGATCCCCATCTTCGACATGACCTTCAGGATCCCGGCGTTCAGCGCGCGGATGTAGTTGTCGACCGCCTGCACGTGGGTGCGCCCCTCGAGCGCGCCCTGGCGGATCATGTCGTCGATCGTCTCGAACGCCACGTACGGATTGACCGCGCCGGCGCCGTAGCCCATCAGCAGCGCCACGTGGTGCACTTCGCGCGCGTCACCCGACTCGATGACGAGGCCGCACCGCGTCCGCAGCCCCTTCCGCACCAGGTGGTGATGCACCCCCGACGTCGCCAGCAGGCTGGGAATCGGCGCCTCGTCGCGGTTCACGCCGCGATCGGACAGGATGAGGATCGTCACGCCCTCGCGGACGGCCGCCTCGGCGTCGGCGCACAGCCGCTCCATCGCCGCCTCGAGCGCACGGCCGCCGCCCTTCGGATCGAACAGCATCGGCAGCGTCCGCGACGTGAATCCGCGCACCGAGATGTGGCGCAGCTTCGCCAGCTGGTCGTTGTCGATGATCGGGTACGTAATCTTGATCTGCCGGCACGACTCCGGCCGGGGATCGAGCAGGTTGCCCTCGGGCCCGATCGTCGACTCCATCGAGGTGACGAGCTTCTCGCGAATCGCGTCGAGCGGCGGGTTGGTGACCTGCGCGAACAGCTGCACGAAGTAGTCGTAGAGCAGCCGCGGCCGATCCGACAGCACGGCAAGCGCCGCGTCGTTGCCCATCGACCCGACGGGCTCCTCGCCCTGGCGCGCCATCGGCCCGATGATCAGCTTCAGATCCTCCTCGGTGTAGCCGAAGATCTGCTGACGCTGGCGGATCGTCTCGGGCGACGGCACCGGCAGCTCCGGCGCATCGGGCAGATCCTCAATCGCCACCAGGTTCGCCGCGAGCCACTCGGCATACGGATGCTCGTTCGCCAGCTGCTCCTTCACCTCCTCGTCGTCGACGATGCGGCCCGCGGCCGTGTCGACGAGGAAGATGCGGCCCGGATGCAGCCGCTCGCGGAGGACGACCTTCTCCGGCGGGACCTCGATGACGCCCGTCTCCGACGCCATGATGACCAGGTCGTCCGTCGTCACGCAGTAGCGCGACGGCCGCAGACCGTTGCGGTCGAGCACCGCGCCGATGACCGTCCCGTCGGTGAAGGCGATCGACGCCGGCCCGTCCCACGGCTCCATCAGCGACGCGTGGAACTCGTAGAAGGCCCGCCGCGTCGGGCTCATGCTCTCGTGGTTGCTCCACGGCTCGGGAATCATCATCAGGATGGCGTGCGGCAGCGGCCGGCCCGCCATCACGAGGAACTCGAGCACGTTGTCGAAGGTGGCCGTGTCGCTGCCGCCTTCACGGATGATCGGGAGGATCTTCCTGAGGTCGTCGCCGAGCGTCTCCGAGGCGCACAGCGCCTCGCGCGCCTTCATCCAGTTGATGTTGCCGCGCAGCGTGTTGATCTCGCCGTTGTGCGCAATCATCCGGTACGGATGCGCGAGCGGCCACGACGGGAACGTGTTCGTGCTGAACCGCTGGTGGACCAGCGCCAGGGCCGACTGGAACTCCGGATCGCTCAGGTCCGGGAACATCGTCGCCACCTGGCTGGCGATGAGCATGCCCTTGTAGACCAGCGTGCGCGACGACAGTGAGCAGACGTAGAAGTCGCGCGCGCCCGGCGCGTCGAGCCTGTCGACGGCGTGCTCAACCCGCTTGCGGATGACGTAGAGCTTCCGCTCGAAGGCCAGATCTTCCTCGGGCGACGCACCGGGCGCCGCCATGCCGGGACCGCGGCCGATGAACAGCTGCCGGAACACCGGCTCGGCCGCAATCGCGGTCGGGCCCAGCAGATGGTCGTCGGTCGGCACGTCGCGCCAGCCCAGCACGACCTGCCCCTCTTCGCGGACGATCGACTCGAAGAGCGCCTCGATCTGCGCACGCGTCCCGGCATCCTTCGGCAGGAAGACGAGTCCGGCGCCATACCCGCGCTCGGGCGGCAGATCGATGCCGAGGCGGGCGGTCTCGCGACGCAGGAAGCGGTCGGGCATCTGGACGAGGATGCCGGCACCGTCGCCCGTGTTGACCTCACTGCCGGACGCGCCGCGGTGCAGGAGGTTGATGAGCAGCTGAAGGGCGTTCTCGACTATCGCGTGCGAACGCTGCCCCTTGATGTGCACGATGAAGCCGACGCCACAGGCGTCGTGCTCGTACTGGGGGTCGTAGAGGCCCTGGGGGGACGTCGATCTGTTGTAGCTCACAGATGTGTTATCGCTCAGGCAGGCCCCCGACGCCGAACGGAATTTTCGCATTGGGGGTATGCGTACAGCTTCTACCCCCCAGCTTCGGGCGCCCCTGCCGGACGCCTCCCGGCGACTCACCCGCCCGGAGGAGCCAGCTTGAGCCGGGGTACCACCCGCTCGAGCATCCGCTTCATCTCGACCACGGCCCGCGGCAGCCGGGCGCTCTTCAGGTGGACCCACCCGGTCTCGCGCACGAGTGGCTGACCCGCAATCCGGGCGCACGACAGCTGCCCGGCCCCGACCTCCCGCGCCATGGCCTGGTAGGGAATGATCGACACGCCCAGCTTGATCCGGACGAGGGCCTTGATGATCTCGACGTTCTCGGTCTCGGTCACGACCCGGGGCGCGATCTGGCTCCGCTTGAAGAACTCCTCGATGGTCCGGCGGCTGTTCGACCCCGCCTCGAAGAGCACGAACGGCTGCCGGGCCAGTTCCCGGGGCAGCACGACGTTCTTGCGCGCGAGCGGGTGCTGCGGCGAGGTCACCAGCAGGAGCTCTTCCTTGAGGGCCGGCTCGACGACGAGGTTCGGGTCCTCGATGGGAAGGGTGGCCAGGCCGAGGTCGGCCGCCCCGGACCGCAGCTGCCGGACGATCCGGGTGGCCGAGGCCGGCGTGACCTTCACCTCGACGTTCGGGTGATGTCGCCTGAACTCCTTGATGAGGGGCGGGAAGACATACAGGCAGACGGTCATGCCGCCAATCAGGCGGATCGTCCCGGCCAGCGTCTGCCGCGCCTCGACGATCGACGCGCGGGTGGCCTCGATGTCGTCGAACACCCGGCGGCTGAGCTCGAGCAGCGCCTGCCCGGCCGGGGTGATCTTCAGGCCGCCGCCAACCCGCAGGAACACCTGCTCGTCGAGCTCTTCTTCGAGCATGAGGATCTGCCGGCTGACGGCCGACTGCGACAGGTGCAGGTGGTGGCCGGCGGCCGTGAACGATCCGGTCTCGGCCACCGCGCGGAGTATCTCGAGCTGGCGCAGGTCCATCCGTGCGCACATTGTAAAGCCACGGTGGCCGCCGCGCCGGTCCGCGCGCCCGGGTTTGAGTCCGAGGGCTGCGTGCGCGTGGCGGTTGGGGCATGCGCCCCAGCGGGGTCCACGAAAAAAGGCCGGACGCCTGAGCGTCCGGCCCGTGTGGTTTCGGCGTCGCGCGGACGTGCCGCGCGGTGCGTCAGTGCGCGACCGTCTCGCCGTCGGTCTTCTTCTTGAGCCCCTGGATCTGGAGGCCCGTGACGACCTGCGGCTTCGGCTCCTTGAGCACGAGCTGACGGTACATCTCGGCCATCTTCTGGTTCTCGAGCTGGGCCTTGCGCGCCCGGAGCTTCTCCTCGCGGGCGTTCTTCGCGATGCCCTTCTCGTCGAGGTCGGTCTGCCGGCCCTTGGCCACCGCCTCGGGGTCGAGCTCGAGCGAGTGCGCGGTCGAGTCGAGCGCCACCTTCTTGTTGCCGGCGAAGATCTCGTGGCGGCCGTGCTCCTCGTACCACTTGGTGAGCGTGGCCGTCATGTGCATCTTCTCGATGATCTGACGCCAGCCGATGCCCGTGTTGTAGGCGCAGAAGCTGATCTCGCCCTCCTGCGTCGCGTACGGGATGATGCACCGCTCGGTCCGCCGGAAGTCGTAGTTGAACAGGTCCTGGAACCACATGCCCGCGATGAACAGGAAGTTCCAGCGATCGGACCGGCGCTTCTCGATGTCGGCCTCGGTGCGGTCGCCCTCGACCTTGCCGTACTTGCCCTGACGCGCGCCCTTCGTGGCGCCGAACGTCTTGTCGAACTTCTTCAGCAGGTCGGTCAGCTTGAAGTGCGTCGGCGCCTTGAACGGGTCGTAGTTCTTCATGAGCGCGAGCGCCATGCCGATCACCGACAGGGTGCGGCCGCGCGCCGCGTCGTTGACCCGGGCGATGTCCTTCGCGAGCTGCTCGCCCTTGAGGAACGCCGTCACCGGCACGGCTTCCTTCGTCTCCTTGTCGACCATGACGGCCATGCCGACGCCGCAGTTCGGGTGGCAGCCGCAGTTGAGCTGGCCCCACTCGGCCGTCGGGCCGTGCACCAGGTCGGCCCAGTCGGTGAAGGTGCCCATGAAGGAAATCGGGAACCAGTCGCGCACCGGCTCACCGAGCCCGGTCTGGTTCTTCACGTCGTGGGCGAGGTGCGACAGCGTGTAGCGCTGCGCGTGCCGCCGCTCGTCGGTGATCTCCTCGTCGCGGCCCGTGAACGAGACCGGCTGGAACGACAGGAACGAGATCTTCTTCGGGTTGTCGAGCGCGAACCGGATGATGCGGCCCACCTGCTCGTTGTTGACGCCGTTGACGATCGTCGTGACCGGGACGATGTCGACGCCGGCGCGCCAGAGGTTCTCGATGGCGCGCAGCTTGACGTCGAACAGGTTGCCGACGAGGCGGTGCGAGTTGGCCGCGTTGCCGATCCCGTCGAACTGCAGGTAGGCGTAGCGCAGGCCGGCCTCGGCCGCCGCCTTGGCGAACTCGGGGCTCTTGGCGAACTCGATGCCGTTGGTGGCCGCCTGCACCGAGTTGTAGCCCACCTTGCGCGCGTAGCGGATGGCGTCGAGGAAGTAGGGCGACAGCGTCGGCTCGCCACCCGAGAACTGCACCGACATCTGGCGCCGCGGCTTGATCGAGATCGCGTTGTCGAGCAGCGTCTTGATCTCGTCCCAGCTGAGCTCATGGACGAAGCCGACCTGGTTGGCATCCATGAAGCACGGGTCGCACATCATGTTGCAGCGGTTGGTCAGGTCGATCGTCAGCACCGACCCGCGGCCGTACTTGATCGTCGACGACCCGTGGTTGTGCAGCTTCTCGTCGTTATGGGCGCGGATGTCCGAGCCCGGGTAGCTCTCTTCCAGGTGCCGGAAGAAGGCCGGGTCAATCGACATGACGTCTTCGAAGTGCCCGTGGATCGGACAGTCCTTGACCATCATGATCTTCCCGTCCTTCTCGAGGATGGTGGCCTTGATCTCGCCCACCTTCTCGGTCAGGAGCACCCGATAGTCGCGCTTGCCCTCGAGGATCTCCTTGCGCGCCTCACGCACGCAGACCGGGCAGAGCGAGTCGGTCTCACGGGGCCAGCCGAGCGGCGGCTTCACCTTCTCCCAGGACTTCAGCAGCGGCTTGTCGGACCACTTCGGCGTGAACGATTCGTTCGGCTTGATGCTGTTCAACGCGTCGAAAACGGTCCAGGCGCCGCGCGCGACGTAGGTCAGCCCCTTTTCGACGTACTTGATCGGCTTGTACATGGTTATCGAATCCTCACTGGTGAACGGGTCCGGTGTGCCCCGCAGAGGCAATACGCCCCACGGGCGGAAGGATACGGGCAGCCGGGGCAGGGCCCAACCGAAAAGTTCTCAACGGGCCGAATCGGCCACTGAGCGGGCCGCCGGGGACACCGATCGGGCGGCCTGATTCCGAAAAGATCCGTCCGCTCAACGAGTTACCTCGACCTGGCGGGAGGCCGGACGCCCGGCCCAGGCCGCCACCCTGACCAGCAGCAGCAGCCCCAGGACCCCACCCCACACCAGCGGCTCGCGGATGTCGGCCTTCTGGCCCCAGGCGAAGTGCACCACGCCGAGCACGGCGGCCGGATAGACGAACCGGTGAATGGTCCGCCAGCGGCGCCCGAGCCGCCGCACCATGGCAGCCGGCGAGGTGGCCGCCAGGACCGTCAGGATGACCAGCGCCGCCATGCCGCTCAGGATGAACGGCCGCTCCACGACGTCGGCCCAGATCGCCCGGATGTCGCCCAGATGGTTGAAGACGGCGTACAGAAGGAAGTGCGCCAGCGCGTAGGTGAACGACCAGAGCCCCACCATGCGGCGCACCTGCTGAATGCGGTTCCAGCCGGTCAGACGCCGGATCGGGGTGACCGCCAGGGTGGCGATGAGGATACCCAGCGCCCAGCGCCCGGACGTGTGCAGGAGCGTCTCGGCCGGGTTGACGCCCAGATCGCCCGTCCACGCACGCCAGGCCAGCACGCCTCCCGGCGCGGCAGCCGCGGCAAAGACGAGCCAGTAGAAGAGCCGTGCCGGCATTACCGAATCGCGGTCCCCTGCGGCGGACGCCGCCTTCGCCTCGACGCGCCGTTCATCGGGCGCCCGCTATTCATCAGAAGTTGCGGCGCAGGTCCATGCCGGCGTAGAGGCTCGCCACCTCGTCGCCGTAACCGTTGAACATGAGCGTCGGCGTGCGGGCGAAGAAGTCGGGCAGCCGGCGTTCCCGCGCCTGGCTCCATCGCGGGTGCGGGACCTCGGGATTGACGTTCGCGTAGAACCCGTACTCGTGCGGTGCCATCGTCGGCCAGCTCGTGCGCGGCTGGCGATCGGTGAGCCGGATGCGCACGATCGACTTCGCACCCTTGAACCCGTACTTCCACGGGCTGTGGACGCGGAGCGGGGCGCCGTTCTGGTTCGGCAGGACCTGGCCGTACAGGCCCACGACCATGAACGAAAGCGGGTGCATCGCTTCGTCGAGGCGCAGCCCCTCGCGGTAGGGCCACTCGAGGACCGGTACGCGGAGCCCCGGCATCTCCGACGGCCGCTCGACCGTGGTGAACTCGACGAAGCGGGCCGCCGGCAACGGCTCGACCTTCTGCAGCACGCTGGCCAGCGGCACGCCGATCCACGGGATGACCATCGACCAGGCTTCCACGCAGCGCAGCCGGTAGATCCGCTCCTCGAGCGCGTTGAAGTCGACCAGCTCGTCGACGCCGTAGGTCCCGGGCCTGCCGACGAGCCCGTCGACCTTCACGCTCCACGGCTCGACCTTCAGCCGGCCGGCATACCGCGCCGGATCGTCCTTATCGAGGCCGAACTCGTAGAAGTTGTTGTAGCTGGTGATGTGCTCGAAGCTGTTGGGCGGGTCGGCAACGCTGTACTTCGCGTTGCGCGTCGCCGTGAGCCGGCCCTGTGCGCCGACCGCACTGTCGGCGTCGCCGCAGGCGATGGCGGTTCCGGCAGCCGCTCCGAGCAGCCCGGCCGTCGCCGTGCGCATGAACTCGCGCCGCGATCGGTAGATGGGTTCCGGGGTGACGGCCGAGTACGGCAGCTCCCAGGACTTCCGGCTCCGGATCAGCATGGCTCTCCCCTGTTCCTGCATTACACCACAGTCGATGCCGGCCGGCTTCCCGGTACATAATGACGACCGGCCCTCGGCCATCGACCAATGCCTGATGCCCTGACGTCGCAGAATCCCGTCGCCGCCAACTCCCTTGCCGCGGCCCTGTCCGACAAGCTTGCCCGCCGCACGGCGAAAGTCGGCGTCGTCGGACTCGGCTACGTCGGACTCCCGCTGGCCGTCGAGTTTGCCCGCGGCGGGTTCGAAACGCTGGGCATCGATCTCGACCCCGGCAAGGTCGAGTCCGTCAACGCCGGGCGGTCCTACATCCGCGACGTACCCGATACCGACGTCGCCGGCTTCCGCGCTGCGGGCCGGCTGTCGGCGACGACCGACCCGGCGGCGGTCGCCGTGCTCGACACCATCAACATCTGCGTGCCGACGCCGCTGCGGAAGACGCGCGATCCCGATCTTTCGTTCGTCGTCTCGGCCGTGGAGACGATCGCACAGTACCTGCGGCCGGGCCAGCTCGTCATCCTCGAGTCGACGACGTACCCGGGCACGACCGACGAAATCGTGCGGCCGCTGCTCGAAAAACAGGGACTCGTGGCCGGCCGCGATTTCTTCCTGGCCTTCTCGCCCGAGCGCGTCGATCCGGGCAACGAGACCTGGAACACGCGCAACGTGCCGAAGGTGGTGGGCGGCCACACGCCCGTCTGCACCCGGCTGGCGTGCGAGCTCTACAGCGCCTCGGTCGCCACGGTCGTCGAGGTCAGCTCGCCCAGGGTCGCCGAGATGGTGAAGCTGCTCGAGAACACGTTCCGGGCGGTCAACATCGGCCTGGTCAACGAGCTGGCGCTCATGTGCGACCGGCTCGGCATCAGCGTGTGGGAAGTCGTCGAGGCGGCGGCGACCAAGCCGTTCGGGTTCATGCCGTTCTACCCGGGACCCGGTCTGGGCGGCCACTGCATCCCGATCGATCCGTTCTACCTGTCCTGGAAGGTCAAGGAGGTCGGGTTCGAGGCGCGCTTCATCGAGCTGGCGGGCTACGTCAACGGCGCCATGCCGCAGCACGTCGTGCACAAGATCTCCGACGCGCTCAACACCCGCGCGCTGCCGGTGCGTGGCTCGTCGGTCCTCATCCTCGGCGTCGCGTACAAGCGTGACATCGACGACTTCCGCGAATCACCCGCCATCGACGTGATGGCCGAGCTCGACCGGCGCGGCGCACGCCTCTCGTACCACGACCCCTACGTCGCGCGCATCCCGGCCGACGAATGGGCGGCCGGCATCGACATGGAGTCGACTCCGCTCACGCCCGAGCTGCTGGCGACGGTCGACTGCGTCGCGATTCTGACCGATCACCGCAGCATCGACTACGACGCGGTCGTCCGGCACGCGCGCCTGGTGGTCGACTGCCGCAACGCCGTGAAGCGGCCGGCGCCGCACGTCTTCAAGCTCGGCGCCCCGACCGGCTGCTGAACCGCCGGCCCCGCGGAACTCCAGTAGGCTGACCAGACCGAAGGGGACGTTCAGCGACGCCCCTCCCGGGCCTCCAGCAGGCGCTCCATCTGGTCCATCACGCGGTTCATCTCTCGAATCGTCAGATCCAGCGGCTCGTCCGTCGTCATGTCGACGCCGGCGTCGCGGAGCAGGTCGATCGGATACTTCGATCCGCCCGACTTGAGGAAGTCGAGGTACCGGCGCACGGCGTCCGCATCGCCCTCCTTCACCTTCTGCGCCAGCGCCTCGGACGCGGTGAACGACGTCGCGTACTGGAACACGTAGAAGTCGCGGTAGAAGTGCGGGATGAAGCTCCACTCGTGCGCGATGTAGTCGTCGACGACGGTGACACCCGCGTCGTGCCCGTAGTACTTTTTCGTGATCTCCATGTAGAGCTCGGCGAGCGCGGCGCCCGTGAGCGGCCGTCCCTCCTGCGCCATGCGGTGCATCGCAAGCTCGAACTCGGCGAACTGCGTCTGCCGGAACACCGTGCCCTTGATGTTCTCGAGGTAGCTGCCGAGCAGCGACAGCTTCACGTCGTCATCGTCGATCGTGCGGAGCAGGTAGTCGACGAGCAGCGACTCGTTGAACGTCGAGGCGACCTCGGCCACGAACGTCGGGTAGTCGGCCATCGGGTACGGCTGCGTGCGCTGCGCGAAGTAGCTGTGCATCGCGTGACCGAGCTCGTGCGCGAGCGTGCTCATGTCGTCGTACCGGCCGTTGTAGTTGAGCAGCATGTACGGGTGCACGTCGAACGCGCCGTCGTGCGAATACGCCCCGGATCGCTTGCCCGGCGTCGGGTACCAGTCGATCCACCGCCCGCCGAACGCCCGCTCGAGCGCCTCCAGGTACTCCGGACCGAGCGGCGCCATCGCCGCCTTCACGAGCGCGGCCGCCTCCTCGGGCGTGTAGCTGAGATCGACCGAGTCGACGAGCGGCGCATACAGGTCGTAGTAGTGCAGCTCGTCGACCCCGAGCATCCGCCGGCGCAGCTGCAGGTAGCGGTGGAAGCTCGGCAGATGGCGGTTGACACCCTCGATGAGCCGCGTGTAGACCGACACCGGAATGTTGGGACCGTTGAGCGTCGCCTCGAGCGTCGACTCGTAGCGGCGCGCGCGCGCCACGAACAGCGCCCGCTGCACGCTCGCGTTCATGGTCGTCCCGAACGTCCGGCTGAAGGCGCCGAGCGCCTCGAAATAGGCCGACATGACCGCTTCGCGATCGGCCCGGTTCCGGCTCGCACGCAGCGCGCTGTAGTTTGCCTGGTTGATGCGGACTTCCGTCCCGTCGCTCAGCCGGACCACCGGGTACGGAAAGTCAGCGTTCGTCAGGATGTTGTAGATGCCCGACGGCGACCCGGCCAGCGGCCCGACGTCGGCCAGCAGCTTCTCTTCAGCCGGCGACAGCGTGTGCGGCGCGCGGCGCAGCACGTCCTCGAGATACACCCGGTACGGCGCCAGACGCGGCTCGTCGGCAAGCATCCGCTCGACCGTGCCCTCCGGCAGCGCGAGAATCTCGGGCTCGATGTAGGCCGCCGCCGCGCCGAACCTCGACGCCAGCTGAACCATCTCCTGCCGCATGCCCTCGTGGGTGTCGTTGCGGGTGTCCTGATCGGCCAGCATGTACGCGTAGGCGTAGGCGCGCGAGAGCTGCCGGTGCAGCTCCCAGTAGCGATCCATGGCATCGGCCAGCACGGCCGCCGACGAGCCGAGCCGGCCCTGGAACTCGGCGAGGGTCGGGACCTGCCGCGCAATCTCGTCCCTGGCCGCCCGCCAGGCGTCGATCGACGGATAGATCTCCGCCAGGTTCCACGTGTACTCCTCAGGGATCTCGGTGCGCTCGCGTTCCTGCGCGGCGCCCTGCAGCGTGACGGCGGCAAACGCCGGGGCCATCAACAGCAGTCGGGACGAAGGCCGGGTCAACATGGCTCCTATTCTATGGGGCTGTCCTGCTGCGCCTGGGCGCCTGAAACACGGAAGCCCCGCCCGGCGCAGGCCGGACGGGGCTTCCCACCGATCGAACCTCGCCAGCGACTAGCGGGCCGGCAGCTCGTAGAGCCGCACGCGCTGGATCTGCCAGGCCGGGGCATCGGCCGCCGCGGCCGTCTGGTTGATCCGCACGAAGCGTGCGTTCACCGGCTCGTCGAGCAGCACGACCGTCGTCTGCGGCGAGCCCGTGCCCTGGGCGACCGTCGTCCAGGTCGTCCCGTCCGTCGAGACCTGCACTTCGTAGCCGCGTGCGAATCCCGGCGAGGGCGGTGGTCCGGCGTCACCCCCGCGACCGCGACCGCCCCGTCCGAAGCCGACCGGAGGCGTATCGATCTGCACTTCGGCGATGCGGGTCTCGGCCGGCATCGTGATCTGGACGTACATCCCCGGGGCCTGCGGCACCATCGACGTCCACGACTGATTGGGCGGCCCGAGGCCCAGGATGCGCGAGGCCATCTCGGGATTGTGGCTCGCGGTCGCCTCCCAGGCCGGCGTCGGCTCGAGCAGTGCCGGAACGGTCGCTTCGAGCTCCGCCGCCGTCCAGCTCACCGTGCGATCGGTCGTGGAGGCGCGCACGCGCGCGACGTCGTCTTCGGTAATCACCGAGGCGGTGTTGCCCCAGCTGTTGCGGACGAACGACGCGACGTCGGCAATCCACTGGTCGGAGTTCTGCCCCATCGGAATCATCACTTCCGTGTAGGACTGCCCGTCGATCGGACCGGTCATGCCGTGCAGCAGGACCTTGATGACGTAGTCGCGGTGCCCGGTGACGCGCGGCGAGCCCTCGAGCGAGGGGGCGCGCGTCACGCCGATGGCAGCGCCTTCGAAGCGCGCGCCGCGGCCATCTTCGCCGTGGCAGGCGAAGCAGAGCTCGTTGTAGATCGCCTCGCCGCGCTCGATCGAGGCCACGGCCTCCGGCGGCATGCCGGCGCCGGCGCGGCCGACCGCCGCCGCCGCGCGCTCGAGCAGCTGGCCACCGATCTCCCTGACGCCCTTGAAGCGGCTGGCCTCGACCACCGGCCGGATGGCACCGACGGCACCCGGCACCTTCAGCACGTTGAGCGTCAGCATCGCGTGGATGACCACGTCGGGATCGGAATCGTTCAGCAGGCGGCGGTAATCCTCTTCGAATGACCGATCACCGGCCTTGTAAAGCGTCTCGCTCACCCGGATCCCCTGCACCCGCATCCGCGGGTTCGTGTCGGCCATCGCCTCGCGGACGAGCGACGCGTCGAGCGCGCCGAGCCCTTCGAGCGTCCAGAGTGCGTGGAAGCGCGCCGTCAGGATGTCGGACGTCCGCGCCATCTGCTCGAGCGCGGGCACGACCGATCGATCCTGCCGCAGCACCAGGAGCCGCTGGGCACTGTTGCGCCACCAGGCATTCGGATGCTCGAAGTGCCGGACGAGCTCGGCCGGCGTCTCGTCGAGCATCCGCGGCTTCGTCAGGTCGAGCGGAATCGCCGGCGACGCGGGCGTGTTCGGCCCGCCCGCCGGGTAACCGTCGTACCGCAGCCGCCAGATGCGGCCGTACTGGTTGATGCGGTCGAGCTGGTACTGCTCGATCTTGGCGCGCAGGTAGGAGCCGCGCGGCGTCCACTGCGATTCCTGGATGATCCCCTGGTACATGTCGGCGATGTAAAGCGTACCGTCCGGCCCGGTCTTGATGTTGACCGGTCGGAACAGGGGATCGGTCCCGAGCAGGAACTCCGTCCCGGGATAGGCGTTGCGCAGCTGCGTCAGCCCTTCCTCCTTGACGATGAGCGCCTGGCGAATCAGGCGACCGACCGGCTCGGTGAAGAGCAGGCTGCCGCGCAGATCGTCGGGCAGGCGGTGCCCGTGCACGATCTCCGGGCCCGTCGTGGCCGTGAAGTGGTTGAGGTTCTTCAGCGGCATGCGGATGCGCATCATGCCGCCCTGCATGTCGCCGATGCTGGGCGCCGGCCACACCACCTGGAAGCCGGGCTCGAACTGATCGGGCACGGTGAAGGCGCCGTAGTGGATCGGCACCTGGAAGTTCATCGGCCCGCGCTCACCGCCGGCGTCGACGAACCACATCTTGCCGTCCTCGTCCTGCGTCAGCCCCCACTGGCCGCCGTTCGGCCCGGTCGGCTCGCGCAGAATCCCGTCGGGTGTCCACCGGATCCGGAACGCGTTGTAGGTGCTGTAGATCCAGTTGTCCATGCTCCAGACGAAGCCGGACTGCTGGTGCTCGAGGTTCGCACCCGGACGGCCGATGCCCGTGTACCAGAGCTCGCGCCGATCGGCCACACCGTCACCATCGGTATCCGTCCACTTGACGATGTCGTGCGTCTCGGTCTCGTTGGTCAGGATGCTGTTGCCGTCGAGCGGCAGGACCATGCGCGGCAGGACGAGGTTGTCGACGAAGACCGTGTGCGTCTCCCACGTCCCGTCGCCGTCGCGATCCTCCCACCGGCTGATGCGGCTGAGCGGCTCGTACTTGTCGCGCCCGTCGGCGTCGAGCATGTACGTCCGCATCTCCACGACGTACATGCGGCCGTTGCCGTCCCATTCCATCGCCACCGGCATGATGATGTCGGGATCGGCGATGACCGGTTCCATGCGGTAGCCGGTCGGCAGCAGGAACGTCTGGGCCTGCTCCTCAGGGCGCCTGGGCTGGATCGGATCGACCTCACCCCAGTCGGCGCCGAAGTTGCCGGGACCGCCGCGCCCCGGCCCGAATCCTCCGCCTCCACCCGCCTGCGGCGGTGCCGGTGCCGGCGGGGCGGGGGGGGGGCCCCGGGGCCGGGCCGGCAGGGGGTAGGCGGCCGCCCCCCCCATGAGGGGCGCGGGGAGCATCACGGCCCTGGAGCGTCGTCGAGTATGCGTCACCATGAAACGTCCTTCTGCCTGCAGACAGATCCCGCCGCGTTCCGGCACGGCCGGGAGCCGCACCCGTTCCCGCACGCTGCCGGAACGAATGCCATTCGCGTTTCCTGCGGTGGAAACGGTTCGGAATGGTACACCTTACGGCAGAGTGCGCCGAATCATTTCATCCTGTCTTCATCTCTCTCATCCCTCGCGCCTCGCGACGCGTCGAAGGCCGGCTGCGTCCATGTGCTGTGCGAAAATGACGGGATGACCTGGCGGCGACATACTCCCCGGCAGGTTGCGATCGCCTCATGTCCCACGCTTCGACCGCCGATGAGCTCGCCGCGCAGGTAGCCGCGCGGCGGACGTTCGCCATCATTTCCCACCCGGACGCGGGCAAGAGCACGCTCACCGAGAAGCTGCTGCTGTACGCCGGCGCGATCGAGCTGGCCGGTGCCGTCCGCGGCGCCCGCTCCCGCCGTCACGTCGTCTCCGACTGGATGGCGATGGAACAGGAACGGGGAATCTCACTCACGTCGACGGCGCTCGAGTTCGATCTCGACGGCTGCCACCTGACGCTGCTCGACACACCCGGACACAAGGACTTCAGCGAAGACACGTATCGCTCGCTCGTGGCGGCCGACAGCGTCGTCATGGTGATCGACGCGGCCAAGGGCATCGAGTCACAGACGCGCAAACTCTACGAGGTGTGCCGACGTCACCGCCTGCCGGTGCTTACCTTCGTCAACAAGCTCGATCATCCCGGGCGCGACCCGCTCGAACTGCTCGATGAAATCGAGAGCGTGCTCGGAATTGCCGCCGCGCCGATGAACTGGCCGGTCGGCCGCGGCGATCGCTTCCGCGGCGTCTACAGCCTGGAGGACCGCACGCTGCTGCTCTACGAACGGCACCTGCAGGGGCAGCGGCGCGCGCCGGTCGAGGTGACGTCGTGGGACGATCCGCGCGTCGAGGAACTCGTCGGCGAGTACGCGTATCGCGAGTTTCATGAAGGCATGGAGCTCGTCATGACGGCAGGCGCGACGTTCGACGAGGAGGCGTACCTGGACGGGCGGCTCACCGGCGTGTACTTCGGCAGCGCCCTGCACAACTTCGGCCTCGAGCCGTTCCTGCGCGCGCTCACGCGTCTGGCGCCGGCGCCGCGGCCGCGGCAGGCCGGCGACCGGCTCATCGAGCCGGCCGCCGCCCACTTCAGCGGCTTCGTCTTCAAGATTCAGGCGAACATGGACCCGCGGCACCGCGACCGCGTGGCCTTCGTCCGCGTCTGTTCCGGACGACTGCTGAAGGACATGGTCGTGACCAACGCGCGCACGAACGATACGCTGCGCATCTCACGCCCGTACCGCATGTTCGGCCGCGACCGTCAGACCGCCACCGAAGCCTGCGCCGGCGACATCGTCGGCATCGTCAACCCCGGGCGGGTGGCGATTGGTGACACCCTCTACGCCGGCACGCCGGTCACCTTTCCACCAATCGAGCGCTTCCCGGCCGAACATTTCGGCCGGCTGCGGCTCGAGAACGCCCGCCGGAAGCAGTTCGACGACGGCATCCAGCAGCTCGAGGAAGAAGGGCTGATGCAGGTGTTCTATCCCGTGCAGGGCGGGCGCGAGCCGATCGTCGGCGTCGCCGGCGCGCTGCAGTTCGACGTCATCGTCGCGCGGCTGAAGAGCGAGTACAACGTCGAGAGCCGCATCGAGCCGCTGTCCTTCGTGGCAGCGCGGTGGCTGCTGACGCCGCCGCAGGAGATTACCGACGTTCCGTCGAGCGTGCTGTTCGCCACCGACCGCAGCGGCCGGGACGTCCTGCTCTTCCCTTCGACATGGGCGATCGAGTACACCGAGCGGCAGAACAGCCACGCCAGGCTGACCGCCCTCGGCTGAGCGGCCGCGGAGGCTCGACATGCGCACGCGACTGTCTGAACGTCCTTCCGTCGCCCTGCCGCCATCGGCGCACGTCGGGCGCGTGGCCCTGCAGATTGCCGACCTGGACGCGTCGCTGACCTTCTACCGCGGCGTGCTCGGCCTGCAGCCGATCGAACAGCACGAGCACGGCGGGCAGCGGATCGCGCGGCTCGGAACGGCCGACGGCCGCGTGCTCGTCGAGCTGCACGAGCGCCCCGGGGCGAAGCCGGTGCCGCGGCGCGGCCTGCTCGGGCTCTACCACTTCGCCGTGCTGCTCCCCTCACGCGCCGATCTCGGGCGCTTCGTCGTACATGCGGCGAATCAGGGACAGCGGTTCAGCGGCGCCGACCACCTCTTCAGCGAGGCGCTCTACCTGGTCGATCCCGACGGCCTGCAGGTCGAGGTCTACCGCGACGTGCCGCGCGAAGACTGGGTGTATCGCGACGGTGAGCTCGTCGGCGACACGCTGCCACTCGATCTCGACGGCGTCGTGGCGGCCGCCGGCCAGACATCCTGGGCGGCAGCCCCCGATGGCACCGTGATCGGACACGTCCATCACTTCGTCGGCGATCTCGAGCGCGCGCATCATTTCTATGTGGCGACGCTCGGCCTGGAACCGACGGTGACGAGCTTTCCCGGCGCGCTGTTCGTCTCGGCCGGCGGCTATCACCATCACGTCGGCCTGAACATCTGGGCCGCCGGTGCCCCGATTGCCGACGACGACCACGCGCGGCTGCTGTGGTGGGAGCTGGTGCTGCCGACGGCGGCCGACGTCGAGGCCGTGGCGCAGCGCCTCGAAACCGCCGGCGTCACGCTCGAGCGGGACGGCGATGCGGTGCTGGCGACCGACCCGTGGCGCATCACCGTCAGGCTGACCACAAACGGTCGACAGGTCTGAGCCAACGGCCTGTCCGCACGTTCGACACCTCCTGCCACAC
>QGVF01000004.1 GCA_003242705.1 Acidobacteriota bacterium
ATCGCGAACGACGGCGCGTCGGCAGCGGACACGTGCTCGGCAGCGGCTGCAGCGCCGGCCGCAGCGCCGTCCCGCTCGCCGCGCGCGGCTGGCAGGTCGTCGGGGCCGACCTGTCGTGGCCGATGCTCGAGGCCGCCGCCAGCCGCGCCCGGGCCGAAGGTGTCGCGCAGGGCGTCCACCTCATCGTCGCACCGATGGACGTGCTGCCGATCGCCGACGCGTCGTGCGATTTGATCGTGGCGCACGGAATCTGGAACCTCGCGGCCTCACTCGCCGAATTCCGCCGCGCGCTCGAGGAAGCCGCGCGGGTCGCTGCGCCGCACGCCGCGCTGTTCGTCTTCACGTTCTCGCGCCGGACGCTGCCGCCCGACCTGCAGCCGGTCGAGGGCGAGCCGTACGCGTACAGCGAGTTCTCGGGACAGCCGCAGACGTTCCTCACGCGCGAACAGCTCGTCGCCGAGCTCGGCCGCGCCGGCTTCGTGCTCGACGACGGCGTGCCGTTCGTGGAGCACAACGAACCGCCGCCGGGAAAGGTGCATGAGCTCCGGACGCCGGTGCTGCTCGAAGCCGCGTTCCGTCGCGCCTCCCGCTCCACCGGCGTCACCCCGCGCTGACTGCAACGAGGTCACCATGGCTCCCCCGCCCATTCCAGACGCTGCTGTCCGGGCCCGGCGCCTCGTGCGCTGGCTCTATGGGCTTGCCGCACTCACCTTCGGGCTCATCGTCTTCGGAGGCTTCGTCCGGCTGACACGCTCGGGCCTGTCAATCGTCGAGTGGAATCCGATCATCGGCATCCTGCCGCCCATCGGCACCGAGGCGTGGGAGACCGAGTTCGCAAAGTACCGGCAGACGCCGGAGTTCCAGCTCGTCAATCACGCGATGCCGATCGACGGCTACCGCCGCATCTTCTACATCGAATGGGCGCACCGACTCATCGCGCGCCTGGCCGGCCTGTACCTCGCGGTCCCGCTCGCGTGGTTCGTGTGGCGCGGGGCGATCCCGCGGCGCCGGATCGGCGTTTTCGTGGCCATCGCGCTGCTCTTCCTGCTGCAGGCGTTTCTCGGCTGGTTCATGGTGAGCAGCGGGCTGCTGGATGAACCGGCCGTCAGTCACTACCGGCTGACGATCCACCTGCTCGCGGCCCTGCTGCTTCTCGCCCTCACCACATGGACGGCGATGAGCCTCGACGACCGGAACGGACCGGCCATCCATCGTCCGGCCGCCACCCGCCACTCGACGCTCGGTCTCGTCGCCCTCGCGGTCATCGTCGTGCAGATCGCGTACGGCGGCCTGGTGGCGGGACTCAAGGCCGGCCACGTGTCGTACACGTGGCCGCTGATGGGCGGCTCACTCGTGCCGGCGGGCCTGTTCGACACCGGCGGCTCCTGGTGGGCGGCCCTCACGGCCTCACCCGCCGCCGTGCACTGGATTCACCGCTGGTTTGCTGTCGTCGCCGCCGCAGTGGTCGCCTGGCTCGTTGTCGAAGTCCGAGGTGCCCGTACCACGCGCGCCGCACGCGAGGCAGCCAACGTCAGCGGTGTGCTGGTGGGAGTGCAGGTCGCGTTGGGCATCGGAGTGCTGCTGACTCACGTGCCGCTCGTATTGGCGCTGCTGCACCAGGCGGTCGGACTCGGCCTCTTCGTCGCCGTGCTCGTTGTAAACCACCAGCTGCGGCGCGGCGGAAACTGAGGACTTCGGAAGTCGCCGCATCTGCGCCGGACGGGCTGCGTCACGCGCCGCCCGATCGGTCTCAGAGTCCTCGCACCGCTGCGACGATGGTCTCGACACCGCCGGGCACCGCGTAGGCAATCCGTCCCTGCCGATCGAGCACGTAGACGAGCGACGGATGCGATACGTCCCCCGTGCGCTCGTTCCGCACACGCGGGACGCGCCAGGCGTTCAGCGTCCGCTCGACGATCGTCGTATCCGGATGCGACAGCACATGCGCCCCGCCGCCCAGCCTCCACGCCCTGGCGATCGTCGGCAGCCGCGACGGTGTATCGCGCCAGGGATCGAGCGTCAGGATCAGCACGACCGGTGCGTCGTCGACCAGAATCGACGCGGCCGTCGTCACGTCACTCACCACGAGCGGACAGATCGTCCCGCAGTGCGCGAAGGCGAACGTCACCAGCACGGGCCGGCCGCGAAACGCCTCGAGCGTCACCGTCTCGCCGCGCTGATTCACCAGCGCCATCGCTGGCGCGTCGTTGTCGATTCGCGTCAGGGCGGCCGTGATAGCCGCATCGACGTCGGGGACGAACCGTTCGGCATCGGCGCCGGCCACGCGGGCGACGACGCCGCTCAGGCCGGCCACCATCGCGGCGGCCACGACGCCGGTCGCCAGTTGACCCGACAGGCGGGACAGCAGCGCCCGCAGTCCCGCCCGCAGCTCACGCCCCCAGGCGGTCAACAGGATCCCGAGCATGCCGAGCGGCTGCCCGACGAGCAGGACCCAGCCGCCGGCGTTCGGCAGTTCGTCGCGCGCCGCGCCGAAACAGACGGCACGCGTCACCGTCACCCAGGCCGGTCCGTCCCGCCCCACCGGCCACAGCGCCAGGGCCCACCATCCGGCCGTGATTGCCAGGATGGCCGCCAGCGCCGCCACGGCCAGGGCCGGCAACCGGCGCGCCGACATCACCCGATCCTCCACAGGAACGACAGCACCTTCCAGTTCACGTAGAAGTAGAGGACGAAGGCGGCGAGGAACACGAAGACCAGCACGAGCGTCCCCGGCGCCGGTCCGAGCCGGCTCACCGCGTGCAGCGCCGCGTTGCGCTCGTCGACGTCGTCGGCGTGCCGGGGCGGGTGCGTCAGTCCCGGCGGAATGCCCGGCACGGCTCGACCGGTGGGGATCGTCTCGAGGCGCTCGCCGAAGAACACCGACGCCACCGCAATCGCGATGAAGGCGAACGCCCCGGTGGCGGCCGTCAGTCCGCCCAGCGCGACCACGGCGAGCAGCACGTCGACGACGGGACTGAACTGCACGTCGAAAGGCGCCATGCTGAAGCTGATGTCCCAGTGGCGCCGCGGCACGCCGAAGCTCCCGGCGAAGGTCATCGACAGCGTGAAGACGAGCATGCCGCCGGCGAACAGGTACGGCTGGACCTTCGCCAGCGGCCAGAAGGCCACCTTGCGGCGGAAGATGAGCGGGATCAGGTAGTAGGTGGCGCCCATGAACGCCATGGCGGTACCGCTCACGACCGTCGCGTGGAAGTGACCGGGCACGCGCAGCGTGTTGTGGACGATGATGTTGATCTGTTCGGTGCCGATCGTCACCCCGGTGATGCCGCCGACGAACCCGAAGACAACCACCGAGAACATCAGCGAGCTGAAGCCGGGGTCGCCCCACGGCGCGCGGCGCAGCCAGTCGAACAGCCCCTGCGTGAAGCCGCGCAGCCGCATGCCGAGCTCCATGCCGGCCGGCACCGTGAAGCCGTGGATCATCGACGCGAGCACGGCCATATACATGAAATAGCTCGTGTTGACGATCTTCCACGCCGGCCCCATGCCCGGGTCGACCAGCAGGTGGTGGGCCGACGCCATCGAGATGAACAGGATGTAGAGCACGAACGCCGAGCGGCTGATCTTCTCGTTGAGCACGACGGCGCCGACCGTCAGCGCGCCGAGCATGTACCAGATGGCCACCATCGCGGCCACGTTGATCTGCTGCGACGAATGTCCGAGGCCCCACCACACCATCCGGTACACCTGCGGATCCACCTCCATGAGGCCGAGCGACCACAGATAGGTGGGCATGTAGATGGCCGCGCCGTGCACGAGCGTGATGACCGCGATGATCGCCGCTGTCATCGCGCCGTACACGACGAGCGGCAGCGAGCCCTCGTGCCGTCCTTCGCGCTTCGCGATGACGAGCGACGCGAAGAAGATGCCGACGGTGATCAGCGCGCCGACGGCGAACAGGATCACGCCGAGATAGAACAGCGGGTCGGCGCGCAGCGGCACGTACGACGTGAACAGCACGTCGGCCCGGCCCGACCACATCATCCACTCGACCATCAGCGCGCCGCCGAGCATGAGGACGTAGGCCAGCCAGCTCGTCCTCAGCGCCGGCTGCCGGCTGTTGATGAGCACAGTGCTCGCGAAGATCAGCACCGCCATCTCGAAGAAGATGATGAAGAAGATCAGCATGCTCATGCCGTGCACGCCGAGGATCCGGTAGAACCAGTCGGCAGGCAGCAGGTGAACGGCCTGCCACCGCGTGAGCACCAGCAGAACGGCCGCAATCGCGCCGACGAGCAGCGCGACGACGGAGCTGACGGCGTGGACCTTGATGAGCCGCTCGGCGGGCAGGTGGACGCGCCGGCCGGTCGCCGGGCACGTGCGGAACACGGGAGGGCTCGCAGCTGACGTCGTCATCGTCCACCTCCTGCCCCGGCGACGGCCGGCGCGTCGTCAACGATGACGCGACCGACCATGACGTGATGGCCGATTCCACAGAACTCGTTGCAGATGATCCGGAAGTCACCCGCAGCCGTGGGGGTCACCCGCAGCCCGTAGTCGTAGCCGGGGACCACCTGAAAGTTGACGTTCAGCGGATAGAGCGAGAAGCCGTGGTTCACGTCGAGCGACGACAGGTGCAGCGTGTACTCGACGTCCTTCTGCAGCTTCAGAATCGGCATCCACTGGAACGAGAAGGCCACGAGATAGATGTCGGACCCGGGCGGCGGTGCGACGATCGGCATGCCGCGGTCGTCGCCCACCTGGTACTGGGTGATGAACTCCTGCACGCGCTCCATGAAGGCGACGGGCGTCGTGCGGCTGCGGATGCCGGAAGGATTCTGGCCGCCCTTCCAGTGCCAGATCGGCATCATCGCGAAGAGCACCATGCACCAGGCGAAGGCAATGCCGACCCAGACCTTCTCGGAGCGGTGGGCCGGCTCCCACCAGTGCCGTGGCGGCGTGTCCAGTCCGGTGTGCGTGTGCGCCATGGTGCACCTCAGGGAAGCGGCGCCTCGGGCAGGCGGTAGATCTCCCAGAAGCCCCAGCCGGTGTAGAGCACCAGCATGATCAGCAGGCCGAGCGCCAGCAGCAGGAAGACGTTGTCGAACAGCCGCTGCCCGGCCGGCAGCGGATCGTCGGAGCGACGCGCGTTCGTCGGGTTGCTCATGGCGCGACGGTAGCGCCGTCGCGGGCGCGGCGGTATGACGTCCGTCATATGGGCCGCGCGGGCCCGTCGCTAGACTCCGTACCGGTCGCGGCCCGATGCTGCAACGGCTGGAACGCTTCTCCCTCGCGGCGCTTTCTCGCCTCGACGCATGGTGCAATCGCTGGTACGGCGCGCGCCTGAACCCGCTGTATCAGAGCGGCACGATCGTCGTCGGGTTGTACCTGGTGCTGCTGGTGACGGGGCTGTACCTGTTGCTGTTCTATCGGGTCGCGGCTCCCTGGGAATCGGTCGCGCGGCTCACCGCCGACGCGTGGGTCGGCCGCACGATCCGAGGTGTGCACCGCTACGCGACCGGAGCCGCCGTCGTCTTCACCCTCGTCCACGCCATCCGCATGTTCGCGCAGGCCCGAAGCTGGGGCGCGCGCGCGATGGCGTGGCTGAGCGGTGTCGTCCTGCTCGTGCTGCTCGTCGGGTGCGCCTGGACCGGATACGTGATGGTCTGGGACGTGTTCGGGGAGCGGCTCGCGCGCGAAGCCGCTCGCATGGCCGACAGCCTGCCCTTTCTCTCCGAGCCGGTCAGCCGTACGTTCACCGGTGAGCGGCCGGTTCCGACGTTCTTCTTTTTCGTCACGCTGTTCGCGCACGTCGCCGTGCCGCTCGGCATGGGCGTCGTGTTCTGGCTGCACGTGCGGCGTCTGCAGCGCCCGCGGCTGCTGCCACCGCGACCGCTGCTCTGGAGCGTCGTCGGCCTGCTGATCGCGGCCGCCGTCTCCCTTCCCGTCGCCCTGGCGCCCGAGGCCGATCCGTTCGTACGGCACGCACGCATACAGGCGGATCTGTTGATCGCGCCCTGGCTCCCGCCGGCCCCGCGACTGAGTGGCGGTGCGCTGCTCGGGGTGCTGGCGGCCGGATGCGTGCTGCTGTTCGTCGTCCCGCTTCTGACGCGACGACGCGGCGCCAGGCAGCCGATGCCGTCGGTGGTCGACGAGGATGTGTGCACGGGATGTACGCAGTGCTCGATCGACTGTCCGTACGGTGCCATCGAGATGGTCGCCCGCACCGACGGACGGCCGACGCCCGTCGCCCGCGTCGATCCGGCGCTGTGCGTCAGCTGCGGCATCTGCGCGGGATCGTGCGCGCCGATGAGCATCGGCCCGCCCGGGCGGACCGGCCGCGATCAGCTCGCCGCCGTCGGATCGCTGCTCGATTCATCGAGGCTTCCGCCGAGCGGCGTCGTGGTCGTCGGGTGCACGTACAGCGCCGGGGCCTTTGCGACGCTCCTGGAGCGCGAGGGTGCCGCCTTTCACGGCGTCGACTGCGCCGGCAACCTGCACACGTCCGTCGTCGAGCGGCTGATCAGGGGCGGCATTCCCGGTGTGCTGGTCATCGCCTGCCACACGCGCGACTGCCGACATCGCGAGGGCAGCCGCTGGCTGGTCGAACGCGTGTTCCACGAGCGTGACGCCGAACTGCAGGCGCGCGTGCCCCGCTCGCGCGTGCGCGTGATTCACGCCGGCGCCCGGGAGTCGGCCCGCGCCATTGCCGCGCTCCGGCGCTTCATCGTCGACCTGACGCTGATTGGCCGCGTCGTACGACTCGACGACGACCTGGACGACATGGCGGAGTGCGAGGCCGCCGAGGTGAACGAGGTGCCCCAATGAGCCTGCGCCGACACGCAGCCGGTCTCGTCGTCGCGCTCGCCGCAACCGCCGCCATGGCGGCGATCTCGCAGGCACCCGTGCCGAGCGGCGAAGGCACGACCGGCACGCTTCGCCTCGCATGGCGCGCGCGACCGGAACGCATCGAGCGGTGCGTCGAACGCGACGCCTCCGAGGTCGCGGCGCTGCCGGCGCACATGCGGCAGACGGTGATCTGCGACGGATTCGCCGCGTCGTACCGGCTCGAGGTGCGCGTCGACAACGAGCTGGTCGTCTCCGATCGCGTCATGCCGGGCGGCCTGCGCCGCGACCGTCCGCTCTACGTCTTTCGCGAGATCGACGTCGCCCCGGGCATCGCCACTGTCGACATCACCTTCACGCGCATCGAGGAGTCGGACACGACGGAGTCCGGGCGCGACCTGCTGCGCGAAGCCGTCCCGCCGGACCTGCGGTGGACCGCCGATCGCTCCTTCGCCCCGGGACAGGTCCGGTTGATCACGTACGATCCGCAGCGCCGCGCCCTCGTCGAGATTACCGGCAGGTCGACCGGCGCGTCAGCGAATCTCCCGCGCATCCCGAGGCGGGGCGGCCCGCCTTGATCAGGAACCGCTGACGCGGCCGAGAGCGCCGACAAGCTCCCTCGGATCCTGCCGCACGCCCACCTGCCGGTGGCGGACGACGCCGTCGGCGTCGATGACGAAGACGAGCGCCGAGTGCGCGATCTCGCCGTCGGGCAGCGGCTGATACCTGACCCCCAGCACGGCCGCCAGGCTTCGGACGTCGTCCTCGGACGCGGCGAGCAGGCGCCAGCGCTCGGGGTCCAGGCCCCGCGCACGGGCGAAGGTGTTCATCGCCTCCGGCGTGTCGCGCCCCGGGTCGAGCGAGAACAGGACGAACTGCACGTCGGACCGGTCCCCGAGCTGCCGCTCGATCAGCCGCAGCTCGTCCGTGATGCGCAGACAGACCGCCGTGCACGAGGTGTAGATCATTGCGGCGATCATCGGACGTCCACCGAGATCACCGAGCCGCCAGCGGTCGCCGTGCTGATCGACGAGCGGAATGTCGAGGTCGAAGATCGAAGCGTCGTCCAGGATGGGATCGCCGGCCGGCAGCTCGTGGTCTGACACGTCGGTCTCGTGTGGCCAGGGCTCGGGCGCTGGTCGGCCGCACCCGGTTGCGAGCATCACGCCAGCCAGGGCGAGCGCTGCCGTGCAGGTTGTTCCTCGTCCGATCATTGCCCCGCTCCCGACAGGTTCCGGACGCCGCGGAAGCCGAGGCTCCCGACGCTGTAGCGCGCCTCGAGACTGCTCCGGAACGCGAAGCGCATGAACGCGGGATAGTTGTCGAAGTCGGCCGCCGCGGCTGCGCCGCTGCCGCAGTACAGTCCGGCATCGATCGACCCATCGCCGCGCGATTCGCCCGTCACGAGCGCCGAGTTGAAGTCGAGCGTCCATTCCCACACGAGCCCGTGCAGGTCGGCGATACCGTAAAGGTTCCGCAGGCCGGAGCCGGCCGGCGGCACCGGCTGCGGCAGCGTGCGTCCATACCAGCTGCGCAGACGCGCGAGGAAGGCGGGATCCCGCGACGCGTCGCGAACGGTCTCGTCGGCGGCCGCGACGTACTCCCACTGATCGACGGTGGGCAGGTCCTTGCCCTGCGCCTTCAGGTACGCGCGCGCCGCGAACCACGAGACGTAGACCACGGGGCTGTCGAGCGGAGCGAGGGGGCCCGGGTCGAGATCGCCGCGCCAGTGCGACAGGTACGCGCGATCGACGAACAGCTTCTTCGCCTGCGAGCGACGCCACTCCGGGTGATCGCGGACGAACGCCAGGAACTCGCCGTTCGTCACGGGGTGAACGTCCATGGCGAACGCGTGGACCTCGCGCCGCGGCGTGTCGCGTCGATCGACCACCCCGGTCGGCAGGCGATAGAGGGGACGATAGCTGCCCGCCGGAACGGTCACCATCGACGATGTGTCCGGCATCGACATCGACAGGACCTGGGCCACGGCCAGCGCGGCCACGAGCGCCGGCACGATCGCGCCGCGCAGCAGGTGCGTCATGTCCCCTCTCCCGTTCGCCACCGGCGTTCGCGTGGCCGTCGCGTCAGTGCGGCACGCCGACGGCCGACGCCTCGCGCGGGCCCGCCGCCCTGACGGCCGCCACTTCCTGCGGCGTCACTTCGAACCCGGCGTTGTTCCACGAGCTGTAGACGTAGGTCAGCACGTTCGCCACGTCCTCGTCGCCCATGCCGAGCGCCGGCATCACGCTGTTGTACTGCTGGCCGTTGACGGTAATCGGGCCCGTCAGCCCGAACAGCACGGCCGCAATCGCCCGTTCCCTGTCGCCGTTCAGGAAGTCGGATCCCGCGACGGGCGGGAAGACGGCCGGAATCCCCTGCCCTTCCGCCTGATGGCAGGCGGCGCACGTGCCCGCGTAGATGCGTTCGCCGCGCGTCATGCGTTCGGCCAGCGTGGCCGCGGGCGGGATGACTGGCGCATCCTCGGTCATCATCTGAATCGCGCCGCCCTCCGGCAGGTAGACTTCGTTAGCAAGCTGACCCGAGAAGATCCGCGCGTTCTCTGGCCCCTCGACGTTGATCATGCCGAGCGCGCCCTTGTTGAACGCCCGGAAGATCGAGTGATCGACCATGATGAACGTCCCGGGGACGTCCACCCTGAACTCGGCAATAGTTGCCCCGCCGGCCGGCACCAGCGTGGTCTGAATGTTGCGGTTGACGAGGCCGGTGCCCCCCTCGTGACGGACGATGTCGAAGATCTCCCCGATCACGTGGAACGACGACACCAGATTGGGACCGCCGTTGCCGATGTACAGGCGCACGGTTTCGCCGACCGAGGCCTTGAGCGCGCCGGTTCCCTGGAGCGCATCGACCGAGCCGTTGAACACGACGTAGTCGGGCCGCTCGTCAATCGCCTTCTCCATGTCGAACGGCTGCAGCCCGGGCTCGCCGTAGCGCCCGGCGGTGTAGAACTCACCCTGCATCACGTAGTACTCGCGATCGACGGGTGGCAGGCCGCTGGCCGGCTCGACAAGGATCAGCCCGTACATGCCGTTTGCGATGTGCATGCCGACCGGGGCGGTCGCGCAGTGATAGACGTAAAGCCCGGGATTGATCGCCTTGAACGAGAACGTGGTCTCGTGGCCCGGAGCGGTGAGCGACGCTGACGCACCGCCGCCGGGCCCGGTCACCGCGTGCAGGTCGATGTTGTGCGGCATGCGGCTCGAGGGATGGTTGCGCAGGTGGAACTCGACCTCGTCACCCTCGCGCACGCGGATGAAGCTGCCGGGCACCGATCCACCGAACGTCCAGAACGTGTAGTCGACGCCGTCGGCCAGTCGCTTCACCACCTCCAGGACCTCGAGGTTGACGATGACCTTCGTCGCGTGCGTGCGGGTGATGGGAGGCGGCACGTTCGGTGCCTCGGTCAGCGCCGCCACTTCTTCACCCTGAATGACCATCGCTGCGGGATCCGTCTCGCCGCCACGCGCACAGGCCTGCATCCCCAGCATCGCCAGCAGACACGCGCCGACCGTCGTCCACTTCGTCGCCCGAACCATCGTTCCTCCCGCGTCGCGGCTGCCCCGGCGATACCGTCGGCCGCCCCACCATTCGTTCACCGTCCGGCCAGCTGCTCGAGCACCTGGCCGTTGACCAGCACGAAGCCGTCGCGCTCGGTCGTAAGCACACCTTCTTTTCCCCACCGGCTCATGATGCGGATGCACGTCTCGATGGTCGTGCCCGTCATGTCGGCCAGCTCCTGACGCGACAGGGGGAACGGCACGAACCGTCCGCCGTCGCGTGGGATGCCGAACTGCTCACTCAGCTTCAGGAACAGCCGGGCGAAGCGCGCTTCAACGCCCGCGCCGGCCAGCTCCGACAGGCGTTCCGTCAGCTCGATGAGTCGCAGCGTCAGGCCCGACAGCAACCCGCGAACCAGCGCGGGCGATTCCTCGAGCAGACCGAGAAAAGCCTGTCGCGGTACGTGCAGGCACACGGTCGGGTCGAGCGCCTGCGCCGATGCGGGATACGGCCGTCCTTCGTACACAGCGACGGCGCCCAGTGGATCACCGGTCCCGAAAATCTGGAGGATCAGGTCCCTGCCGCCCGGCAGCCGCTTGAAGATCTTCACGCGCCCCTCGACGATGGTGACGAAGTCGTCAGGCGGCTCGCCTTCCTCGAAGACGACATCGCCGCGCTCGTAGCGCCGGAGGCGTCCGGCCGCCGCCACGCGCACGCGATCCTCGGGCCGCACCCGGCGAAAGAGCGGCAGGCGGACCAGCAGGTCCGGATCCGGAACGGGCATGTGGCGGGCATGATACCCGCACTGGTGGACCGGAGATATCCGAATCAGCGCCCGTTCGGCCGGTTGCACCGCATGTCCGGTCATCGATCCGTCCGCACGGCCGGCCGCGCAGCCTCCTCTCGCCACTCACCAATAATCCGCACCGGGCTCCTGTCCCCATGACGACGGTCATACCGTCGATTCGCGAAGCCGTGCAGGCTGTGGGGATATGCACACCACTCCGGATGCGGGGATTGCGCGAGCGCAACGATCGGTCAGCGCCGGGGCGATACCGTCGGTCCCGTGCCCGTTCGTCACATGCGGGCCCGAGGAACAGCATGACCAGCACGCCGCGCGCCGACTGCCGCAACTGGGACGACGCCCCGCTCGCCGATCTCGTCGCTCACGTCCGCAGCGCCTGTCATCGGCCGCTCGCCGCCGAGCTCGAGCAGCTGACCGCATTGGCCGACCGCGTCGCCGCCCGATACGGCGACGCGCTGCCGATGCTGGACGTCCTGCGCGAGACCGTGGCCGGACTCCGGGCCATCCTCGAACGCCACCTCTACCGCGAAGACCGGCAGGTGTTCTCGGTAATCCTGAACCTGGTCACCGCGCCGGACAGCGATACGGGCGATCGACAGGCTCTGGCGGCGACCATCGCCGAGATGACCGCCGATCACGACCGCGTGATCGACCTGCTCGCGCGCATGCGCGCGCTGACATCGGGCTACGAGCCGCCCGACTGGGCCTGCCCGACGTTCCGCACCCTGTACGATCGATTGAGTCTCGTCGAGCACGGATTGCGTCTCCACCTGCACCTGGAGAACGACGTGCTCTTCCCTCGCGCGCTTTCGCTCATCGATCGCCGGCGGACGTGACCGAATCCGACACGCACGTCGCCCGGCGACGCGTTGCCGCCCGTGGCCCACGCGGGGCGCGCCGTTGCCGCGCGCCTGCCATTCAGGAGTCCCGCTGATGTCCGAGCCGCATCGTTCATCACCTTCGCCCGCCGTCGCAGTCGACTTCGATCCCCACGATCCGGCGGTGCTGGCCGACCAGCGCCGTGCCTGCGATTCGCTGCGCGATCACTGTCCGGTCGCGCGTATCGGCCCGTCGCACTGGTTCGCACTCGGCCATGCCGACGTCCGCCGCGTCATCGAGGACCACGAAACCTTCAGCAACGTGGTCTCGACCGCGCATCCGGCCGTGCCGCACGGGATGGATCCACCAGAGCACACGGCATATCGTGCCGCCCTTGCCCCCTGCTTCGACGACGAACTGGTCGCCGGGCTCGAGCCGGCGCTCAGACGTGCGGCCGGGCGGCTGGTCGATATCGCATGCCGGGTGGGGACCGTCGAACTCACGCACGTCGCGCTGCGTTACGCGGCCCTCGCACAGTGCATCTACCTCGGCTGGCCCGACGATCCGGCTCATCGACTGATCGACTGGACGCGACGCAACCAGCGCGCGACGGCCGCCGCCGACCGCCCCGCGCTCGAGGCAATCGGACGCGAGCTCGCGTCGCTCGTCGCCGACATCACCCGCGAGCGCCTGGCGGCCGGCGACGAGCGCGACGACGTCACGGCACGGCTGCTGCGCGCGAGGGTCGACGGTCGTCGGATCGAACGGGCAGCGCTCACGAGCATCCTGCGCAACGTCACGATGGGCGAGGTCGGCACGATTGCCGCCTCGGTCGGCATCCTCGTGCACGACATTGCCGCCGACGACGGCCTGCAGGTTCACGTGCGGCGGCAGCTGCAGCTGCTGCCGGCATTCATCGACGAGCTGCTGCGCCGCAACGGTCCACTCGTCTCGAACCGGCGCCGCGCCACGCGCGACGTCACGCTCGGCGGCCGCCCGATCCGCCGCGGCGACCGCGTCACCGTGAACTGGATCGCGGCCAATCGCGATCCGGCCGTCTTCCCGGATCCCGATCGGGTCCGGCTCGATCGCAATCCGGCCGACAACCTGCTTTTCGGCAGCGGTATTCACGCATGTCCCGGCGCGGCGCTCTCGCAACTCGAGCTGCGCGTCTTCATGGAGGAACTGCTCGCAGCCACGCGCGAGATCCGGCTCGTCGACGACGCGCCGCCGGTCAACGCGCGCCCGCCGGCTGCCGGATTCGCCTCGCTGGCGGTACGGCTCGTCACCTGATCTCCGTGCGGTCGCCCCCGATGCAACGCAGACGATCGCCGGCTGCACGGCAGATTCGACGTGCCGGGGCCATCCGCGTCACTCGGGAAGGGACAATGACGTAAGCTCACACGCGTGAAGATCGTGAATGTCGAGCTCGTCACCAGTGCGGCAGCCGACGGCCCGCGTCGCGGCCTCGTCCGCGACGACGTGCCGCAGTTCGCGTTCGTCGGACGGTCGAACGTGGGCAAGTCGAGCCTGCTCAACGCGCTCGTGCGTCGCCGCATTGCCCGCACCAGCGCCACGCCGGGCAAGACCCGGCAGGCGAACATCTACCTCGTCACGATCGACGGCGGCGCCGGTGGCCCCGGCACCTGGCGCACGTATCTCGTCGATCTCCCCGGATACGGCTATGCCCGCGGCAGCCGCGAGGCAGCCCGCGAGCTCGCCGATGTCGTCGAGGCCTATTTCGCGACCGGCCTGCGCGGCAGGCGCGACGATGAACAGGACACGGTGGAGGGTCCGCGCCGGCGGGGTGTGTTCCTGCTCGTCGACGCGCGGCACCCCGGCCTGCCGCTCGATCGCCAGGCGTTCGACTGGATCACGCAGACCGTCGAACGTCCCCGCATCGTCGCCACCAAGATCGACAAGCTGTCGCGATCGGCGCGCGCGAAGAACCTGCGCGAGATCGCCCGCCACTTCGACGCGGAGCCGATCGGCGTGTCGTCGGAGACCGGCGAGGGCATCGACGAGCTCTGGCGCGTGGTGGCGACGCTGGCGCGGAGCTGACGCGGCCGTCGCGCGCAGGTGCACGACCACCGGCACGCGCGCGGTGGCCCGGCGCGGTACCGATGCGGCTTCCGACGCCTACCGCGGCAAGCCCGACGCCAGCGCGTTCGTGCGCAGCGGTCCGGCGCTCCAGTGCTCGCCGATCGCCTGCGTGAACTCGGCCCGCACGAGCTTGGCGCGGCGGACCAGCCAGCCTTCGGCCTCACTCCGCACGTACACGCCTTCGGCTGGTCCGTCGGTGAAGGCCGAAGGCCCGAGCAGGCCGATGATGCCGTTCAGATCGAACCGGCCCCGCGCGACCTCGGGAACGACGGCGAGACCGAGCGCTCTCGCGAGCGCATTGCGGCGATCGACACTCCAGAACCGCCGGGAGGTCCGGTCGAACACGTCGAAGAGCACGAACCAGTCGGGCAGGCGGGTGTAGACGATGCTGTGGGTGGCGTAGCACCACTCGCCGAAGATGGTCAGATCGGGCCCGAGCGCGTCGTGCAACTGGAAACGGCGCATCGCGAGCCACTGCCGCAGCGGGCGGAACTGCGGGTGCAGGTGATCGAAGTCGAGTATGGTGCCCCGATTCTGCGCCTGAATCTCGCCCGCTTCCGCGCCCGCCGACAGACCGAGATTCGCGCCGTCGATCTTCTCCTCGACGACGACCTCGCCGGCCAGCATCTCGTCGACCTCGTCGGGCGCGAGCAGCTTGTCGTCGCGCGGGCTGCCCGGCCCGAGCCACGCCAGGTGCGGCGTCCGGGGAAAGCGGAAGAGCTCGTTCACGTCGTCGCGTCCTCGTCGGCAGGAGCTGTCGTCCGCGGGCAGACGAAGTGAATCTTCACGCCCGCTGCAGCGAGCGCCTCGCGCCAGGCCCACCACTTGCTGTCGGTCGCCTGCACGATCGGCGGATGTTCCGGGTGCGCCGCGGCGACCGCCAGGAACTTGCGATCGGCCGGGTCGTACCGTACGCCGCGGGGCGGCGCCGGCAGCTCGGCGAACCCGCGCGTCCCGTCGTCAATCGGCGTGATCGGCACGCGCGTGACCCGCGACGGGTTCCACTCGTTGGTGAGCACCCATTTGAGAAACGCCCGCCCCACGCCCGGCTCACCGTCGAGCGACACGTTCCGCCGATACTCGTCGACGATGGCCCCGGCGTCGTCGACGAAGAGGTGCCCGCGCGTCACAATCGTGCCGAGCGCCGCAGCACAGTCGGCCGCGCAGGCCTCAGGCACCTCCGGCGACCGCCCGTCCGACACGACCACCACGTTCGTGTCGACCACTGCCCGCGCCGGAATCATTCGTCTCGCTCGCCCCGTTGCGCCGCGCGGCGGCGCGCCTGCGCCTCGGCGCGCGCGACGAGGTCGACCATCTCGTCGCCGAAGAACCCGGGCGGCCAGTTCGTGATGTTGCCGTAGGGATCGACCTGCAGCCGCTCGAGGCTCGCCTCAGCCTCGTCGGTCCGCACGAAGTAGAGCGCCGCGTCGTCCGGATCGAGCACCCCCTCGGCAATCCGGCGCTGCAGCCGTCGCAGCAGGTGCTCCGAATGGCTCTCGATGATGAACTGGCAGCCGCGCGGACGCCCGTTCTCATGGGCGGCAATCGCGTCGACGAAGACATCGGCCAGCTCCGACTGTACGCGCGGGTGCAGGTGCAGCTCAGGCTGTTCGAGCACGACGATCGATCCCGGTGGCACGAAGAGCGTCTCGACGAGCACCGGCAGCACCTGACTGACGCCGATGCCGACGTCGACCAGGCGGACCTCGGGCCGACGGGGCCCGGTGCGCACCAGTACTTCGTACTCACGGCGCCCCTCGCCGACCGGCTGCACGCGGAAGTCGCTGATCAGGCCCATCGCCTGCAGCCGCGCGGCGATGAGCTCGGCCAGTGGCCGCTCGGGCTCGCCGGCCGCCCAGGCGAACGTCCGCCCCTCTGCGGCCAGAATCGCGTCGACGGCGCGCTCGCCCTTGACACCGACGTGGTCGGGCGTCTCGCCCGACCAGTGATAGAGCCGGCGCGGATACTCGCGCAGCGGACCGACGTGGTGGATGCTGCGGAGCATCCGCTCGAGCTCCAGCACGAGGTCGACGAGCACGAACGCGCCCTCCACGCCGGTCATCGCCTCGCGGGGAAAGCCGTAGAAGCGTTCGGGCGGCGGCAGCGCCGTGCCGCGTCCGGGCCGTCGATCGAGCGGCAGCGTGGCCGACCGCAGCTCGTACGCGCCGGAGTCGACGCGCACCATTCCGACATCGATCGCCTTGTCGGCCCCATCGTCCAGGGAGTAGTGGAAGCGTCGGACGAACGGCTGCCGGCGATCGTCGGCCTCGAGCACGACGCGGAAGCCGGCCAGCCGGCCCAGGTGTCCGGCGCCGCTCGCGGGATCGGTCCAGGCGAGCGGCTCGGCCAGCCTCCAGTGCAGATCGATCTCGAGCGGCCGCTCCGTCTCGTGGTGGTGGACCACGTCGTCGTAGCTGCCGAGATCGAGGCCGGAGCGGCTGTCGCCGAGCTGAAGAACGCGGCGACGGTCGGGCGAATCGGCCGTCTGCTTCAGCAGAAGCAGCAGCTGCGGAATGCTCGTCTTACCGGCGCTGTTGGCGCCGAAGAGCACGGTGAGCGGCGCCAGCCGGATCTCGCCCGAGTCGCGCCAGGCCTTGAAGTTGGTGAACCGGAGCCGTGTGAGCACGCGTGCCTCGACGTTGCCGGGCCGCAGTATATCGTTGCGCCCGGCGACGGGCGGGTTGCGCGGCGCGGCGGGCGACTATACTGTCGGTCGAATTGCACCTACGAAAGGCGGACCCATGACCCCAGATCGACGCTCTTTCCTGCGCATGGCAGGCACGTCGGTGATCGCGGGCGCGGCGGCAGTGGCTGGCGCACGCCGGATCGCCGCTCAGGGACCGGGCGCGGCCCCGGTGTCGTTCCCCGGTGTTCCCAACCCGCTCGAGGGCGAAGTCGAGGTCATCGCCTCGGGCTACATCTGGACCGAAGGTCCGGTGTGGGTCGGCGGCGAAGACGGCTACCTGCTCTTCTCCGACGTGCCGGGCAACGCCATCTACTGCTGGAACGGCAAGCAGACGACGGCCTTTCTCGCCCCGTCGGGCCTGCGTGACTTCCCGATTCCCGACACCATCCGCGAAGCCGGATCGAACGGGCTTGCGGTCGGCCGCGGCGGCCTGCTGCTGGCCGACAGCGGCACGCGCGCCATTGCGCGGGTGGACCTGGCGACGCGCGAGAAGACGATCATCGTCGACCGGTTCGAGGGCAAGCGCTTCAACAGCCCGAACGACCTGGTCGTGGCGCGCAACGGCGACATCTACTTCACCGATCCGCCGTTCGGCCTGGCCGGCGTCCAGAAGTCGCCGCTGCGCGAGCTCGACTACACCGGCGTCTTCCGGCTGACGCCCGACAACCGGGTGCACCTGGTTGCCGACAACCTCTTCCCGAACGGCATCGCGCTGTCGCCCGACAACCGGACGCTCTACTCGACCGACTCGTCGGGCTGGATCGCAATCGACCTCGACGCTTCGGGAGCGCCGACCGGCCAGCGGCAGTTCGTCGCCTCGGACAGCGTGGGCGGCGCGCGCGGCGACGGCATGAAGGTCGACGCGGCCGGCAACCTCTGGACGAGCGGCCGCGGCGGCATCTACGTCTTCTCGCCGAAGGGCGAGCACATCGGCTTCGCACCGATTTCCGGCCGCGTGTCGAACTGCGCCTTCGGGCCCGGTCGCTACCTCTACGTCACGAACGACACGCAGGTCGTGCGCGGCCGCATCCGCGCCGACTTCCCTGGCGGCGAGGCTATCCAGTACTGATCAACGGTCGCCGCACCGTGGCGATCGACGATCGATCGCTGACGACACTGGACGCCGGCAGACGGGCTCAGGCCGTCTGCCGGCGTTCTGTCATTCGCGACGTCGAAGGTCGCGCGACGGCCGCCCTCGCGCCTCCGCCACTTTCGTACGTCGTCCCGTCCGAAACCGACATCTCTGAAGGTTCCTGCCACTGCAGCCGCGACGTGATCAGCGCGTCAGGCCGCAGTGAAGCGCCGCTTCGGCGGCGCTGATGCCGTTCACTCGCCAAGTCTGTCGATCGGCCGGTCAGAGCAGACATCGTTGTCGGAATCGCGAGGCGACCCGCCTGCGCCCGTCGTCCGCCCCAGCGCGATTTCCCGCGGAAAACCGCCGATTCCGCCGCAATTGCCCATCGCGGCACACCGCTTGCTCCGTCGACCGGCGGTGCACCGCATCGCACCGGGCTGCGGCCCGACGCGGCGGTGCGCTGCAAGGAGGAGAGTGAATGAGACACAAGTGCGCTGCACTGCTCCTGTCGATGGCCATGCTGCTTGCGACGTCGCCAGCGACGGCCCAGCAGACGACGGGAGAGATCACGGGCCGGGTGACCGACACGACCGGCGGCGTCCTGCCGGGCGTGACCGTGATTCTCCGCAGTAACGGCATTGCCGGCATCCAGACCACCATCACCAGCGGCGAAGGCCTCTACCGCTTTCCGCTGCTGCCGCCCGACTCCTACGAGCTCGAGTACGTCCTCGAAGGGTTCGTCACACTCCGCCGCAGCGACATCCCCGTCGCCGTAGGCCAGGTCGTCGACCTGAACGTCCAGCTGCAGGTCGGCGGCGCCGCCGAGGTCGTGACCGTCACCGGTGCCGTGCCGGTCGTCAACGCCGCCAGCACGGCCGTTTCGACCAACTACGGCCGCGAGTGGGTGCGCAACGCCCCGGTGCGGCGCAATTCGTACTTCGACTACGTGAACTCGGCGCCTGGCATCAGCGCCACGTCGAACGTCGGCCAGAGCTCGGGCGCTCAGTCGCTCGGCAGCAGCTCGAACGAAAACCTCTACATGATCGACGGCACGAACATCAGTTCGACGCCGTGGGTGGCCGGCGACGTCGTCGAGCAGGTCGAAGTGGTCCAGCTCGGCGCCTCGGCGCAGTACGGCAACGTGCAGGGCGCGGTCTTCAATATCGTCACCCGCGCGGGCAGCAACGCGCTGCGCGGCGACGTGAACTTTTACTTCCAGAATGACGCCCTGACCGGCCGGAACACGACCGACGAGTACGACAACGGCCGCCCGTACTACCGCGACACGTACCGCGACCTGACCCTGCAGGCCTCCGGCCCGTTCGTGGCCAACAAGCTCTGGTTCTTCGGAGCGCTCGAGCACCTGACCGACTTCGACGCCCAGCCCGGCGCCGACCCGCGTTTCCCGGCGCTCAACGAGGCGCGGAAGGTGTTCTGGAAGTTCAACTACAACATCAACCAGAACCACCGGCTGATGCACGGGTACCACGACGACTACTACTGGATTCCGGGCACGCCCACGCTCTTCACGGCGCCGGAGACCATCACGCTCAGCCACGGCCACAACCCGACGCCGAACATCGTCTACACGGCCACGCTGACCAACGCGCTCGTGATGGAAGCGCGCTACTCCGGCTACTTCCTGCAGAGCTCGCTCGACCCGAACATGGAGGGCGCGCCGCGCGTCGGCACGCGCTACGAAGACGTCGCCACCGGCGCCATCACCGGCGTCATCGACGAGTGGCGCGAGAACCGCAGCTGGCGCAACGGCGCGTCGGTGAAGTTCACGAAGTTCACCGAGCGCCTCTTCGGCGGCAGCCACGACACCGCGTTCGGCTTCCAGTACATGGGCCAGGGCGGCAAGACGCTGGCCGGCCCGAACGACACGATCACCACGGTCAACGGCGTGCCGGTCGAGGGCACGACGCGGCTGCCCTACTACCAGGGCTCGACCGCCTCGACGTGGGGCATCTACATCGACGACACGTTCCGCTACAAGCGCGCAACCATCAACATGGGCATCCGCTACGACGACAGCAACGCCGCGTTCCCGTCGCTGCCCTTCGTCGACGCCCTCGGTATGCCCACGGGCGAGATGTCGCCGGCCGTCGACAGCCTCTACCGCTGGCGCGTCGTCTCGCCGCGGCTGGGCTTCAGCTGGACGCTGAACCAGTCGGGCGCCACGATCCTCAAGGCGCACGTCGGGCGCTACTACTCGGAGCTGTCGGCGAACGACTTCCGCCCGGCCGTGCCGTCGATCACCCCGGCCTACTCGTTCAGCATCGATGCCGACGGCAACCGTTACGACTTCGTCGAGACCTCGAGCAACGCGAACCTCTCGATCGACTCGAACCTGAAGGCGCCCTACACCGACCAGGTGATGGCGCAGATCGAACAGCAGCTGACGCCCGGCATCGGCCTGCAGGTGTCGTATGCGCACAAGCGCGGCCACGACTACTCGGGCTGGAAGGACGTGACGGGCGTCTACGAGCTGGTGCCCTATGTCGACAACGAGGGCATCGACGCGACGGGCGAGACGGTGATGGTCTACCGGCTGCTGTCCGATCCCGCCGATCGCCAGTACCTGCTGACGACGCCGGGCGGCCTCTACTCGCGCTACAACGGCGTGACGATCCAGCTCACGCGCCGCATGGCCGACAACTGGTCGGCGGTCGGCTCGGTCGTCTTCTCGCGCGCCACGGGGCGGCTGCCGTCGAGCGCGCGCGCGACGGCGTCCACCACGCAGACGAGCACGCCCGGCACCTTCGGCCAGTCGGCTGCGGGCCCGAACGACTACGTCAACACCGAGGGCCTGCTCGTCGGCGACCGGCCGGTCGTCGCGAAGCTGAACTTCGTCTACCAGCTGCCGTGGGGCATCATGGCGGCCGCCAACCTGCAGTATCAGAGCGGCAAGCCCTACGCGCGCCACGTGCGCGTGCCCGACCTCGGCTTCCCCACGCCTCCGACGATCGCCATGGAAGAGCGTGACGGATCGCGTCGCGTGGCTCCGCTGAAGCTCGTCGACGTCCGCCTGCAGAAGGACTTCCCGCTGCCCGGATCGCCGATGACGCTCAGCCTGTTCATCGACATGATGAACCTCACCAACGATGCCAGCTACCAGGGCATCGCCTCGAACCTCGGCACGTCGTCGGCCTTCGGCGTGGCGACGAACTTCATTCCCCCGCGCCGCTTCCAGCTCGGCACGAAGGTCCAGTGGTAGCCACCGACCTGGCAGCGAAGCGTCCCGACACTAACGAAGCGAACGACAAGAACGGGAGGACCGGTCCTGAGCCGGTCCTCCCAGCCAGACACGGAGGTAAGGACATGAAGAAGCTGCTGAAGATCGTCGTTGTCGCCGGCCTCGCGCTGAGCCTGGCCTCGCCGGCCCTGGCGCAGAGCTCCTCGACGTCGTCGGCCCTCTCGGCGGACGCGACGACATCCCCCTCGGCCCAGATCGGCGCGGGCCAGAGCCTGCCGCCCGAGATCGGCGCGAACCGCCCGTCCGGCCGCCTGCTCACCTGGACCGGCGCGAGCCTCTTCGTCGCCGGCATGGGTGTCGGCATCTACGGGTTCCTCAACAACAGCAACGGCCGGTTTCCCGAGTTCGGCGAGGCCGACGCCACGAACACGCGCGTCGGCGTGGCGGGCCTGACGACGGCCTTCGCCGGCGGGGCGCTGATGTTTCTCGGTCAGCGGATGTCGCGCTACGCACCCGAGGTGCAGGTCAGTGCGAACCGGCTGAGCGTGAGCCGGAAGGTGAGCTGGTAGATCCGCGTATCGTCACCACGCGACGCGGGACCCCACGGGGTCCCGCGTCGTACGTTCGACCGCCAGCAGGCGCTCGAGCGCGCTGTCGACCGTCCCTCCGCGCGACGCCTCTCCGGCCAGCCACCCCGTCGTATTCGCCACGGCAAAGCTCACACCCTTCAGGTTCCGCTCCTGCGGGACGCCATCGACCGGACGCGGATAGCCTGCAGCGTGACAGACGATCTGTCCGGTCGCCAGCCGCAACGCCCGCACACGCTCGCGCGGCAGGCTCCAGTCGACGACGACGCCCACGACGCCCGGCAGACTGCCCGGCAGGAACTGCTGTTGGCCATCGGTCCGCGCGGCAACGATGACGCTGCCGCGCGCCCGCGCCCGTTCGACGGCAGCGTGCAGCCGCGCCGCATGCTCGAGTCGCGTCGTGCCCAGGCTCAGGTTGATCAGGTGACAGCCGAGATCGACGGCCGCATCGATGGCACGCACGAGCGTATTGATGCCGACGGCCAGGGCGCCGTCGAACACCTTCACAGCGACGAGCGTGGCAGCTGGCGCCTTCTCGCGGATGGCCGCTGCCACCGCCGTGCCGTGCCCGTGCCGGTCGCGCCAGTCGTCCGGCCGGCCCACGAGCGCCAGTCCTTCGACAGCGCCACCCACGTGCGGATGCAGCGGCTGGATGCCGCTGTCGACCACGGCCACGCGCAGCGGAACGGGCGAAGCATCAGACGGCATCAGGGACGTGGAACCACGATTCGAACGTGGGCACCGGGCGATCGGCGTCTCCGGCGCCGCCGGTGACGAGCACGATGCGATCGGCGCGCCGTGCCGGCTCGGGTCGGTGGGTGACAATGATGGTCGTGCGACCGCGCATCGCGGCCTCGTAGCCGGCGACGACGTCGCGTTCGGTCGCCGGATCGAGCGCAGCCGTCGGCTCGTCGAGCACCAGCACGGCCGGATCCGCGAGCAGCGCCCGCGCAATGGCCAGTCGCTGGCGCTCGCCGGCCGACAGCGCCGCGCCGCGCTCACCAACGATCGTGTCGTAGCCGTCGGGCAGCCGCGACGCCCACGTGTGCAGGCCGACGGCCGTCATCACACGTTCGAGGTCGTCCTGCGTGGCGTCGGGACGGACGAACCGCAGGTTGTCGGCAATCGACGCGTGCAGCACCACCGGCGCCTGATCGACGACGACCACGTGCCGCCGCAGGTCGGCGAGTCGGAGCTCACGCAGATCCCGGCCGTCGAGGCGGATGGTGCCCTCATCCGGATCGAGGAAGCGCACGAGCAGATCGGCGGCCGTCGACTTCCCTCCCCCGCTCGGCCCGACGAGCGCGACGACCTCGCCAGGCCCTGCGCGGAACGACAGCCGCTCGATCGCCGGTCCGCGCCCGTGCGAGCACGACACACGGTCGAACTCGACGACGCCGCGCGCGTGCGCGAGCGGCACGGCATCCTGGCGCTCGACGACGTCGGGCCGCGCATCGAGGATGTCGCAGACGCGCGCGAGCGACACGCGCGCCCCCGCAATCGACGCATACAGGCCCATCAGGCCCTGTGCGGGCGCGAGCAGCTGCATCTGGTACGCCATGAAGGCGACGAACGTGCCCGTGGTCATCGTGCCGTCGATGACACGCGATCCACCGTACAGAAACACGACGGCCATACCGGCCGACAGCACGAGGCCGGGCAGGCCTCCCGCGAGGTACGTCGTGCGCTGCATCGCCATGAGCGCGTCGACGAACGCGTTGTTGTGCTGCCGGAACCGCGCGGCCTCCCGATCGGCCGCATTCGAGGCCGCCACGAGGCGCACGGCCTGGAGCGACTCGATCAGGAAGCTGCCGACGTCGGCGCTCCGCTCGCGAAGCGTCGCGATGCGCCGCTCGAGCCTCCGTCGATAGGCGACGAGCGCCCAGAGGCTGAGCGGCACCGCCGCCATGCCGACCAGGAAGAGGCGAAGGTCGAGCCAGGCGAGCACGGCGATGCTCCCGACGAGGAACAGGACGTTGCCGACCCAGGCCAGCGTCGCCTCGGCCGCGACCTGCTGGATTTCACCGATGTCGTTGTTGATGCGCGAGACGATGTCGCCGAGGCGGGTCCGCGCATAGAAGCGTGGCGACAGGCGCTGCAGGTGACGGAACATCGCCAGCCGCATGTCGAACAGGATGTCGGCCGACACGCGCGTGTAGCGCAGGCCGCTTACGGCGTTGAGGACGAAGCCTGCCAGCGTCAGGACGCCGAATGTGGCGACGACGCGCGCAAGCTGCGCCATGTCGCGTCCGATCAGCCCCCCGTCGACGAGGTCGCGCGACAGCAGCGGCACGTAGAGCGACATGGCCGTGCTCGCCAGGCTGCAGGCGAGCACGACCACCAGCCGGCGCCAGTACGGAGCGACGAACCGCAGGGCACGCCGGAAAGATACGGGCGCCGGGGCCTTCGTGTCTGTTTCAGCGGGTCCGCTCATGGTCGGCCGCGCCCGCCGGCGCCGGTCGCTGCACGACGGTGCGTTCCGTTCGCTCCGGCTGCGAGGTCACGTGCACGACCAGCGCATGAATGGTCCCGACGATGATGCCGACGACGATGCCGGCGGCGATCTGTGCGCGGCGGGTCTGTCGACGTCGCGTCATGGGCGTTCTCCCGGTCACGGCCGTTCGCCGTTCGGCAGCACGATCAGGCCCGTCGACACGTCGCCCGGCAGATACAGTGTCTTCATCAGCTCGAACGTAGCGGCGTCGTACAAGTCGATCGTGTTGCCGGCGTTGTAGATGTAGAGGACGTTGCCGTTCGTACTGGTCCTGAGGCTCATCCGCGGGCGGCCGGCAAACTCCTGGCGCCGCGTCACGCGCCGCTTCTCGAGATCGAACGCCCAGAACTGGTAGCGGCCGATCTCCGACTCGATGCCGAAGGCGCGCCGGCCATCGGGCGCGAGCGCGACGTTGACGCCGCCGGCCGGGCCCAGCGTGTAGAAGTCGAGACTCTTCGCGGCCAGATCCACCCGTGCCACGCCCATCAGCCGACGCTTCTGCACCGGATCCTCGACGGTCATCGTCGTCAGCACGCGTCCCTCGGGATCGGAAATCACGTCGATGGCACCGAAGCCGTTGTAGCTCAGGCTCATCGGCCCGAGGCCCGTCTCGAGCGACGACAGGTCCCAGCGATCGACTTCGGTGAAATCCGTGGTGTCGAACACGATGATTTCGGAGCCAAGCAGGTAGAGGAACCGCCCGTCGGGAGAAAACAGCAGGCTGGCGCTGTCGCGCTCCGTGTCGTCGGGCCACGGGATCTCGCGGGTCACCTCCTTCGTCTTCAGGTCGATCGTCACGAGCTTCGACGGCCCGATCTCGTACCGGTCGAGCTGCCTGACGTACTCTCGCGTGACGGCCACCAGGTAGGCATGCGTCGGGTCGGGCTCGAACGCGTTGATGCGCACGCGCCGGTTGCCGGCGCTCAGCGTGAATGTCTCGAGCGTCCGTCGCGTCGCGGTGTCGACGATCTCGATCGTCGTGGCGTGGATATCGGCTGCGTAGAACCGCGCCCCGTCGCGTGACAGGATCAGCCGGCGCGGCAGGCCGATCTCGAGCGGGATGGTATCGACGATCTCGGCCTTTGCTTCGTCGATCACCCAGATCTCGTTCGGGTAGCCGCCGATGAACAGCGTGCCGGTGCCGGGCGAGACCGGCAGCGTGTCGGCCGTCGCCGCGGGAGATCCGCTGCGCGCCGTCGGGCCACCGGCCCGCATCGGACCGACGGCCGGTGACGACGGCGCCGCCGCGTCGGAGCCGGCGCCTGCAGATGCCGGAGCAGCGGCCGGCGTGAGCGTTGTCGCGAACAGCGCCGCCAGTGCCGCGTGGATGAAGAACAGTCGGGATCGGATCGCTCGCCGCACGTCGACGCTCCTAGGGAAACACGATGTCGATCTTCCGCCAGTCCTTCTGGGCGGCCGCGCACTTCTTCGTCCAGTCGGGCGCGTGGTTGAGCATGTCGGGCACGTGGGCCGGCCAGAAGCAGCCGATATGACAGTCGAACAGATCGCGCTCGACCGGCTGGCAGAGTCCGGCCGTCCCGCCGGTACGATCGGCTTCCCATCCGGGCGAGAAGACGAGTGAACAGCCGAGCGGGATGTGCGGCTGCTGCGGCTGCTGCGGCGGTCCGCCGCCCTGGAGCGCCACCACGTCGGGCTCGTCGCCCGTCGCCGGCGCCTCGAGCGGCGTGACCAGCCGCTCGATCAGGCCTGCTTTCGCGTTGATTGCCTTCAGGTGCTTCATCGTTCCTCCGAAACGTGCAGATCGATGACAGGACTCACGAAACGGGCTCGGCCGCCCCGGTCGTCTCGAAACGTGCCAGAACGGCCGGATTCCGTTCGGCCAGTTCGGCATAAACGCGCAGGCACACGTCGGTCCAGCCGCGGACCCACCGGCAGAAGTGCAGGTTGGCGTGCGTCGTGTCGCCGTACCGGGTATGTGCTTCGTGATAGCAGCCGCCCGCACACAGCGGCCGCGCGAAACAGGACTGGCAGTCGGGCTTGTCGTCGATGTGGTGCCGCTCGAGGAACTCGCGCTGCGCCACGCGATCGATGCCGGTGTCGACGCTGCCGATGCGGTGCGCGTCCGAGCCGGCGAACCGGTGACAGAGTGCCACCTGGCCGTCGGTCGACACGCCCACCAGGCCGAGGCCCGCGCCGCAGGGATACGCCTTGCTCATGCCCTGGTGGATCTCCTGCAGCGTCTCGCGCACGTTCGAGAAGCCGTGATGGCGGCCGGCCGCGACGGCCTCGAGCCATTCGAGGGCGAGCGCCCTGAACTCCGCGAGCACGCGCTCCATGCCGGTGCCGTCGATTGCCCACGCACGCGCATCCTTCGACGTCACCGGGGCGAAGCCGACCTCGTGAAACCCGATCTCCTCCGTCAGGTGCCGGTAGATGCGCCGGACGTCGAGCACGCCGGCCGTAAGCGTCACGCGCGCGCCGATCGGCCGGCTGCGATGCCGCGCCAGCAGCGCCTTCACCTTCGGCGCGACGACGTCGTAGCTGCCGCGGCCGTCGTGGAAGACGCGGAACCTGTTCTGCAGATCGCGCGGCCCGTCCATCGAGACGGTCACGCCGATTTCGTTCTCGGCGAGAAACTCGATGATCTCGTCGGTCAGCAGCGTCGCATTGGTCGTCAGGCTGAAGTCGACGCCCTTGCCGAGCATGGCGGCCCGCTCGCGCGCGTACGCCACCGTCTTCTTCAGCACACGGAAGTTCAGCAGCGTCTCGCCGCCGAAGAACGTGATGTGCGCCACGGGATTCGAGCCGGACTCCCGCAGCGCGAAGTCGACGCTCTGCCGGGCCGTCTCTTCCGTCATGAACTTCGGCGCCCCATTGCGCCCGGTGTCGACGATGCGGTCGTCGCCGTACTCGTAGCAGTAGGTGCAGCCGAGGTTGCACTGGTTCGTGACGTTGATCACTGTCGTGCTCACCGGAAACGGCGTGAGCGGGAACACCTTCTTCGGCCGGTCCGGCCGCGTCTCTGTCGGCACGACCGGCGCGATCGCCCGTACCCGTTCGAGCTCGGCAAGCGTCTCATCGAGCGCCTCGGCCGGGCAGACGGGCGTGAGCCGCTCGGCGAGCTCGTCGCGGCTGCATCGGCCGCCCGCCAGTGCCGCCAGCACCGCCTCGGCCGCGTCGTCGAGGCCGAAGACCGACGCACTGTCGGCCAGGTAGACGAAGGGCCGCCCGGCAGCCTCGAACCTGTGATGGGGGCGCGCCTCGATCACCGTCATTGCCCCACCTCCGTCGATGCCCAGTTCATGTAGAGCGGCGGCGCCACGAGCAGGTGCGCGCGACCGCGAAGTGTCTTCGACTCGCCGGGCGGCGCATACTCCGCCACGACCCAGACGTCGCCGATGTTGTTCCGTCCGCCTGAACGCTCAGGATTGATGCCGTCGACGTTCGGCACGAACAGCCCGTCGGGTCGCAATTCGCCGACGTACTCCAGGTCGTCCTCGAGGAACGTCGCGCTGTATTCCTCGAGCGACCAGTTCGCCTCGACCGCCCCCAGCAGCAGGTCGTCGTCGGTCCCCGCCTTGCCGTCGGGCCCGGAGTGAAATGCGACGGCCTCGAACTGCTGGAGCATCTTCGGGTGCACGATGCCGCCCACCCGCGCCAGGCCGGCCTGCGGCGTCACGCGCACGCCGTCGATCCGGTCGTAGACGACGAGCGCCGAGGGGCGATGAGCCCCGGCGACGATCACGTCGCGCGGGCCGACACGGGCGTCGTCTGCCACGTCGACCGTCACCGTGAGCACCGTCGGACTCGCCTCGACGATACCCGTCACCGTCACGCCCGCGCCGAAGGCGATGTCGTCCGTCGCTGGCGACTGCGGAAGATTGGCGCCGTAGATGCGCACGGTCTGTGCCGTGGCCCCCGCCCGAAGCGACGGCACGTCGATGCCCGCGACGACCGGACCGGCTCCAACCCGGCGCAGCGTGACGTCGAGGCCGACTTCCCCGTAGAAGCCGGTGAACCAGCGGCCCGACATTTCCTGCTGATCGCGGGAAATGGCCGCCACCTCCCGCCACTCGTCGGCCTCGGCCGACGGCCCGCTCGATCGCCCCCGCCACTGGAAGCCGGTGTAGACGATGGCGCGTCCGTCGCGCGTGACGGTCTCACCGGTCTTCGCGTAGGTGAAGGTCGTGGTCGTCGTGAAGGTGTCGGGCTCACCCGGCACGGCCTCGACAACCACCTCGCCGAACACCGGACCGCGCCCGGGCTGGTATCCGGCGAGCGACCAGCGTCCATCGAGGCGCACCGGCGCGCGCGTCGCGCTCCACTCGCGCCACTCGGCCGACATGAGCGGGAACGCTTTGGCGAGATGTTCGACGGCCAGGTCCACCGGCGCCTTCACACCAGGCGCCCCGGCGCCGCGGCGGAAGCTGCCCGAACCGCCGTCAATGCCCGGATAGACGCCCCGGTGCATCGCGATCAGCAGGTCCCACTCTTCGGGCGTGCGGCGCTCGCTGAGCACGCGTCCCACCGAGTGGCACGCGTTGCACAGGTCGTGCGTCTGTTTGTCGCCCTCGTAGGTGAACGACATGCCCTGGACGCGGCGCTCGGCATCGAACATCACCGGTGCCGCTTCCTCCGGGGCCAGGCCGTGGTGATCGGCCAGGTACTTCAGCACCTTCCTGGCCTGCTCCGGCGTCACGGGCGCGCCGTTGAGCGCGGCCATGCGCTTGATCGTCAGCTCCCAGTTCTCGGGCGTCGCGCGGCGGTACGAGATGCGCGACATGCGGCCCTGCGCATCGGCGGGATGACAGACACCGCAGGCCCGACGCACCTCGTCGCTCATGACGGGAATGCCTTCGTCGGCCGGCGGGGCAGACTGCACCATCTGCGGAGATGCCGCCCGCGGTGCGCCGACCGTCGTGAGACTGATCAGCAGGGCGGACGCGACAGGTCCGATGGCAGCGGCGAAGCGTGTACGAGTGGACATCGTGGGCGGTCTTTCTCCTTTCGTTCTCGCGTGCGTCGTTCCCGTCCGGACGTCGACGCTCAGCCGTCGACCGGTTCGAGGACCTGTCCGGCGACGAGCACCGACAGCGCCCGCAGGAAGGCCGGCAGCGGCACCGGCACCTCCTGCGCGCAGTAGCCGGCGAACAGATCGCCGACCTTGCGGCGCTCGCGCACGAGCGCAACCAGGCGGGCGAGATTGACGTTGTCGACAATGCGCACCGGCGCGTCGAGCGCGCTGCTGCGAAGGGCCGGCGCGAGCACGACGCGGTCGCGCTCGAACGCGGGCTGCGGTTCGAACCACACTCGCGTATCCGGCCGGCGGGCCACGGCATCCTTGTGTCGCAGCCGCTCGAAGGCCTGCGCGATGCGGGGCACCGGAACGGGAACGGGGTCGGCGGCCGGCTGCGGGGGAACCGCGCGATCGAGCTCGCAGCGGACCTGCCAGAACGGCGTGTCGTGTGCCGGGAGCGCCTCGCGCGCGTAGCCGGCCGAGCGGCGCAGGCTGGTGGTCCAGGCCTCGCGCTCGCGCGTGTCGAACAGCTGCTGCGCGGCCGGACCGACGGCCGGATCGGTCAGCCACGTCTGCACCACCGCCGCGCCCATCCAGGCCGAGGTGAGCGCCTTCTTCACGCCGAACGACGACAGGGGATCGATGAACGACGCGGCGTCGCCGACGACCAGGTGGCGCCGGCTGCCGAGCGTGAGCGTTTCGTAGAGCGACGCGTCGCAGCCCCACACCCACTGCAGGTGCGCGTCGTCGAGCAGCGCGCGCACGTGGCGCGATCGCGACAGCTCGCCGAGGTACCGGCGCTCGAGCCGCCCGTCGGCGGCGAAGCGCGTCCGGTCGGGATCGACCATCACGGCCACGCAGCGCGTGCCCGGCGCCGCGGGCACCGACCAGATCCATCCCTCGTCGGTGGTCTCGACCAGCGTCCGCACATCGGCCGCCAGCGTCGTCTTCGACGGGCAGGTCCAGAGGCCGATCCACGCGTGGGTGCGCGGCGCCCCCGCCGTCCGCCGCGCGCTGCGCGCGACCACGCCGGTCCGTCCGGTGGCGTCGACGACGAACGATGCGTGGCGATCGAGCGTGGAACCGTCCGGGCGTGTGACGCGCACGCGGACGGGCGACGTTTCGAGCTCGACGCCAATGACATTGCCGGTGATCCATTCGACGCCGGCCCGCACCGCCTCGACCTGCAGCAGGCGGTCGAGCTCGGGGCGCCACACCTGCAGTCCGGGGCGGTCGTCGTGTCCCGCGAAATCCTCGAGCCGCCCGTCGTCACTGCCCCACCAGACGGCGTTGCCGATCGATCGGAACGCGCTCGCCTGCTCCACGGCCTCGAGCAGGCCGACGGCAGCGAGCACCTTGCGCGTGCTGGGCGGCAGCGTCTCGGCCAGCCCGCGCTGTCCGTCGATCGCGCGCGACACGACGACGACGTGCCAGCCGCGGAGCGCGAGCAGCCGGGCGATGGATGCACCGGCCGGGCCGCCTCCAATCACCAGGACATCGCTCTCGGAAGACGCGTGGTTCATGGGCGTCTGGTGCGCGGGCCGGACCATCCGGCGATTGCGCGAAGCCGGGCGCCGAAGCGCCGGCGCCTTGCCGGAGTGCAAGCCGACTGCCACGACGCGCCGCGGGGCGACGATGCGCGAACAGCCGGGAATTTCCGGCGTTTCCGCGTGATCACGCCGCAGGCGCGTGATGCGCGGCGACCGACACAGATGTCGATCGCCTTCGCAGCTGCTGCACGAATGTCGAAGACGAGCCGGGCCGACCGGGACGGCCGCCGGCCTTCATCCCGGGTTGGCGGGCGGAGATTCGCAGGTCGGCCGACAGGAACGTCAGGACCGACGGGAGAACTGACAGAGATGTAGGAGCTCGATCTCGGTGGCAGCCCGCTGCCCGCTTTCCACGGCGCCGTTCATGTATCCCTGCCAGCGGATGTGAGTGTGCTCGCCGGCAAAGAGCACGCGACCGAACGGGCGCGCGAGCAGATCGCGCAGTCGTGGATCGAACGTCGTGTCGAACACCGCGTAGCCGCCGCGCGCCCATGGGTCCTCTTCCCAGCGCACGACGTGGCTCTGCAGGAGCGCCGTGGGACGGCCGAGCCAGGCCAGACGCTCGACGAGCCCGGCGATGCCTTCGTCGCTCAGGATCGCGGACAGCTCGCTCGACGCGCCGCCGCCAGCCAGCACGCTCAGGATGGCGGCCGGTCCACGCTGCTCTTCGTTGCCGTCCCACACGGCGCCGTGAGGGCGGTCCGAGCCGAACGCGTTCGGTCGACCGGCTTTCGTCCAGAAGCGCCGCTCGAACTGCAGCAGCACGCGCGTGGCGGGACCGTAGCGGAGGCTGCGGATCGCCTGCGCCTGCGTTTCGGGCAGCGCCGGCTCGAAGCTCACGTCGCGCAGCGTGCCGGCAGGCAGGGTGCAGACGAGATAGTCGGCCTCGATCTCGGCCCGTCCGCCCGGGCCGTCGACCGTGGCAACCACGCGATCGTCGCGCTGCCGCACGCGGCGCAGGACCGTTTCGAGCAGCGGCCGGCGACGCAGCGACCGCGCGATCGTCGTGGCGAGTCGATCGTTGCCCCCGACAATGCGCCGCGCCGGCCCCGCGTCGTCGTCGAACGGGTCGGTCGAGAGAAAGTCGATGAGCGCAAGCAGCGACAGCTCTTCCGGATCGGCCAGGAACAGCCCGCGCAGGCCGCGGAAACGCGCCAGTGTCCAGGCCGGCGCCTTGACGCGGGCGAGCCACTCGGCCACCGACATCCGGCCGAGCGTCATTGCAATGGCCGTGTCCCAGCGCTGTTCCGACAGCCGGTACAGGTCGACGAGCCGCGCGAGCTCGCGCGCCACCGGCGCCATCGTCCGCTCGAGCACCTGGACGGCGAGGCGGCCGCTTGCCGTCGGCCCGTAGTAGCCGAACCCCTGCTTGAGGATCGGCACGGTCTGAAGCCTGAGCTCGCGCGCGAGCGCGAGCACGGCCGTCTGTCCCGGCTCGATGATGTCGCCGCCTGCCTCGGCGTGCTGTCGCGCCGCGAAGCCGCGCCGGCTCGTGTGCACGCGCCCGCCGACGCGATTGCGCGCTTCCACAACGGTGACGCGCGCGCCGGTGCGTGCGAGCGCGTGAGCGGCGGCGAGACCTGCCAGTCCGGCGCCGGCGACGATCACGTGTATTCCCGAGAGCGGCCCGCGGCTCATGTGCGTGACGGTACACCACCGCCCGGAGCGATCGGATCATCGGGCGCGCCCCGGCGGGTTGTCACACCTGACGCGGGCGCGTCGTATCCATCAGAGAAAAAGGAAGACTGTCTCGGTCGGGAGCCGGAAGCGCGATAGAATGCGGTCGGCTGGACACCGCCCGACCGACCGATAGAAGCCCGACGCCGCGCGGACGGGCTCGACCTGTTCCAGCAACCGGAGGACTTCAGGAGATCACCATGGCCAACGATTCGACGACCAGGCCGGACGGCACCATGAACCGCCGCCGGATGCTCGCCACCAGTACCGCCGTGCTCGGCGGCGCCGTCGTGGGCGCCTCGGCGGCCGCGTTCCGCCGCGTCAGCGAGGCTGCCCCCGCCGCCGCTCCGCAGGGCGCGCCGAACATCAACCCGAACTACAACCCGCCCGTCGTCCAGGTGCGCGGCGGCCGCCTGCGCGGCCTGCGCGAGGGGCGCATCTACTCGTTCCTCGGCATCCGGTACGCCCAGGCCGAGCGCTTCGGCCTGCCCCGCCCCGTCGAGCCGTGGGACGGCGTCGTCAGCGCGCAGGCGTGGGGCCCGGTCTGCCCGGCGCCGAAGCAGACCTCGGTCAGCGGCGACGAGCTCGTGTTCCCGCATCGCTACTGGATTGAGAATGAGCACTGCCAGTACCTGAACGTCTGGACGCCCGAGCTGAATCCGAACGCCCGGCGGCCCGTGATGGTCTGGATGCACGGCGGCGGCTTCACCAACGGCGCGTCGATGGAGTCGTACGCCTACGACGGCCGCAGCCTCAGCGACTTCGGCGACGTCGTCGTCGTCAGCCTCAACCACCGGCTGAACATTCTCGGTACGCTCGACCTGTCGGCCTACGGGTCGGAGTACGCCGGATCGCGGCACACGGGGACGCGCGACCTCGTCGCGGCGCTCGAGTGGGTGCGCGACAACATCGAGGCGTTCGGCGGCGATCCGAACAACGTGCTCATCTTCGGCCAGTCGGGCGGCGGCGGAAAGGTCGTCAGCATGATGCACGCGCCGGCAGCCAACGGGCTCTACCACCGGGTGATCGCGCAGAGCGGCGGCAACAACAACTACCGCCAGACCGACCCGGCCCAGAGCATCAGACAGCAGCAGACGATCGCCGCGCACGTGCTGCGGAACCTCAACCTGACGGGCAGCCAGATCGCACGCCTGAAGGAAGTGCCGTACGACGAGCTGATTGAAGCCGGCACGGCGGCGCTGCAGTCGGCGGCGAAGGAGCTCGGCGTGCCGCGCCTGGGCTGGAGCGTCATTGCCGACGACCAGTACATCATGCGCGAGTTCACCGACTACGCGAACGGCGTGCCGCTGATGGCCGGCGCGGTCTTCGCGGAGTTCGGCGGGACGCTGCAGACCGGCGATCAGAAGAACGACTGGAACCAGCAGGAAATCGATCGCCGGCTCACCGAGCGCTTCGGTGCGCGCAAGGACGACGTGGTATCGGAGTTCCGGCAGCTGTTCCCGCACATGAAGGTGCAGGACGTGCTCTACTACTCGGCGAGCTCGCGCCCGGGCGTCAAGAACCTGCTCGGCCGCAAGCTCGAGCAGGGCAGGACGCCGGTCTACAACTACCTGTTCACCTGGGAGTACCCGATCAACGGCGGCATCACGGCGTTCCACTGCGCCGAGATTGCCTTCTGCTTCCATGCGCTCGACGTTCCGCAGATCGCGCTCGCCACGGGCAACAGCCCCGAAGCGCGTCAGCTGCAGGACAAGGTCGCGCAGGCCTGGGTCAACTTCGCGAAGAACGGCAACCCGAGCCAGCCCGGCCTCGAGTGGAAGCCCTACACGCCCGACGATCCGCAGGCGATGATTTTCGACGCCACGAGTCAGTCGGTCTCGCTGCGCGACGACCGTCTCGTGACGCTCATCACCTCGTCGTCGTCGTAGCCTCGACGGGCGGACCTGCCGCACGCGGCAGGCGCCTTCCGACCGGGCCGGCTCTCCTCGCGAGGGCCGGCCCGTTTTCGTTGCGCCCGCGCGTCAGGCGTTCTTTCGCCACCCCCACATCCACGTCATGTCGCGGCCCGTGAACTGGTGACCGAGCATGCGGGCGATCATGCAGATCTGCCCGCGATGATGCGCGTCGTGCTGCAGCAGGTAGGCGATCGTGTCGACCACGCGCCGCGGCGTGCCCTTCACGCGGGCGCGGCCTTCGCGAAACGCGTCCTCGAACAGCGCCGCCAGCACGTCGGTCGACTGTCGCAGCGCCGCCTGGGCCTCGTCCCGGGTCGTGCGGCGGGCGTCGATCGACGCGGGTCCGGGACGCGCGCCGGCCATGCGCGCGAACGTCCGGCGCATGCTCTGCATGTGCGCGACGATCGCCGCAATCGTCCGGCCCCCGCCCGGCGGCTCTTCCCGCCAGATGTGATCCGGCACGATGCCGACCAGAAAGGCGTTTACCTCACCGCTGCGCTGGAAGGCCTCGAGCAGTTCCGCAGCGGGTTCGAGCGGGCGTCCTTTCGCCATGACCGCATGATGCAACACCGGGAGGCGTACTGCGCTATCGTAGCCGCTGCTCCCGCGTTCAGAACGCTCCGCTTCCGGAGGGACTCATGGCCGACAATCCCGTTCCCTGGTTCGAGATCTACGTGCAGGACATGGAGCGCGCCCGGCGGTTCTATGAAGGAGTCTTCGAGGTGACGCTCGAACGGCTGCCGGCCGAGGGCATCGAGATGTGGGCGTTTCCCATGGTCGCCAAGGGCCCCGGCGCGGCCGGCGCGCTGGTGCGCATGGAGGGCGTCGAACCGGGCGGCGGCGGCACGCTCGTCTACTTCCGCTGCGACGACTGCAGCATCGAGGAAGGACGCGCGGCCGCCAGCGGCGGCCGCGTCCTGCGCCCGAAGACCCCCATCGGCGAGTGGGGCTTCATGTCACTCGTCGCCGACACTGAAGGGAACGTCGTCGGGCTGCACTCGAACCGATAGCCGGCCCGGATTAGTCCGGCACTCCCGGCGGCGGCTGGTTGTACCAGGTGTCCGGCACGTACGTCGTCGTCTCGAGCGAGCGATAGTGCTCGAGTGAGTGCGCCGGCTTCTCGTAGCCGTCGGGAATCGGCTGCCCCGAAAACGTCTGGAAGTAGAGGACGCACGAGTCGCGCCAGCGGATCGCGTCGCGCTCCTGCACGCGCAGCAGCGCCTTCACCTGCTCGAAGCGATAGCGGTCGACGAGCCCCTCGACGCTGTCCCAGAGCCGCTGCATCTCGCGCACCTGTTCGACGCCCTCGTAGTACTTGTGCACCAGCTCGTTCCACAGCGTGCGCCCCGACTTCATCCGGTGGTCCCACGGCACGCGGTGGAACCACAGCAGGTACTCGTCGGGAATCTTCTCGAGATCGCGGAAGATCGCCGCGACCGGCTCGTGATACTGCTCGACCGCGTTCGATCCCGTCGCCGTCCGGTCGAAGCCGATGCCGTCCCTGTCGGCGCGGTGATAGTAGACGGCCGTCCAGTCGGGCCGGCCCGACCTGGCGTGCCACGGCGCCGGACCGTAGTGATGGCCCTGCGCGTAAAGATGCGTCAGGCCGATCGGCGACCGGTAGTTCACCCCCGCTTCACGCGACATCATCATGATGTCCTTCACCGGTTCGACCACGCGCGGATCGTTCGAGAACGTCATCCGGATCCACTCGTCGGCAATCGCCTCCGGTGCGAGCGTGTGGTCCCAGGCCAGCCGGCCGAACGCGTACCAGCTCGACTGGACGAACGGATGGCCGGTCCAGTTGCGGTCCGTGCCCGGATTGATCACGGCCGCCATGCCGGTGCGCCGGTAGCCGAACACCGATCCGTCGATGACCCGCCCGACGGTCGAGCCTTCGCCACGCGCGTACGTGTCGGCCTGCAGTACTTCCGAGAAGAGCGTGCCCATGTAGGCCAGGTGCATCGCGAAGCCGAAGTACTCCTGCGTCACCTGCAGCTCGAGCATGGTGTTCGTCTTCTCCATCGCGCCGAACAGCGGCGAGAACGGCTCGCGCGGCTGGAAGTCGATCGGACCGTTCTTCACCTGCACGATGACGTTCTCGTGGAACTGGCCGTCGAGCGGGACGAACTCGTCGTACGCCTCGCGGAACCGATCGCCCTGTTCGGGCCGGTACACGAACGCGCGCCACATGACGATGCCGCCGTGCGGTTCGAGCGCGTCGGCGAGCATGTTGGCGCCGTCAGCGTGCGTCCGGCCGTAGCCCTGCGGGCCGGGCTGGCCTTCCGAGTCGGCCTTCACCAGGAACCCGCCGAAGTCAGGGATGTACGAATAGATCCGCTCGACCCGCTCGCGCCACCACGCGCGCACGTCCGGATCGAGCGGGTCGGCGGTCTTCAGGCCACCGATCCGGCGCGGCGAGTCGAAGTTCACCGACAGGTACAGCCTGATACCCCACGGCCGGAACATGTCGGCCAGCACCGCGGTCTTCTCGAGGAACTGATCGGTCAGCATCCGCGGATCCGCGTTGACGTTATTGATGACCGTCGCGTTGATCCCGATCGACGCGTTGATCCGCGCATAGTCCGTGTAGCGGGGATTGCGGTACTCGGGCAGGCTGCCCCACTCCCACAGCGACAGGCCGCCATAGCCGCGCTCGACACTGCGGCGGTTCAGGTTGTCCCAGTGATTGACAATGCGCAGGTCGACCTTCGGTGCCTGCGCGGTCGGCAGCGCGTCGAGCGGCCGGTGCATCTGCAGCTGACGCAGCAGGTGGAACACGCCGTAGAGCACGCCGGCGTCGGTGTTGCCGGCCACGACGATCACGTCGCGGCCGCCGACCGTCGTGCGATCGATCAGGAAGCCGTCGCGACCGAGCGGCTCGAGCCGGTCGGCAAGACCGAGGCTGCGGACGGCCGCCGATCCGTCGGGCGTGCCGATCAGAATCGTCCCGTCGCCATCGACCGCGTCGCTTACCGGAATCTCGCGCCCGAGCAGCCCCGAAAGCCCGGTCGCCAGCTCCCCGGCAGCCGACTGCAGCACGTCGCCGCCGCCGCTGACCGCGATGCGCTGCAGCGCGTTGCGATACCCGGCGAGCACGTCCGCGTCCGCGATCAGGTCGTACCGCAGCCACATCCGATACCCGTCGTCGTCGGGCGGCTGGGCGTGCGTACGTGCAGGAGAAACGAGCAGCAGAATCCCGAAAATGACGAGCGTCGCAATCCGGATGGTCATGGCAGTGTGCGCCATTGTGAACGAGGAGCGCGGCGGGAGTCCACGCACGCATCCCAATCAAACGGACGGTTGCGACGCACCCGCACCGCGCGCGCGGGTGTTACCATCCCCCATCACCCAGGCCGAAAGGATGCCGCCATGTCGCGTCGCCTCCTCCGCCGCTGTGTGGCCGCAGGCGCAGTCGTCTGCCTGGCCGCGGGCGCAGCCGCCGTGGCCCTTCACGCGCAGATCGCGCCGGGCAGCCGCGTGCCGGCCGCCACGGCTCTCGACGACCCGGCGAACGCCGCCGCCGACTTCTCGCCGCGACCACCCGTCCAGCCGCTGACACCCGAGGCACAGGTCGACACCTTCTGGCTGCCGGCCGGCTATCGCATCGAGCCCGTCCTGTCCGATCCGCTCATTCAGGACCCGGCCCAGATCGTCTTCGACGGCAACGGCCGCATGTACGTCCTCGAACTGCGCGGCTACTTTCAGACGCCCGACGGTATCGACCTGATTCCGCCCGAAGGACGCATCTCGCGGCACGAAGATCGCGACGGCGACGGCGTCTACGAGCACCACTCCGTGTTCATCGACGGCCTGGTCTTCCCGCGCTTCGTCCTCCCGTTCGGCGATGGTGTCGTACTCACGATGGAGACGAACACCAACGAAGTCTGGAAGTACACCGACACGGACGGCGACGGGACGGCCGACACCCGCGAGCTGTTCGTCACCGACTTCGGCCGCGCCGGCACGATGGAGATGCAGCAGAGCACGCTGCTCTGGGCGCTCGACAACTGGATGTACAGCACGATCAACTCGTTCCGGATCCGCTGGACGCCGCGCGGCATCCTGCGCGAGCCGACCGGCCCGAACCGCTCGCAGTGGGGCGTCACGCAGGACGACTACGGGAAGGTGTACTTCCAGGGCGGCGCGAGCGGCATGCCGGGCTACTTCCAGTTCCCGGTGCACTACGGCGACTTCGCCGCGCCGGATCAGTTCGAGCCCGACCTGAACGTGCTCTGGGGCGCGCCGGTCCTCGTGGGCGACATCATGCAGGGCCTGCCGTGGACGCGACAGCCCGACGGCTCGATCATCTGGGCCACGGCCGGCGCAGGCGCGCAGATCTACCGCGGCCACCGGCTCCCCGACGATCTCGTTGGCGACTACCTCTACGGCGAGGTCGTCGGCCGCATCGTCCGCCGCCTGCGGCCGGTGACGAGCGAGGGGCTTACGCAGCTGCGCAACGTCTACACACGCTCGGAGTTCATCCGCTCGCTCGATCCGCTCTTCCGCCCCGTCTACTCGACGACCGCGCCCGACGGAACGATCTACATCGCCGACATGTACCGCGGCATCATCGAAGGCGCGCAGTGGGCGAAGACCGGCACCTACCTGCGCGCGAAGATCGAACAGTACGGCCTGGACCACATCGTCAACGGCCGCGGCCGCATCTGGCGGCTCACCTCAGACGGGCTCGAGCCCGACCGGACCCGGCCGCGCATGTACGACCAGACGTCCGACGAGCTGGTCGCTCACCTGGCGCATCCGAACGGCTGGTGGCGCGACACGGCGCAGCAGAATCTCGTGCTGCGACAGGATCGATCGGTCGTCGCCGCGCTCGAACGCATGGCTCGGGGCGAGGCTCCGGCGGCGTCAGCCTCCGCGGCCACCGGCGCCGACAGCGCGGCAGCGGCACGCACGCGCGAGCTCGCGCGGATCCACGCGCTCTGGACGCTCGAAGGTCTCGAGGCACTCGAGGCCGGTCTCGTGAACGAGCTGCTCGACGATCCGAGCCCGAAGGTTCGCATCCAGGCGATCCGGGCGAGCGAGACGCTCTACAAAGCGGGCAACCGCTCCTTCGCCGACCGCTACCGATCGCTCGCGGCCGACCCCGACGTCGACGTCGTCATCCAGGCGATGCTGACGATGAACGTGCTGCAGGTGCCTGGAGCGGAAGAGTCGGTGAAGCAGGCGATGGCGGCCAATGGCGCACGCGGCGTGCACTTCGTCGGCAACCGCATCCTCAACCCGCCCGACACCGGCCTCACGGCGACGACCGTCGCCCGCACGCCCGAGGAAGCGGCAACGCTCGACCGCGGCCGGACGATCTATCAGGAGACCTGCTTCACCTGTCACGGCGACGACGGGCGCGGGACGCCGGATCCGGGCGCACCGGGCGCCACCGTCGCGCCGTCGCTGGCCGGCTCGCCGCGCCTCGTCGGCCATCGCGACTACGTCGTCAGAACGATCCTGCACGGGCTCGAGGGCCCCATCGACGGGCGCACGTATTCCCAGGTGATGGTGCCGCTCGGCGCCAATCGCGACGAGTGGGTTGCCGATGTCGCCTCGTACGTCCGCAACAGCTTCGGCAATACGGGCACGTTCGTCACGCCCGCCGACGTCGCGCGCGTGCGCGCCGCGACGGCAGGCCGCGACCGCATGTGGACGGTCGACGAGCTGGTCGCCTCGCTGCCGCAGCCGCTCGTGCCCGACACGCGATGGAAGGTCACGGCCAGCCACGAAGGCCAGCCCGACGAGCGCCGCGACAATCACGCCGGCGGCTTCAACTTCGAGATCCGCGCCGAGGGCGCGCTCAACTTCCTCGGCTGGACGACCGGCGTGCCGCAGGCGCCCGGTATGTGGCTGCAGGTCGAGCTGCCCGAGCCGGCAACGCTCGTCGAACTGCAGTTCCTCTCGTCGCCGCTTGGCGGCGGCCGCAACGGGCCGCCGCCCGACTCCATGCACCCGCGCGGCTATCGCGTGCAGGTCTCCGACGACGGTGCGGTCTGGAGTGGCCCGATCGCCGAGGGTGAAGGTGTCCCCAACGTGACGATCGTCACCTTCCCGGCGGTCACGGCGAAGTTCGTGCGGATTGCGCAGACGGCCGACGTCCCGGACGCACCCCCCTGGTTCATGCGGATGCTGCGTCTTTACGCCGCGCCTCAGGAGTAGCCGACGACGCACGGTTCGGCCACTGCCATGACGTCGCGGTCTCCGCTACCATGACGCGGACGCCGCAATGACACCGGCCACGCTTTCGGCAGGAGACGACATTCCGTCCGGCGCGCAGCCGATCGAAGTGCGCGTCCCGGAGCTCGCGCGACTGTTCAACGCCATCGATCCGTCGCCGTTCCGCGAACGCGACCTCGACCCGGCAGCCGAGGAGTTCATCATCGACTGGAGCCGCGATCTGCCGGCCGATGCACCGCTCGCGCTGATCGTCTACCTCTCCCGGTCGCGCTCGGCCGACGAGGTCGCGGTGCTGCGGGACGCGGTGCGCGAGAACTTCGAGCGCCGCGCCGTCACGGCCCGCCGCACCTTGCGGGAGCTCTTCCGCCGCGGACGCGTCAGCCTGCTCATCGGCCTGGGCGCGCTGGCCGCGTCGGTTACTTTGGGCGACCTGCTCCGCACGCTGCTGCCGTCCGGCGGCGTCGGCTCGCTGCTGAGCGAGAGCATCCTGATAGGCGGCTGGGTGGCGATGTGGCGCCCGCTCGAGATCTTCCTGTACGACTGGTGGCCGATCCGCGCCGACGAGCGGCTGTTCCTCCGCCTGCGCGACATGCCGGTCCGGATCGTCTACGAAGAGACGGCACCGACGTCCGAACGGGAATAGTCAGTGCGTGCTGCCCGGGCGTGGCGGCCGGTGCGACGTCATGCGCCGGATGTCGATCAGTTCGAGCAGCGCGCGCCCCCGCTCGACGAGCGTCTCGCACTCGAGCAGCGCCTGCTTTTCGATCGGCTCCAGGTCGATGTGCTGTGCGATCACGTGGAGGAACTCGGCGTCCGAAAGCGTACTGAGCTGCCGCGCGGGCTCGTCGCCTTCCGCGTCTGGCGCATCGAACGGCAGGCCGAGCCCATCCTCCAGCTTGCGCCGCACCCGGGTCAGCGCCTGCTTCCCGTATTCGTCGAGCGAACGTTCCGGCAGCGTCTCGACGCTCGCCCGCCGGTACGGCCGCTCGTGGTTTTCGGCCACGACGCGGAAACGTTCGAGCCCCCTGAGCAGGATGTTGTACCGTCCGTCGTCGAGCCGCACCCAGTGCACGATGACGCCCCGACAGCCGACGTCGAAGATGGGCGGCCGGCCTTCGTAGTCGCGCTCGAAGCCTGCGCGGAGGAGCACCATGCCGATGTGCCGATCCGAGTCGAGCGCATCGGCCACCATGGTCCGGTAGCGCGGCTCGAAGATGTGCAGCGGCAGCAGCGCGTCGGGGAACAGGACGACGTTCGGCAGCGGGAAGAGCGGAAGCAGCGTCATCGCGATTCAGGCGGCAGGCCGCCGGCCCGTCCGAGCGCCCGCAGCGGCAGGTGCAGACCGGCAGATTGCCACGACCGGACCGCCCGCGTCCACGGTCGCGTTTCCCGACGCGTCGTGCAAAGCCCAGCCGGTCTGCCGCCACGCCATTCTGCACATTGAGAGGCATGCCCCGACTCGCGATGGCAGGAGGGCTCCGGCTAAGTTCGAACTTCGATGGCCTTCTCCACGAACCTGCAGAGCCCGTTCGCCAGCTGCATCTGCCGCGGCGTGCGGCACTCGGGCTCGAGCAGTGCGGGGCTCGCGACGATGAAGGCCGCGCAGCGGCCGCGGGACGTCGCAACGTTGAGGCGGTTGAGCGAGTAGAGGAAATCCATGCCCCGCGGCGCGTCGGCCGGATCCGACGTGGCCATCGAGTAGATGACCGCGGCGCACGTCTGCCCCTGGAAGCGATCGACCGTGCCGACCTGCACACCGCGCGCATCGAGGCGCGCCGCCAGCCGGTTCACGTGCGCGTTGTAGGGCGCGACGACGCGCAGGTCGCCGGGTTCGATGCGTCGCCGCCGGCCGCGATCGTCGATCCAGCCGGCCCCGAGCAGCGTATCGACGAGTCGCTCGACGGCCTCGACCTCCTCGTCGGCGGCGTTGCGGTTGCCGCGGTGCTCGACCGGCACCCAGTAGAGGCCGGCGCCATCGAACCGCCCTGAATCGACAATCCGCTGCTGCGCCAGCGCCGGAATCGGTGCGAGCCGGCCGTCATAGAACAGTTCCGACGTGAACTCGCACACGGGCGGCGCGAGCCGCCGCGTCTCCGGCATGAACAGCCCGCGATCGTCGGGCATCGTTTCATGCCCCCCGAGGATGTGCGTGAGCGCCGAGACACCGACGCCATCCGGGTGCGTCGCCTTCCGAGGCTGCTCGAGCTGCTGCGGATCGCCGAGCAGCACCAGACTGCCGCACGCCGGCGCAACGGCCAGCGCGTGGCCGAGCGAGAACTGCCCCGCCTCGTCGATGAAGAGCACGTCGACCGAGCCTTCCGCCTCTTCCGACGCCCACACCCAGGCCGTGCCGCCGAGCACGTGGACGGACCGATCGGCCAGCGCGTCGAGTGCCTTTCCCTTCTCGCCACTGCGGAACGGCGTGACTCCATCAACCGGAGGCTCGTCCTTCGAAAGCACCCGCCCGACGCTCACCGCCTCGCCCGCTTCCGCCGCCTGCTCGCGCACCGCGTCGATCAGGTTCTGAATCACCTGGTGACTCTGCGCCGTCACACCCACCCGAAGGCCGGCGCGAACGGCCGCACGAATCATCTGCGCGCCGAGGTACGTCTTGCCCGACCCGGGTGGCCCCTGGATGGGAAGGATCGAGTGATCGAGATCGAGCATCACCCGGATCGCGCGCTCCGCGAGCGACTCGCCGTCGCGCGCCGCGAACGAACCGCTCCGCAGCCGGGGGCGGTTCCTCGCGAGCAGATCCCACGCAGCCGATCGCGCGTCGCGGAAGCCGTCGCCCAGGAGCCGCTCGGCGAACCGGATGATCGACTCCTGCAGCGGCACGTTCGACACGACCTCACAGTGGAAGACGGCCGTCGGCCGGTCTTCCGCCGATGCCTTGCCCACCTTGACGTCGACGATGCCGGCCGTCCGATCGAGGTGGGTGATCTGCGCGAAGTGGCTGCCGTCAGGCCGGCGCAGCTTATCGCCCTCCTTGAGCTCGACCTCCTGCGGTGGAAAGCGATACCGGTGAATGGCGCTGCCGGTCGGTCTTCCGTGCTTCCCGACGACCTGCTCCACGCAGGCGACATATTCCAGCCCGGCAATCGCCTTCGGTTCGTCGAGCAGCTCATCGTCGGGCAGATCGCGCAAGCGGAAGAACTCCCACCACTCGGCCTTTTCCTCCCGATGGTGGAAGTCGACGAGGTACGCGAGCAGCCAGCGCTCGTGCAGCGGGTGTCCCGGCTCCGATGCCTCGAACGGCACGCCCTCGAGCAGCCGCGCCCGCAGCGCTTCCGCACGCTGCGCCCGTTCCGACGGCTGGAGCTCCTCGGCAGGCTCCTGCACCGGCCGCGGCACGTTCGTACCGGATGCGATCACTTCGGCACGCTTCGTCTCGAGCCAGTCGCGGAGCACCCGCAGCGCCTCGACGTCGTCGCGGTTGTAGGCCTCGACAATCGCGCGCGTGTCGGCGTCGACGACGTCGGGCTGGCGTGCCTCGAGCGCGGCTTCGATGGTGATGCGGCCGGAACCGGCCTCGCGCAGATCGATGCTGCGCCGGAAGCCGCAGTACTGCTCCATGTCCTTGAGCGAGTAGCTCTCGGCACCGGCGCGAATCGCCTGGCGCGTGGCCGCGAAGAGGTCGACGAAGGTCTCGGCGCGCAGCAGCCGATCGAGCTCTTCCTGCCGCGTCGCGTAGCGCCCGGCGAGCCGCTTGAGCGCGGTCGGCTCGTACGGCGCGTAGTGATAGACGTGCACGCGCGGATCGGCGGCCTTCGCCGCGATGATCTCGTCGACGAGCGCCTCGAACGCGCGCTTCTCGTCCTCGGGCGTCCAGGCCCACCACGCGCGATAGCTGAACGTGCCGCCGGGTTCGACACGTCCCAGGCCGAACAGGTAGTCGTGTCCGCCTTCGCGCACGAAGCGCGCGCCCTCGAGATCCAGGAAGAGGTCGCCCGGCGACGGCTCGGGCAGCCGGCACAGGCCGTGCCCTTCTTCGACGGGCAGCAGCCGTACCACGGGCTGCTGCCGTTCGCGCTGCTCGAGCTGCACCTGCGCCTGCTCGACCAGCCGGTTGTAGGTTTCGACCGAGCCGCGGACCGGCCTGAACGGCACCGGCACGGGCAGCGCCGCCGCGGCGGCAAGCGTCGTGACGCCGCGAGCCTTCAGCTCGGTCCGCTGCGCCCGGCCGGCGCCGGCGACGAAGCACAGGTGATCGTCGGCACGCCGTCGTGCGTTGCAGCGCTTCCACCACCGGCAGATGTCGCAGTGCTCGACCGGTTCCGGGTAGGTCTCCTCGAGCAGCCGCTCGGCCCCGCGGGCCAGCAGCGTCGTCATCCGTCTGCGCACCGCGCGGAAGTAGGCCGCGTACTCGGCCCAGCGGTAGGTGTGCACCGGAAAGTCGGGCCCGGGCGACACGACGTGGAATCGTTCGGGCGTGCAGCCCTGCACCTCGGCCAGCAGGTCGGCGTACAGCGCCAGCTGGAGGACGGCGGTGCCGCGCGTCTCGCGCGCGAGCTTCGTGTCCCACGGCTCGTAGTGGAAGCTGCCGAACGCCGACCCGACGCCGGGCGGATTGTCGACCTTCCGCAGGAAGTCGGCGTAGCCGATCCAGCCGTCGCCGGCGAATGCGCCCTGATAGACGACATCGGCACCGGAGGCGAGCGCCTCGCGGGTGCGCTGCACCCGATCGGCGCGCGGTCCTTCACCCGAAATCTCGACGACGCGCAGTCCCTGACACCGGAGGTGTTCGAGATAGGCGCGCTCGTGGGCATCGCCGCGCTCGCGCAGCAGCGCCAGCATCCGATCGACCGGCGCATCCGGCCGGTCGACCAGCCCTGTCGCCGCCGCCAGATCGAGCGCCGACCGGTGCGGGCACGACAGAAAGTTCGCGAGATCGGTAGCCGACAGGACGAGCCGGGAATCGAGGAGCTGCATGGCGCCGGGGTCGCAACAGTATCGCACCAGCCGCGGTGCGCCGGAACCGCACGTTCACCTCGCGCGGCAGGCCGACCACGCAGCCACATCAGCGGGAAAAGATCCGCGACGGGGCGGGAAGAAGGCGCAGCCGCTATCGCTGCGCGTGCGCGCCCGTCGACCGCGCACGGCCGCCCGAGCCCGGCACAGGCGTTGCTTCACCTGCGCGACGGGAACGTTCGTCATGAAGTACACGCCCGAATTGATGCACCACGATACCCTCTATCGGATGCGGCACAACCCGTTCGCCTCGCGGTGGTGGAACAGCCCGTCGACCGCCGTGCCGGACCGGACGGCCGGGCACGACGAACGAGCGAATGACGGACGACCGGCACGCGAGGCCGGACAGGAGTCTGCACACGACGCGCCGCCCCCGAACGACGACGAGAACGACACAGCCGCGCGCGATGCCGGTGGCAACGACGTTGCGGCCCGGTCACCCGTCTATCAGATGAGCGGCGCCTGACCGGGCCGCGCATCGCCCGGCGCGTCACGACGTCCCGGGCGATCCGTTCCGTCGCCGCGACACCATCGCCTCGAGCAGATCGACGACGGCTGCGGCCGCCGGCGACAGCGATCGCTCGGCGTGTGAGATCACGCCGATGTCGCGCGTCAGCAGCGGCTCGCGGATGGGAACCGCGCGTGCGCCCGTCGTGTCGGCGGCCCGCCCCGCCGACTCCGGCAGGATGGCCACGCCGAGCCCCGCGCGCACGAGCGCGAGCGCCGAGCTCATGTACGTGACCGAGTACGCCACGCGTGCGGCCACGCGTCGCCGCGCGAGCGTGCGCTCGACCAGCTGCCGCACGCTGCTGTCTCTCGACGTGAGGATCAGCGGCTGCCGGCCGAGCGCCTCGAGCGACAGTCCCCCGCGCGGCACCCGGCGCCCCGCCGGGACGAACGCACACAGGCGGTCGCGCACGATCGGCTTCCAGCGAAGATCGGGATCGGGCCGGTCCAGCGACCCGATCCCGAAGTCCACCTCCAGGTTCTTCACCATCTCGACGACGCGGCCGGCGACGACGTCGTGAAGGCGCACGTCGAGTCCGGCGTGCCGGGTCGACAGCTCCCGCAGGACATCGGGCAGCAGGTCGGCGGCGACCGACGGCAGGGCGGCGATCGTCACGACACCGCGCCGGCGGGCGCTCAGATCGCCGGCGTCGCGCACCAGCCCGTCGAACTCGGCGAGCAGCCGCTCGGCCGGCCCGACCAGCTGCTGTCCGGACGCCGTCAGCAGCACGCGGCGGTTGTTGCGGTCGAAGAGCCGGAGGCCCAGCGCCTCCTCGAGCTGACGAATCTGGACCGTGAGCGCCGGCTGCGAGACGTGCAGCTGTGCGGCGGCGCGCGTGAAGCTGCCCAGTCGCGCCACGGTGAGGAAGGCGCGGAAGTGCCGGAGGTCGACCTGCATTCGCTCTGATTATTACTGCGATTCGAACGATTCAATTTACAAAGAGCGCCACCTGGGCCACGATCGCAGGCCAGCACGGGTCAACTCATGTCAACCACGAGCGATATCGTCATCCTCGGCGCCGCGCGTACGCCCATCGGCAGCTTCCGCGGTGCGCTGGCTGCCGTTCCCGCGCCGCGCCTCGGCGCGGCCGCCATCGCCGGTGCCATCGACCGGGCGCGCGTGCCGGCCGACGCGGTCACCGACGTGCTGATGGGCTGCGTGCTGCAGGCCGGCCAGGGCCAGGCGCCGGCGCGTCAGGCCGCCATTCACGCCGGCCTGCCGGCGTCGGTCCGTTCGAGCACGATCCACAAGGTGTGCGGCTCGGGCCTGCAGGCCGTCCTCTTCGGCGCGCAGGCGCTTCAGCTCGAGATGGCCCGCGTCGTCGTGGCCGGCGGCATGGAGAGCATGTCGAACGCGCCGTACCTGCTGCCCGGCGCACGCGACGGCCTGCGCCTCGGCCACGCCCAGCTCGTCGACTCGCTCGTCGGCGACGGCCTGTGGGACCCGTACAACGACCTGCACATGGGCAGCTGCGCCGAGCGCTGCGCGTCGAAGTACGGATTCACCCGCGAGGACCAGGACGCGTACGCGGTGGCCTCGTTCGAGCGCGCGAACGCGGCGCAGCAGTCGGGGCGCTTCGACGCCGAGATCGTCCCCGTCCAGGTGCCGGGGCGGAAAGGCACGACCGAGGTCACCCGCGACGAAGGCCCTTCGCGCGTCGACTACGCGAAGGTCCCGACGCTGCGTCCGGCGTTCGAGAAGGACGGCACCATTACTGCCGCCAACGCGTCGTCGATCAACGACGGCGCCGCCGCGCTGGTGCTGGCGACCGCCGCGACGGCTGCCGAGGGCGGCTGGTCGCCCGTTGCTGCCATCCGCGGCTTCGGCGCGTTCGCGCAGGATCCGCTCTGGTTCACGACGGCTCCCGTTGAAGCGGCGCGGCGCGCTCTGGCTGCCGCCGGCTGGTCGGCGGCCGACGTCGATCTGTGGGAAGTCAACGAAGCCTTTGCCGTCGTGGCGCTCGCCTTCATGAAGGAGCTCGACCTGCCGCACGATCGCGTCAACGTCGACGGCGGCGCCATCGCGCTCGGCCACCCCATCGGCTGCTCCGGCGCGCGCATCGTCGTCACGCTCGTCGAGGCGCTGCGGGCGCGCGGCCTCAAGCGCGGCGTGGCCGCCATCTGCATCGGCGGCGGTGAAGGACTGGCCGTGTGCGTGGAGGTCCTGTCGTGAAGAAGCGCTACGAGAACGCCGACGCGGCCCTGGCCGGGCTGCTGCGCGACGGCATCCGGCTCGCCGCCGGCGGCTTCGGCCTGTGCGGCATTCCCGAGAACCTGCTCGAGGCGGTCCGCCGCAGCGGCGTCCGCGAGCTGACGCTCATCGGCAACAACGCCGGCGTCGACGGCTTCGGCGCGGGTGTGCTGCTCGAGAACCGTCAGGTGAGGAAGGTCATCGCCTCGTACGTCGGCGAGAACAAGGAATTCGAACGGCAGGTGCTCGCCGGCGAGCTCGAGCTCGAGCTCGTCCCGCAGGGAACGCTCGCCGAGCGGCTGCGCGCCGGCGGCGCCGGCATCCCCGCGTTCTACACGCCGACCGGCGTCGGCACGATCCTCACGGAAGGCCGTCCGACGGCCACGTTCGACGGCCGCGAGTACGTCCTGGAAACGGCAATTCGCGCGGATGTCGCCATCGTGAAAGCGTGGAAGGGCGACGAAGCCGGCAACCTGGTCTTCCGCCGCACGGCCCGCAACTTCAACCCGCAGATCGCCGCCTGCGCCGACGTCTGCGTGGCCGAGGTCGAAGAGCTGGTGCCCATCGGCGCCATCGATCCGGACGACGTGCACCTGCCAGGGATTTACGTCGATCGGATTATACAGGGCGAGAAGTACGAGAAGCGGATCGAGTTCCGGACCGTCCGCGGCGCCAGTGACGCAAAGCGCGAATCGCCCGTACGCGAGCGGATGGCGCGCCGCGCGGCCGCCGAGCTGCGCGACGGCTACACGGTGAACCTCGGCATCGGCATCCCGACGCTCGTCGCCAACTACATCCCGGAAGGCGTGCACGTCACGCTGCAGTCCGAGAATGGCCTGCTCGGCATCGGCCCCTTCCCGGAAGAACACGAGGTCGATCCCGATCTGATCAACGCGGGTAAGCAGACGATCACGGCCCTGCCTGGCGCGTCGATCTTCTCGAGCGCCGACTCGTTCGCGATGATCCGCGGCGGCCACGTCGACCTCGCCATCCTCGGCGGCCTGCAGGTGGCCGCCAACGGCGACCTCGCCAACTGGATGGTCCCCGGCCGCATGGTCAAGGGACCGGGCGGCGCCATGGATCTGGTCGCCGGCGTCAGGCGCGTCGTGGTCGTCATGGAACACACGGCGAAGGACGGGTCGCCGAAGATCCTGCGCGAATGCACGCTGCCGGTGACGGGCCGCGGCGTCGTCGATCTCATCATCACGGACCTTGCCGTGTTCGACGTGACCGAATCGGGGCTCGTGCTCCGCGAAATCTGCGACCCGAACGTCAGCATCGACGACATCCGGGCCAGGACCGACGCGCCCTTCGAGGTCGCGCTCGACACCCGCAGTTCCTGACGTGCTGGCCGCGCTCGGCTTCGCGACGGTCGGACTCGTGCTCGCCGCCATCCTCTCCCGGCGGGCGAGCACGCTCGTGGCGCTCGTCGCCATCCCGGTCGCCGCGGCCATCGCGGCCGGCCAGGCGGGCGCCGTCGGCGGTCACGTCCTCGAAGGACTCCGCCAGACGGCGCCCGTCGCCGCCACGTTCGTCTTCGCCATCCTCTACTTCGGCGTGATGAACGACGCCGGCATGCTCGATCCCGCCATCGACGCGGTGCTCCGTTTCGTCGGGGCCAACCCGGTCCGCATCACCCTCGGCACGGCGGTACTCGCCATGCTCGCGCACCTCGACGGATCGGGCGCGAGCACGTTCCTGCTCGTCGTCCCCGCCATGCTGCCTGTCTACCAGAGGCTGGGCATGGATCGTCGCGTGCTCGCCTGCGTGGTCGCACTGGGTGCGGGCGTGGTGAACATGCTGCCCTGGGGCGGCCCGCTGCTGCGCGCGGCCGCCTCGCTCCAGGTCCCCGTGCGCGACCTGTTCCTGCCGCTCGCGCCGGTCGTCGGCGTCGGCCTCGCGTTCGTACTCGCGGCAGCGTGGTGGCTCGGACGACGCGAAGCCCGGCGGCTGAGCGGACAGGGCGATGGGGCCGGCGCCGGAACCGCGGCAACCGTCAACAGCCGCGAGCTGTCAGCGGACGAGCAGGTCCTCAGGCGCCCGCGCCTGCTGTGGCTCAACGTGCTGCTGACGATCGCGGTGCTGGCGCTGATGGTGTCGAGCGTTCTGCCGCCGGCCTTCGCGTTCATGCTCGGAACCGTGCTCGCCCTGGCGATCAACTATCCGGGCGCGGCGGATCAGCGGGCGCGCGTCGACACGCATGCGAAAGCCGCGATGATGATGGCGACGATCCTGCTCGCGGCCGGCGCCTTCATCGGCATCCTCAACGGCACCGGCATGCTCAAGGAAATGGCCGCCACAGCGGCTGGCGTGGTGCCGGCAGGCCTCGCGCCACACATGCCCGTCGTGCTCGGCGTCGTTTCGATGCCGCTCAGCCTGCTGTTCGATCCGGATTCCTTCTATCTCGGCGTCCTGCCCGTCGTGGCGGAAGTTGCCGGCCGCTTCGACGTGCCGGCCACACACATCGGCCAGGCCGCCCTGCTTGGACAGATGACGACCGGCTTCCCCATCAGTCCGCTGACGCCGGCGACGTTTCTCCTCGTCGGGCTCGCCGGGCTCGACCTCGCCGAACATCAGCGCTTTTCGTTCCCGTGGCTCTTCGGAGCGTCGATCGTGATGACGGCCGCGTGCATGGCCTTCGGTGTGTTCGCGTCATGAAGACGATCCGAATCGGATGCGGGGCCGGCTACTCGGGCGATCGGATCGAACCGGCCGTCGAGCTCGCCGAACGCGGCGATGTCGACTATCTCGTCTTCGAGTGCCTCGCCGAACGGACCATCGGCCTGGCGCAGCTGGCGCGCCTTCGCGATCCGGAGTCGGGATTCGATCCCCTGCTCGGCGATCGCATGCGCGCGGTCCTGCCCGCCTGCCGCGAGCGCGGCGTGACCATCGTCACGAATATGGGCGCCGCCAGTCCGAGGGCGGCGGCTCACGAGGTCGTGCGCATTGCACGCGAGCTTGGGCTCGCCGGTCTGCGCGTCGCGGCCGTGACGGGCGACGACGTGCTGGACGAGGTCGTCGCGGGCGGATACGCGCTGGTCGAGTCGGGCGAACCCGTCGCCTCGCTTGGCGATCGTGTCGTTGCGGCCAACGCCTACGCCGGCATCGCCGGCATCCTCGAGGCGCTCGGCCGCAAGGCCGACGTGATCATCACCGGCCGCGTCGCCGATCCGGCGCTTTTCCTCGGGCCGCTCGTGCACGAATTCGGCTGGGCGCTCGACGACTGGGAACGACTTGGCGCCGGCACGGTTGTCGGCCACCTGCTCGAATGCGCCGGCCAGATCACCGGCGGCTACTTCGCCGATCCCGGGCGGAAGGATGTTCCCGACCTCGCGCGGCTCGGCTTCCCGCTCGCCGAAGTCGCCGCCGACGGGACGGCCGTGATCACGAAGGTGCCCGGCTCCGGCGGCCGCGTGACGCTCGCCACCTGCAAGGAGCAGCTGCTCTACGAGATTCACGACCCCGCGTCGTACTTCACGCCCGACGTTGTCGCCGACTTTACCGGCGTGACGTTCGAGGCCGACGGCGTCGATCGCGTGCGCGTCCGCGGCGGCCATGGCCGCACGGCGCCCGACCGGCTCAAGGTGTCGGTCTGCTACCGCGACGGCTTCATCGGCGAAGGCCAGATCAGCTACGGCGGCAGCAATGCCGAAGCGCGCGGCCGCCTCGCCATCGACATCGTCCGCGCGCGGCTCGCGATGGCCGGCATGCCGGTCGCCGAGCTGCGGACCGATCTCATCGGCGTCAATTCCCTGCACGGCGACGGCAGGAACGACGTATCGCCGTACGAAGTACGCGTCCGCGTGGCGGGCCGGACCGGCACCGCCGACGCCGCGCGGCGCATCGGCGCCGAGGTCGAGGCGCTCTATACCAACGGTCCGGCCGGCGGCGCCGGCGCAGTCACGTCGGTGCGCGAAGTGATGGCCGTCGGCACGACCTTCGTCCCGCGCGACCGCGTGCGGTGCCACGTTGTCGTGGAGGAAGCCTGATGCGACTGGCAGACGTCGCGCATTCCAGGGCCGGCGACAAGGGGACGATCATCAACTGCTCGGTGATTGCCTTCGATCCGGCCGACTACGACTGGCTCGTCGAGGTCGTCACGCCCGAAGCGGTCCGCGCGCACATGGGCCCGCTCATCCAGGGCGAGGTCGTCCGCTACCTGCTGCCGGCCATTGGCGCCATGAACTTCGTGATGTCGCGGCCGCCGGGCGACAGCGTCACGCGCACGCTCGGCCTCGACGCCCACGGCAAGTCGCTCAGTTCCGTGCTGCTCGACCTTCCGCTGCCCGATCGTCCCGACCGGCGGGCGGTCGAGCGCGTCCGATGATCTCCCGAAGAAGGAGGCTCCATGACCCGACTCCGGTCCGTCGCGAAGCGTGCGGCAATGCTGCTCGCGGTCGTCGCCGTCGCTGCGCCCGCCATGGCTCAGGTCACGCGGCTCGAGATCACGTCGCGCGAACTGGCGCGCGACGGCGAGCCGATCGGTGCCGCCGGCCCATTCGAAATCCTGCGCGGCCGCGTCTACGGCGAGGTGGATCCGGCCGATCGCCGGAACCAGATCATCCAGGACATCGAGCTGGCGCCGCGCAACGCCCGCGGCCGCGTCGAATACGTGGCCACGTTTGCGATCGCGAAGCCCGTCGATCCGGCCCGCGCCTCGGGCGTCCTCGTCTACTCCGTCGTCAATCGCGGCAACGGTGACGTGACTGTCTCCCCCGACGGCCACATCTCCGTCGTCAGCGGCTGGCAGGGCGACGTGGTCCCGACCGACCGCAACCAGACGCTCCAGGTGCCGATCGCGCGCAATCCGGACGGCTCGACGATTACCGGCCCGGTCCTGCAGCGCTTCGTCAACCTGCCGGCGGGCACGACGACCGTCACGCTGCGCGCGGGCACCGGCTACCCGCATGCAGCAGAGGACCAGTCCGCGGCCGTGCTGATCGCCGCCGAGAGCGAAACGATCGATGGCCGCAAGTCGGGCGTGCGCACCATCGCGCGCAGCGACTGGGTCTTTGCCGACTGCCGCACCGTCCCCTTCCCCGGCACGCCGGATCCGACGCGGCTGTGCCTGAAGGACGGCTTCGATCCGAAGCTCCTGTACGAGCTCGTCTACACGGCGCGCGATCCGCTCGTGCTCGGCATCGGCCTGGCGGCCGTTCGCGATCTCGTCTCCTTCCTCCGCTACGACACGCAGGATGCAACCGGCGCCGCGAATCCCGTCGCCGGTCTCGTCCGCCACGTCGTGTCGATCGGCAACTCGCAGTCGGGCAACTTCATCCGGACCTTCATCCACCTCGGTTTCAACGAGGACCTCGCCGGGCGCATCGTCTGGGACGGCGCGTTCCCGCGCATTGCCGCGCGCCTGACGCCGATGAACTTCCGCTTTGCCATCCCCGGCGGCGCCGTCGATCTGTACGAGCCCGGCAGCGAAGGCGTGCTCTGGTGGAGCCCGTATCTGGACAGGGCGCGTGGTCGCGCGTCGATGACGAGTCTCCTCGATCGCTGCCGCGCCACGTCGACCTGTCCGAAGATCATCGAGGCGTTCGGCTCGGCTGAATTCTGGGGCCTGCGCATGTCGCCGAATCTCATCGGCACTGACGCCGCGGCCGACATTCCGCTGCCGGCCGAGGTGCGGCGCTACTACATGCCCGGCACGACACATGGCGGCGGCCGCGGCGGCTTCCAGCACGCGCCGTCGGGTCAGGCGCCGGGCTGCACCCTCCCGGCCAATCCCAATCCGATGACCGAACAGCTTCGCGCGCTCGACAAGGCGCTCATCGACTGGGTCGTGCACGGCATCGAGCCACCGCCCAGCCGCTATCCGATGCTGAGCACCGGCGAGCTCGTGCCGGCCACGGCATCGGCGACCGGGTTCCCCACGATTCCCGGTGTTCCGTCGGTCGACGGCCTCGTCAAGGTCGTCCTTGACTACGACTACGGGCCGTCGTTCAACACGAACGATCTCACCGGCATCCTGACACAGATCCCGCCGCGCATCGTGCAGAGGATCCCGACCTACGTCCCGCGCGTCGATGCCGACGGCAACGAAACCTCCGGCGTCCCCTCGGTCCTCCACCAGGCGCCGCTCGGCACGTACCTCGGCTGGAACGTCGTGGCCGGCGGCTTCTTCGCCGGCCAGATCTGCGGATTCCAGGGCGGCTACGTGCCGTTCGCAAAGACGCGCGCCGAGCGCGAGCAGACCGGCGATCCGCGCCTGTCGCTCGAGGAGCGCTACGGGACGCAGGAAGGCTACGTCTGCGCCGTCGAGACCGCGGTCGAGGCGGCGGTCCGCGATCGCTTCCTCATCGAAGACGACGCAGCACGGCTGCTGGAAGAGGCGCGGGCGAGCAGCGTGCTGCCGACGGCTGCGGAGAGCAGTGCAGCGAACCGTCTGCGCGCCGAGGCACTGTGCGGTCGAGTATCGGCTCAGTCCGGAGGCACGCGATGAAGCGGCGGCTCTTCCTGCCCGCGCTCGTCGCGGCGCTTGTCGCGACGCAGAGCGGCCTTGCGCTCCGGGCGCAGACGCCGCAGGTCACGATCGCCACGCTCTCGACACGCGCCGATCTCGTCACCGGCGGCGACGTCCTGCTCGAGGTCCGGCTGCCGCAGGCGCTTGCGCAGCAGGACGTGCGCATCCTGCGCGACGACGCCGACGTGACGGCGATGCTGACGCGCGTCGAGCCGACGCGCCTCGTCGGCCTCGTCACGGGCCTGCGCGACGGTGAAAACACGATCACCGCGACCGTCGACGGACGCATGCTCGCGACGCTGCCGGTCACCAGCCATCCGCGCGGTGGTCCGCTCTTTTCGGGCCCACAGCTCGAACCCTGGGAGTGCTCGACCACCGCCGAGCCGTCGCTCGGCCCGGCGCAGGACGCGCAGTGCAACGCGCCGACACAGTTCCGTTTCGTCTACCGGAGCACGAGCGGCCGCTTCCAGCCGTGGGATCCCGCCTCGCCCGTGCCGGCCGACGTCGAGCAGCTGCCCGCGCCCGGCGGCGGCACCATGCCCTACATCGTGCGCATCGAGCGCGGCACGCTGAATCGAGGCATTCACGAGATCGCCGTGCTGCACGCCCCCGGCCGCGGATGGGATCCGCTGGCGCCGCCGGAGTTCTGGGGCCGGAAGCTGCTGCTGAAGTTCGGCGGCGGCACCGGCCAGCAGTACCGCCAGGGCACGCCCGTCCCCGTGCTCGACGACAACGCGCTGCGCCGCGGCTTTGCCGTCGCTTCGTCGTCGATGCTGGTCAACGGCCAGCATGCCAACTTCATCACCGCGGCCGAAACCGCGCTCATGCTGAAAGAGCACATCATCGAGACGTACGGCCTGCTGCGCTACACGATCGGCGAAGGCGGCTCGGGCGGCGCGCTGCTGCAGTACCTGATCGCCGACGCGTATCCCGGTATCCTCGACGGCCTGCGGCCGACGCAGGACTGGCAGGACTCGGTCTCCGGTGCCTATCGCGAGTTCGTCGACAGCGCGGTCGTCATGCACGCGATCGAGACGTCGCCGCTCACCTACACCGACCGCGACCGCGCGGCCATCGGCGGATGGGGCGGCACGAACGTCAACATCTTCAACACCGAAAGCCGGCGCGTCGTCGACTACATCAGGCCCGACGACGGGACGAAGTGTGCGGGCGAAGCGAGCTACGCCCCCGACACCAATCCCGGCGGCGTGCGCTGCACGTTCCAGGACTTCATGGCGTCGATCTTCGGCCGCGACGACCAGGGACGCGCGCCGCTGCTCTTCGACAACGTCGGCATCCAGTACGGCCTGCTCGCCGCCATCGAAGGGACGATCACCGTCGAGCAGTTCGTCGACCTGAACGCCCGCGCCGGCGGCTTCGACATCGACGGCCGCTGGCAGCCGGAGCGCTCGCGCATGAGCCCCGAGCTTGCCGCGCGGCTCTACCGGACCGGGCAGATTACGCAGGGACGCGGTCTCGCGCGCGTGGCGATTCTGGCCATCCGCGGCACGAACAACGACGACTACCACTACCCGTACCGGACCGTCGTCAATCGCGCGCGCCTCATCGCGGCCAACGGCCACGCCGACAATCACGTCTTCTGGATCGAGCCGCCGCGCAACGCCGGCGCCGACACGCTCGAAGCCATGGATCGCTGGCTCGCCGCCGTCGAAGCCGACGACAGCCCTGACGACATCAGCGTGAAAATCGTCCGCAACCGCCCGGCCGACATTCAGAGCGGGTGCTGGATCGACGGTGCGTTCACGACCGACCTCGACCGCTGCGAGGCGACGTACCCACATGCCCGCGAGCCGCGGACGATGGCCGGCGACGGCCCGTCGATCTCGACGATGAAGTGCCAGCTGAAGCCGCTGGATCGGAGCGCATACCCGTTCACGTTCACCGACGAGCAGTGGCAGCGCATGCAGCAGGCGTTCCCCGAGGGTGTCTGCGACTTCTCGAAGCCTGGCGTCGGCGTGCAGCCGACGGTCGAGTGGCTGACGTATCGGAACGGCCCGGGTGGCGAGCCGCTGGGCCCGCCGCCCGTCTCGCGCTGAAAGGGCCGTGGCCTCCCGCGCCCGGGCGGCCGCGTCAGCAACAGCGGCGGCGACGTAGTAATCTCCGTGTCATGCGCCACGCTGCCGTGCTCCTCGTGCTCGTGTTGCTGGGCGCCGCACCGGCTGCCCAGGATGCCGGTCGTCGTCCGATCCCTCCGGATCAGGTCCAGGCGGCGGTCGCCCGCGCCGACGAGGCGATTGCCGAGCTGCAGAAGACGCTTGTCGGGCGGTTGAAGGAGGAGCTCGGCCGCGGCGGACCGGCCGCGGCCGTGACCGTCTGCCGCGACGAAGCGCAGCAGCTTACGCGATCGATCGGCGAGCGGCACGGTCTCGAGATCGGCCGCACCAGCCATCGCGTCCGCAACCCCGTCAACGAACCGCGGGGCTGGGCGCGGCACTGGATCGCGTCGTGGGCCGGCGCCCGCGCGGCCGACGCGAAGCCGGCGACGTACGAGCTCGACAACGGCCGTCTCGGCGTACTGCGTCCGATCGGCACGATGGAGCTGTGCGTCATGTGCCACGGCCAGCCGGAGGCCGTCGAAGCGGTCATCGGCGACGTGCTGCGTGAGTCGTACCCCGACGACCGCGCCACGGGCTTCGCCCCGGGCGACCTGCGCGGCTGGTTCTGGGCCGAAGTGCCCGTGAACTGACGCGTCGGCGGCCCGCCTCGGCGGGACCGATGATTTCCGTCCGCCGCGCCGGTCTATTCCGGTACACGATGGGCGGAAGCCCCGGGAGGTTCAGCCGATGACGCCGAAGAACAGCATCTGTCTCTGGTACGACCGCGACGCGCTCGAAGCCGCCGAGTTCTACGCCGCCACGTTTCCCGACACCAGGATCACCGCCGTCCGCCGCGCCCCGGCCGACAACCCGAGCACGAAGGCCGGCGACGTGCTCACCGTCGAGTTCACCGTCATGGGCCTCCCCTGCATCGGCCTGAACGGCGGACCGGTCTTCACGCAGTCGGAAGCGTTCAGCTTCCAGGTCGTCACCGAGGATCAGGCCGAGACCGACCGCTACTGGAACGCTATTGTCGGCAACGGCGGCCAGGAGAGCATGTGCGGGTGGTGCAAGGACCGCTGGGGCGTCTCCTGGCAGATCACGCCGCGCACGCTCCTCGAAGCGATGGAAGCCGGCGCCGACGAGGCAAAGCGAGCCTTCGACGCGATGATGACCATGAGAAAGATCGACGTGGCGGCCATCGATGCGGCGCGGCGCGGACAGACGGCCTAGTCGAACACGACAAGGCCGCCATCGCCGAGTACCCCGCCGCTGCCGCTGAGCGCGATCGTCGCGGGCGACGCCGGCGTGCCGAGGCGGAGCCCGGCGACGTCCGAACGCGTGGCCCGGACTGTGGAGTTCGTCTAGAGTGTCCTCTCCGGAGGATTCGCAATGTCCGTTGCCGTTCCGGGCCACCTGTGCCTGACCGTCCGTCGTGCGCTCGCCGTGGCCGCCGTCGTTGCCGTCGCGGCCGCGCCTGCGCCCGCCCAGCCTCGCGCCGCCGATCCCGCGCGTGCGGTTCCGCTGCCGGCCGTCGTCGGCCCGATTGCGTCGCACGGGTTCGACAGTCCGTCGAAGTTCTACACCTTCTTCGCGAGCGACATCGCGCTCGAAAGCCACGGCTACGTCGAAGAGGAGTTCTTCCTGAGCGGCACGGCGCGGACCTACGACACGTCGGATTCGACGCCCGCCACGGCGCCGTCGACGCTCGCGCCCATCGTCCGCGAAAACATCCCGTACCGGACCCGGATGGTGGTGCGCCGCCCGAAGGATCCCGCCCGCTTCAACGGCACCGTCGTACTCGAATGGCTCAACACCACCGACGGGTTCGACGGTGAGTACTACTGGGTGCAGGCGCACAAGCACCTGCTTCGCGATGGCTACGTCTACGTCGGCCTGTCGGCGCAGGACCAGAGCATCTCGCACCCGCAGACCGGGCTGAAGACGTTCAGCGCCGCCCGGTACGGCGACCTCGACGTGGCCGCCGGCGGCGACGAGTGCTGCCGCAACGCCGAGACCGCGTTCGACATCTTCGCGCAGGCCGGCCGCGCCGTCCGCGAGGATCCGTCCGTGCTGCGCGGCTTCGACGTGCGGCACCTGATTGGCGTCGGCATGTCGCAGTCGGGCCGGCGCATGAGCGTGTACGCGAACTACGTCCACCCGGGCGCGCCGGTCTACGATGCGTTCCTCACGCAGGTGCACATCTCCAGGCTGCGCGACGACCTCGGAGTGCCGGTCATCCGCGTGCTGAGCGAGAGCGAGTACGACAACCGGCTCGACGATGAGCAGGACACCGAGCTGCGCAAGTCGTGGTGGATTGCCGGCACCTCGCACGGCGACATCGTGCAGCGCACCGGACGCACCGGCGTCCGGCTGCGCGACCTCGGCGTCGGGCTCACGCCTGCCGACGCGTGCGGCCCGACCGGCCCGCTCGGCGAGCGCATGCCCCGCACCCGCACGCCGCTCGGCCACGTGGTCAATGCCGCGATTCACGCGCTGCGCGAGTATCTCGAGCGCGGCACGCCGCTGCCGTCGGCGCCGCTGCCCGCCTGGGCGCCGGAGCCGGCGTGGGTCGAGCGCGACGAGCACGGCAACGCCCGCGGCGGCATCCGTCTGGCGGCCATCGAGGTCCCGACGGCGCGCGCCGACGGGCTCGAGTGCGGCAACATCGGCGTCTGGGAGCCGTTCTCACCCGGGAAGCTGAAGGCGCTCTATCCCTCGCACGAGGAGTACGTCGCGAAGGTCCGCGCGGCCGTCGAAGCCAGCGGGAAGGCGGGCTTCGGGCTCCCGGGGGAGCGGGCCGGACCGATTGCCGAGGCCGCGACGTCCTCCGTGGGCCCGGCCCTACCGGCGGGACCTGGGGGGAGGGACCCAAGCACAAACCCC
>QGVF01000080.1 GCA_003242705.1 Acidobacteriota bacterium
TATGACATAGTGTTGTTTTTTTTCCAGACGAAAACCGGAAACCAGTAAGGGAGTCCGTTCTGGGGCTCCGGAATTGGTTAAAAGGACCAACCTGACACCGCTCGGCCTGATCGCGAGCGAACCGTCGAAGGCGCTGTACCTGCGGCGACAGGCCGACCCGGCGCACACGCTCGCGGCGCTCGTCGCCGAGAACTTCTTTTACAGCGTCTCGGTCGCGATCTACGTCATCGTCGCGGCCGCGGCCATGTTCGTCGTCTTCGACCTGCCGCCGGCCGTGGCACGGGCGGGACAGGTTTCACTCGCCGGCATGGCCATCGTGCTCGGTGCGGCAGGCTGGCTGGCCATCGCGCAGCCGGCGGTGGCAAGCGGCCTGCTCGCGCGGCTGCCGGGCGCGCGCGCCCGGCGCCTGGCCGACAAGTTCCGCGCGTTCGAAGCCCGGATCTACGGCGCGACCGGACACCGCCGGCAATCGCTGCTCATGGTCGCCGGCTGCGACGTCGGCTTCCACCTGCTGAGCTTCGTGGAGTGCTGGCTCACGTTCTGGCTGCTCGCCGGCGAGACGTCGCTCCTGCCCGCGCTCGTCTTCGACGGCTTCAACCGCGTCGCCAACGTCGTCTTCAAGGCGGTTCCGCTCCGCGTGGGGGTCGAGGAGGGCGGCACGGCGCTGCTGGCGGCCGCCATCGGCCTGGTGGCCTCCGACGGCTTCATGCTCGGCATCGTCCGCAAGGTGCGGATGCTGGTCTGGGCCGGCGTTGGACTGGCGCTGACGGCCGTCAGGAGCGCCGCACCGCCTACGGGTACGTGATGGTGAGCTGGAACGTCCCCTGTTCGCTCAGGGCACCGTCGTCGACAATCGCGGCGCAGTATTCGCCGGCGTCGACCACCGCGTCGATGTGGGGCCCGCCGCCGGGCCGCGTGCGCGTGAGCACCGAGTAGCGGCAGGTCTTCGCGGTGAGGTCGGCTACACCCAGCGCGACGATCACCTCGGCGTTCTCCGACACGGCGTCGAGCGTGACGGTCACCCGTCCCTGATTCGTGGCGATGAACGTCGTCGCCGCCGAACCGCGCGGCGTGAGCGTGCTGCCGAACAGGCGCGTTCCCGGCTCGCCGGGCAGCGAGACGATCGCCGGCGCGGCGACGCGGATGGTGACGGCGGCCGGCTCGCTCAGCCCGCCGATGTCGGTCACCTGCGCGCAGTAGGTCCCCGGATTCAGGAACCGCTGCATCTGCGACGTCAGCCGCGGCTCGACGTCGGCCTGCGCCACCACCTTGCACCCGTCGGTGCCGCTCCACTCGGCCAGCTCGAGCCGCATCACCGGCGAAATCGAGCGCAGCGGGTTGGCCGCCACGACGCCGGCCAGCATCAGCTGCACGGTCGTCTGCGACTGCAGCGAGAAGAGATACGTGTTCGTCCCGCCCGGCTCGATCGGACCGGAATAGACCTCGAGCGACTGCGGCTGCACGGGCGGCGTCGGGCGCGTCGGCTCCGAGCAGGCCGCGAGCACCAGCGCCGCAACAAGCGGCAGGCACGTGACGACGGACTTCGGTGTCGTGAACATAGACGGTTCGGGAGTCGCTGTCGCGGACCGGAAGCGGACAGGCGGGCCGCTGGCGTCGGCGCCACATCATACCGGCAACCCGGCTCCGGCCGGTACAGACGGCCTACATCTCGCGTCGGCCTTCCATGGCCTTCGAGATCGTGAACTCGTCGGTGTACTCGAGATCGCTGCCGACGGGCACGCCCATCGCGATGCGGGTGACCCGCACGCCGAGCGGCTTGAGCAGCCGCGCCAGGTAGAGGGCCGTCGCCTCGCCTTCGACGTTCGGGTTGGTGGCCAGGATGATCTCGTCGACGCCGCCCGCATTCACGCGCGCGAGCAGTTCCCGGACCTTGAGGTCGTCGGGACCGACGCCCTGCAGCGGGGCGATGGCGCCCATCAGCACGTGATAGCGCCCGCGGAAGCCGCGCGTGCGCTCGACGGCCAGCACGTTCTCGGGCTGCTCGACGACGCAGATGACGCGCGCGTCACGGTCGGGCGACGTGCAGTACGCGCACGGATCGACGTCCGTGATCATGCTGCAGATCGAGCAGTACGTCACGCGATCCTTGACCGCGAGCATCGCCGAGGCGAGCGCTTCGACCTCGTCGCGGGGACTGCGCAGCAGATGGTGGGCAAGCCGCTGCGCGCTCTTGGCGCCGATACCCGGCAGCCGCTGGAGCGCCGCCACCAGCTCGGCGAGCGGATCGAGGCGGTCCATCAGGTCAGGCCGGGAATCCTCAGCCCGCCCATCATGCCCTGCATGTGCGAGGCGAGCGCCTCGTCGACCTTGCGATGGGCGTCGTTGAGCGCAGCGACGATCAGGTCCTGCAGCATCTCGACGTCGTCCTTCGAGACGACTTCAGGATCGATTTCGAGCGACAGCACGTTCTTGTGGCCGTTCACCCTGACGGTGACCATGCCGCCGCCGGCGCTTGCCTCGACGGTCATCTCGGCCATCTGCTTCTGCAGGCGCTCCTGCATCTGCTGCGCCTGCTGCATCATCTTCTGAATATTCATTCGACGTGTCCTGCGGCCGCGCCGCTCAGCTGAGTTCCTCGATATCTTCGATCTCGGCGCCGAAGACGTCCAGAATCGCCTGCACGGCCGGCTCCTGCCTGACGCGCGCCTCGAGATCGGCCCGCCTCGGGTCGACCGCCGCCTGCGCCTCGCGCGCCGGCGCGGGATCGGGCGGCAGCTCCTTCGCGACGATCGTCAGCGTCCGTCCCAGCACCGACTGCGCGAGCTGGCCGAGCCAGCCGCGCCGCGCCTCGAGCTGCGACTTCAGCGTCCGGTGCACGGCCGCGAACGTGAAGGTGAGCGTGTCGCCCTCGAGCTCGATGCTCTGCGCCTGGGCGACGACCATCCCGTAGAACGCCCGGCTCGACTCGCGCACGGCCTGCAGCAGCGCCGTCTTCGGATCGCCCGCCGGTCGACGGGCGGGCGGCGGCGACGACGGTTCCGGAGCCGAGCTCGTGCTGGCCGCGCGCGGCGTCGCGAGTGATCGCCCGCCGCCCGGACGGGCCGTCGGCGCCGGAGATGTCGCCGGCGGCGCCCCAATCGGCGCGGGCCGCCTGACTGGCGCGCCCGGCGCGAGTGCCGCCGCCGCGCCGGGACGCAGGCCGGAGACGCCGCCACCCGCCGCGCCGGCGCCGAGACCGGTGGGCTGCCCGCTTTCGAGCCGGGCGATGAGCTCGGTCAGCGGCGTGAGCCGACGCAGGTGAATCCACTTCACGAGCGTCATCTCGAACGTGTGGCGCGGCTGCGACGACTGCCGGATGTCCCACTCGGCCCGCGAGAGCAGGTCGAAGGCACGCATCAGGTCTTCGCGCGAGTAACGCGCGACGAGCGGCTCGAGCCGCGCCCGCTCGCCTTCCGACGCGATTTCAGGATCGTCGTAGCGCGACGGATCGATCTGCAGCACCATCAGGTCGCGCATCAGGCGCGCCAGCTCGCGGCAGACGAGCCGCAGGTCGACGCCGCTCCCCACGATCTGCCCCGCGAGCTCGAAGGCGCGGCCGAGATCCTCGGCGGCCACGGTCTCGGCAATCTCGAACTGCAGATCGCGCCCGATCACGCCGAGCACGGTACTGACGTCGTCGGCCGTGACGCGCTCGCTGCTGAACGCCAGCACCTGGTCGAGCGCCGAGAGCGCGTCGCGCATGCTGCCTTCGGCATGGCGCGCGACGAGCGCGAGCGCGGCGTCCTCGATCTCGATGCCCTCCTCGGCCATGACCGTGCGGAGCTGATCGCGAATCGAGGCGAACGGCAGCGCCTTGAGCTCGAAGACCTGCGAGCGCGACTTGATCGTTTCGGGGACGTGCTGCGGATCGGTCGTCGCCATCATGAACTTCACGTATGGCGGCGGTTCCTCGATCGACTTGAGCAGCGCGTCGAAGGCCTGCTTCGAGAGGCGATGGACCTCGTCGATGATGAAGATCTTGTAGCGGCCGCGCATCGGCGCCAGCGCGAGCGGCTCGACAATCACCTGGCGGACGTCGTCGACGCCGGTGTGCGTGGCCGCGTCGATTTCGAGGACGTCGAAATCGCGGCCTTCCGCAATCTCCACGCAGATGTCGCAGGTGCTGCAGGGCGTCGGCGTCGGGCCGGTCACGCAGTTGAGCGCCTTGGCCAGCAGCCGTGCCGTCGTGGTCTTCCCGACGCCGCGGGGGCCCGCGAAGATGAACGACTGAGCGATGCGCCCCGAAGCCAGCGCGTTCCGCAGCGTGTCGACGACGCCCCGCTGGCCGATGACGTCCTCGAAGCGCTTCGGGCGGTAGCGTCGGGCCAGCGGCTGGTGGGCAGTGGTCATCGGTGTGGCGTCCGGACGTCACACACCCGACCGCGGCCCGGACGACCTGCGGCACAAGCCAGGCTCGACTGAGCGCTGCTGCCTTCCGGCCCTGACGCGGTTCATCGTCTGACCTTGCACAGGGCCCGGACCGCGGTCCGGTGTGTGAAGGGACAGTGTAACGCAGGACCCGCGGTCCCGGGGACTCCGGGCCGACGGCCGCGCCGGACTCGTGAGAAGGCCGCGCGCGTTCCGGGCCTGCCGGAGCAGCGACATCCTGCGGCCCCTGCGCTCACATCTTCGCCAGCGCCTCCATCGTCTTGAGCACCGAGTCAGGATTGAGCGAGATGCTGTCGATGCCCTCGGCCACCAGGAACTGCGCGAACTCGGGATAGTCGCTCGGAGCCTGGCCGCAGATGCCGATCTTCCGGCCGGCGGCCTTCGCGGCGCGGATCACCTGCGCCACCATCTCGCGCACGGCCGGATTCCGTTCGTCGAACAGGTGCGCCACCAGATCCGAGTCGCGATCGACGCCGAGCACCAGCTGCGTCAGGTCGTTGCTGCCGATCGAGAAGCCGTCGAACAGCCCGGCAAACTCGCGTGCCAGGATGACGTTGCTCGGAATCTCGCACATCACGTAGACCTCGAGCCCGCGCTCGCCGCGCCTGAGGCCGTTGGCCTCGAGCTCGGCCATGACCCGCCGCCCTTCCTCGACGGTCCGGCAGAAGGGCACCATCAGCTTCACGTTCTCGAGCCCCATCTCGTCGCGCACCTTCCGCATGGCGCGACACTCGAGCGCGAAGCCTTCGCGGTACCGCTCGTCGTAGTAGCGTGATGCCCCGCGGAAGCCCAGCATCGGGTTCTCTTCCTTCGGCTCGAACGCCTCGCCGCCGAGCAGGTTGGCGTACTCGTTCGACTTGAAGTCCGACAGCCGGACGATGACGTCCTTCGGCCAGAAGGCGGCGGCAATCATGGCCACGCCCTCGGCAAGGCGATCGACGAAGTACCGGGTGCGGTCCGCGTAGCCGCGCGTCAGGCGATCGATCTCGCGGCGGTGCTCGCGGTTCGTCACGCGCTCCGGGTGGACGAGCGCCAGCGGGTGCGTCCGCACGTGCGTGCTGATGATGAACTCGAGCCGTGCCAGCCCCACGCCGCTGTTGGGCAGGAACGACAGCGAGAACGCTTCGGCAGGATTGCCGACGTTGAGCATGATGGGCGTCTTCGGCACCGGTACGTCGGCCAGGCTCGTCCGTTCGCGGCGGACCGGCAGCAGGCCGCGATAGACGAACCCTTCCTCGCCTTCCGCGCACGACACCGTAATCTCGTCGCCGGTCGCAATCGCGCTGGTCCCGGTGCCGGTGCCGACAATCGCGGGGATGCCGAGCTCGCGGCTGACGATCGCCGCATGACACGTGCGGCCGCCGCGATCGGTGACGACCGCCGCGGCGCGCTTCATCACCGGCTCCCAGTCGGGATCGGTCATTTCGGTCACGAGCACCTCGCCGTCCTGCAGATGGTCGAGCTCGGCCGTCGACCGGATGACGCGCGCGCGGCCCTGGCCGATCTTCTCGCCGACGCTGCGCCCGGTGACGATGACCTCGCCGCGCTGCTCGAGGATGAAACGCTCGAGCACGAGCGGATCGCGCTGCGCGTGTACGGTCTCGGGGCGCGCCTGCACCAGGAACAGGTCGCCGCTGATGCCGTCGCGCGCCCATTCGATGTCCATCGGCGTCGGCTGGCCGCGCAGCGCCGAGTAGTGCGCCTCGACCTTCACGGCCCACCGCGCCAGCGTCAGGATCTCGTCGTCGCTCAGCACGAAGCGCTCGCGCTGCTCGGGCGGCACGGGCACGCTCCGGACCTGCCGCGTCCCGCCTTCCTCGTACACAAGCTTGAATTCCTTGCTGCCGAGCTTCCGCTGCAGGATCGGCCGCCTGCCCTCGCTCAAGGTCGGCTTGAAGACATAGAACTCGTCGGGACTGACCGTGCCCTGCACGACACTCTCTCCGAGGCCGTACGCGCCGGTGATGAGCACGGCGTTCCGGAAGCCGGTTTCCGTGTCGATCGAGAACATGACGCCGGCGACCGACAGGTCGGATCGCACCATCTTCTGCACGCCGACCGACAGCGCGACCTGCCGGTGGTCGAACCCGCGATGCGCACGGTAGACGATGGCGCGATCGGTGAAGAGCGACGCGAAGCAGCGGCGAACGGCGTCGAGAAGCATCGAGGCGCCGTGAATGTTGAGGTAGGTCTCCTGCTGTCCCGCGAAGCTCGCTTCGGGCAGGTCTTCCGCCGTCGCGCTGCTGCGCACGGCCACGTCGCACGATGGGCCGTACTGCTCTTCGAGGCGGCGGTAGGCCGTCACGATCTCGTCGGCGAACGCCGATGGCAGCTCGGTCGCCAGGATCGCTTCACGCACGCGCCGGCCGGCGGCCCGCAGGCGATCGATGTCGTCGACATCGAGCCCGGTGAGCTCCCGGTCGATGAGCGATTCGAGCCCGCCCGACCTGAGGAACTCGCGATAGGCGTCGGCCGTCGTCGCAAAGCCGTCGGGGACGCGGATGCCCAGGGGCGTCAGCGACTGCCGCATCTCGCCGAGCGAGGCGTTCTTGCCGCCGACGATGGGCACGTCGCCCATGCCGAGGTCGTCGAACCAGCGGATTCTCGTGGCCATGCCCGATTCTAGGGCGACGGCGGCCACTTCGATCCCCGGCAGGCGCCGCGGTCCGACGCGGGGGTGGCGACGGTCCGGCAGGCGCTGTCCGCACGCGCCGCTGGCATTCGCAGCTCCGGGCTGTTACTCTCCGGATCAGGAGAGTTCTCATGGCCCGCCCCGCCGCGTATCCGGCTGTCCGCGCCCGGCTGACGCCGCCGCCCGACCTCGCGAGCCGCGCCGAGCGCGAGCGCCTGTCGCCGGCCGCGCTGCGTGCCTTCTTCAACATCATGCGGCGCTGGAAGGTGCGCGACGAGGACGCGCGCGCGCTGCTCGGCGGCGTCTCCAACGGTCCCTACTACGAGATGAAGCGCAATCCCGATCGGGTGCTCGACGCCGATCGGCTGACCCGCATTTCGCTGCTGATCGGCATCTTCAAGGCGCTGCACATCCTGCACTCGCCGGACCTGGCCGACGAGTGGGTGAAGCTGCCCAACCGCAACGTGATCTTCGGCGGCCGGACGCCGCTCGACTACATGCTGCGCGGCGGTGTACCGGCCATGCTCACGGTCAGGCGGCTGCTCGACGCGCGGCGGGCCGGCTGACGTGACGCTGCCGCCGACGGTCCGCCTGCGCCGCACCGGCACGCACCGGCTCGTTCCGTCGAAGTACGCCGACGACGGCGACAGCGTGCTCGCGCTGATTGCCGACGACCCGGACCATCTGCAGCGGATCTTCGAGCTCGACGCGGCGACCAACGACCGACTGCTCGCGCCCGAACGGCCGCTGCCCGGACTCGACCCGTCGGAGCTGGTGGCAGGCGTCCGGCACGCGGCCGTGATCAATGCCGCCTTCTGTCATCCGCACCCGCTCGGCGCGCGCTTCAACGGCCCCGATCGTGGCGCCTGGTACGCGGCCTTCGAGCTCGAGACCGCGCAGGCGGAGGTCGGGTTTCACAAGACCGTGCAGCTGATCGAGATCGATCGCCTGTACGACTCGATCACCTACGACGACTACCTGGCCGACTTCCGCGGATCGTTCCACGATCTGCGGCGATCCCCCGCCGGCTTCGAGGCGTGTCTGGCGCCCGACAGTTACGTCGACGCCCAGGCGTTAGCCGAACACCTGCTTGCGGCCGGCTCCTCCGGCGTGATCTATCCCAGCGTGCGCCGCGCCGGCGGCACCTGCCTCGCCTGCTTCCGCCCGTCGCTCGTCGGGAACGTCCGTCGCGGACGGACGTATCGCTTCACGTGGGAAGGGACGACTGAGTTCCGCGTCACCGTGGAACGGAAGGGATCGGCCCCCTAGACGCGCCTGCCGGAACCGTTTGCTGTCGCCGAATGCTGCCCATTCTGATGATGACCGCGAGCTCATCGTCCGGCTCGATCTGCCGATCGAGTCGGGCGGGTCGTGGTAGCGTGCCGCGCGCCGACGACGGCCCGTCCCCATCTCCTGCAACACTTCGGCCGGCACCGACACCATCCCTTCAGAAGAGCGGTCGGCACACGCGTGCGTGCCCCTCCCGCCGTCCGCTCTCCTGCTCGCTCCCCGAAGGTTCAATCCAGACCGTCGGAGGGTATCGCGATGGCCGAGAAGCCGGAGGACGAGCGGGCTGATCGGCCCGCACCCGGTTCCGTGCGCTCGGAGCGCCCTCGATCACGTCGCAGATCGTCCCGAATTCGAGGCCCTTCGCGCGCAGCAGCGGAATCAGCCGCGCCGTCGCCTCGATCGTGTAGCGGCGGTCGGCGCGCGGATCCTCGTGGTGCCCGTCGTGCATGACGACGATGGAGCCGGCGCGGGCGCGGCTGCCGATGCGCTGCACGATGCGGTCGGCTGGTCGGGCACGTCCCCAGTCCCGATCCCACAGGAACAGGCCCCAGCCGACGAGCCGCCGCCCGCCCTGCCGCAGGCCGGCGATCATCGACAGGCTGCGGCCGGCACCGTGAGGACGGAACGCGCGGCACGGGCGGACGCCGGTCAGCGACGCGATGCGATCGGCCGCGGCGTCGAGCGCGCGGTCGAACTCGTCGGGCGGCAGCAGCATCATCGCCCTGGTGTGTGAGTGCAGCGCGATCCCGTGGCCGTCGGCCGCCATGCGGCGGACGATCGGCGCGGTCTGCTCGTTCAGGTGCCGGTCCAGCAGGAAGAACGTCGCGCGCACGCGCTCGCGCGCCAGCAGGTCGAGCAACGCCGGCGTCGCCTCGGGGTTCGGGCCGTCGTCGAAGGTGAGGTAGACCGTCTGCCCGTCCGGCGGCTGCGGCACGCGCCACATCGACACGTCGCGGCTCGTCCAGTCGAACACGAACGGCGCCGGCACCAGGTGCGCCAGCGCCACGATCCCGAGAAAGAGGACGAGCAGCATCGACGTAATGGGAAACTGTGCGTCGCCGCTGCGGATAGCTTACGCTCTACGGGCTCGCTGGAATGCCGACGTCCATTGCCCTTTCTGAGATTTCCGATCTCCTCACGTCCGTCGTCGCCACGGCCGACACCGGCCGGCGCACCGCCGCTATCTCGTTCGGGCCGTTCGTCGTTCTCACCGTCGCGATGGTCCTGGTGTGGAGTCGACGGGTCGGTACTTCGACGCTGGCCAGCTGGGCGTGGCTCACGGCGGCGGTTCCTGCGGTCGTGGTGGCGGCCGCGGCGGGCGTCGTCGACTTCCCCGGCATCCTCGCGCTCGTCGTGCTCGGCGCGGCGTGTGCGGCAGCGGCGCGGGCGACGCATTCCGTCCTGCGCGGTGGCGCGCACGTCGTCATGCTCGCCGTGACCGCGGGGCTGCTCGTGCACGCGCTGCCCGGATTCCACAATCCCATGGTGATCGATCGTGCGATCCTCGGTCCGGGGTCGGCGCCCTACACGAAGTACCTCAACTTCGACAAGGGCATGGCAGGCCTGCTGCTGCTCGCCGTCTACATGCCGCAGGTGCCCGCGCGCGATGAAGGGATGCGGCACGTGGGCGGCTTTGCGTGGCGGTTCGCGCTGCTCACGGCTGTCGTGATGGTGCTGTCAGTCGCGGCGGGCTTCGTGCAGCTGCAGCCGAAAGCGCCGGACTGGTGGCCGCTCTGGGCGTGGAGCATGGTCTTCCTCACGGCGCTGCCCGAAGAGGTGGTCTTCCGCGGACTGCTGCAGACGCGGCTGCACGCGCGCTTCGCGAATCGGCGCCACGGCGAGGCCGCCGCGATCCTGATTGCGGGCGCGCTGTTCGGCATCGCGCACGCCGCGGGCGGCATCGTCTACGTGGGTCTTGCGACTGTCGCGGGCATCGGCTACGGCTGGATCTACGCGCGGACACAGTCGATAGCAGCGGCAATCCTGGCCCATGCCGGGCTGAACGCCGTGCACTTCTTCCTGTTCACCTATCCGTCAGTCGCAGTGCTGCCGGGCAGCGGCGTCTGACGCCGGGCCACGGGCGCGCCGCACGGCACACAACGGGCCACCGTGTCAGGCAACGCCTGCGCCCAGGGTGTGACGAACGCGTGTCGAAGGACAATCGGAACGAGGCGGTTGAGATGGCGGAGAGAGTGGGATTCGAACCCACGGTACGGTTTCCCGTACACACGCTTTCCAAGCGTGCTCCTTCAACCACTCGGACATCTCTCCGCTGCGTGGAAGGCACCGACGTGCGAGCGGACAGTCAGGGATTATCGCACACCCCCGCGACCGTCTCCAGAAAGGCGACGGCCGGCGGGAGCGCGGTGTGTGTGGAGCGGTGACGCGCGCGTCAGCGCCGGCGGGCGGCAGCCGGCGCCGCGTCGGGCTCCGGAATCTCGGGCACGTCGATGCCGAGTGCCGTCGCGAGGTCGATCAGGTGTTCCTGCTCGTCGCGCAAAATCTCGCGGATGTCCTCGGCAATCGCGTACTCGCCGAGCGCCTCGCACTGGCGGACACGTTGCCGGTAGTGCGCGATCGTCTCGCGTTCGTTCTCGAGATCGGCGCGCAGGATCTGCTCGGCGTCGACCGGCGGCGTCACCGGCATCGGCGCCAGGGTCGGCGTGCCGCCCAGATAGTCGATGTGCTTCGAAATCTTCAGCGCATGCTGCAGCTCTTCGCCGGCATGCACCTGGAGCTCGTCGGCAATCGACATGTAGGCGGCCCCCTTCAGGACCTGTGAATAGACGACGTAGGCGATGATCGCCTGGTACTCGCGGGCGAGATCGCCATTGAGCGCTTCGATCAGGCGTTCGCGTTCGATCGACATCCGGCTCCTCCGACAGGACGTAAGGGCGTCAGACGCACGCGGCGTTACTGACGAGGTAGATCAGCACGAGCACCGACAGCGGCACACCGAGCAGCCACGCAATGAGGTATTTCCCTATGAGAGCCTCCAGGCTTCGGGGCCGCGGCAGTGCGGCCATCCGGGGATACTGCAAAGGGCGAGCCATCCGCGTCACGGGTGCGACGTGACCACGACAGCGCCCGGTGGGCAGGCGACTTCCCCTTCGTGGCGCGCGCGTTCCCGGGGGCAACGCGCGTCCGACGGCCTCCTTCCCCTGATGCCGATTCGCATCGCCACCACCCTGCGTACGACATACAATGCCGCTCGCGCGCTCCACCCGGGGATCAGTCCTGCATGATGCGGATGCTGCCGCTCGTCCTGATCGCGATCTCGCTCGCCGCCGGCGGCTGCGCCACGGCCACGACGGCGCAGGGCGGCGCCGAACCGCCCGGCTCCGGTCCGCGCGGCCTGGTGGTCGAGCCGAACGCCGATCCCTACCCGAGCACCTACACGCCGCGGCCGTCGCGCCCGACGCTCATCCGCAACGCGACACTGCTGACGGCCGCCGGGCCGATCATCCGCGGCGGCCACATCCTGCTCGAGGACGGCCTGATCGCTTCAGTTGGTGAAGGCGACATCCCGACGCCGGCCGGCGCGGTCGTCGTCGACGCGGCCGGCCGATTCGTGACGCCCGGCCTCATCGACACGCACTCGCACGCCGGCGACTATCCGGCGCCCGGCGTGGCCGCGCTCTCGGACGGCAACGAGGCCACCAGTCCCGTGACGGCCAACGTCTGGGCCGAGCATTCGGTGTGGCCGCAGGATCCCCAGTTCCCGCGCATCCTCGCCGGCGGCACCACCACTGTTCAGGTGCTGCCCGGCTCGGCCAATCTCATCGGCGGCCGGAGCGTCGTGCTGAAGATGGTCCCGGCGCGTACGGTGCAGGAAATGAAGTTCCCGGGCGCGCCTTACGGCCTGAAGATGGCCTGCGGCGAGAACCCGAAGCGGGTGTACGCGTCGCGCGGGCCGTCGACGCGCATGGGCAACGTGGCGGGCTATCGCGCGGCGTGGATCGAGGCGCAGGCCTACCGGCAGCGCTGGGACCGCTGGCTGCGCGATCGATCGGGCGAGCCGCCGACGCGCAACCTGGGGCTGGAGACGCTCGCCGACGTCCTGCGCGGCAACATCCTCGTGCACGCGCACTGCTACCGCGCCGACGAAATGGCGATCATGATCGACCTGGCGCGGGAATTCGGCTACACCATCCGATCGTTCCACCACGCGGTCGAGGCGTACAAGATCGCCGACCTGCTCGCACGGGAAGACATTGCCGCGTCGATGTGGTCCGACTGGGGCGGCTTCAAGATGGAGGCGATCGACTCGGTCCGCGGCAATGTCGGCCTCGTCCACGCCGCGGGTGCGCGGGCGATCGTCCACTCCGACGACCCGATCGGCTCACAGCGCCTCAACCAGGACGCGGCAAAGGCGCGGGCCGCGGCCGCCGCGCTCGGCATCGACATCCCTGAGCACGAGGCCATCCGGTGGGTGACGATCAACCCGGCATGGGCGCTCGGGCTCGACGATCGAATCGGATCGCTCGAGGTCGGCAAACACGCCGACGTGGTGCTCTGGAGCGCCAGTCCGTTCAGCGTGTACGCGAAGCCCGACCAGGTGTGGATCGACGGCGCGCTGGCCTACGATCGCGCGGCCGGCGCCTGGCGGACCGACTTCGAGCTCGGCTACGTGCCCGCCACGGGAGGGTCGGACCGATGAAGCGCACTCACGTGATCCGCCTCCTCGCTCCGGCGCTCTCGACCGCGCTCGCCCTTGTGCTGGCGACGTCACCCGCCGCGCAGTCGACCGCCATCGCCATCGTCGGAGGGACGGTATATCCCGCCTCCGGCGAGCGCATCGAAAGGGCCACCGTCCTCATCCGCGATGGCCGCATCGAAGCCGTGGGCGCCAACGTGGCCGTGCCGCCCGACGCCGAGCGTGTCGACGCGGCGGGCCGATGGGTCACGCCCGGGCTGATCAACGTCGTGTCGCAGCTCGGGATCGTCGAGATTCCGCTCAGCGCCGGGCCGACCGACGAGCGCGCGAACGGCCAGAACGCGATTGCCGCGGCATTCCGGCCGTGGGAATCGTTCAATGCCGCTTCGCCGCTGCTTGCCGCGACACGCAACGACGGCATCACGACGATCGGCATCTTCCCGGCGGGGAACCTGATTTCGGGCCAGCACGCGCTCGTCGATCTCGGCGTCGGCCCCACCGAGGCGATGCTCCGTCGCGCGCCGTCGGCCGTCGCAGCACAGGCGCAACATGCACCCTCGGCCGGCACGGCATCGCGCGGCGAACTGCTCCTGAAGCTGCGCCGCCTGCTCGAGGAAGCACGCGACTGGCCCGACCGTCGCGAGGCGTTCGACGAAAACCGCAGCCGCCCGCTCCTGGCCACTCCGGCTGACTACGAAGCGCTCCAGCCGGTCATCGCCGGCGAACTGCCGCTCATTGTGTGGGTCGACCGCGCGGCTGAAATCGACGCCCTGCTGCGCCTGGCGCGCGACTTCGGCATCCGTCTGGTTCTCGGCAGCGCGTCCGAAGCCTGGCAGCGCGCCGACGCGCTGGCCGCCGCCGGCGTCCCCGTCATCGTCGGCGGCATCCGCAACATTCCCGACAGCTTCGATCGCCTCGGCACGCGCGATGACAACGCCGCGCTGCTTCGCCGGGCCGGCGTGACGGTCATCCTGGTCAGCGACTCGTACGGCGACGGCACGCACTTCAACACGCGCAACATCCGCTTCGAAGCCGGCAATGCCGTCGCCAACGGCATGAGCTGGGACGATGCGCTGAGGGCGGTGACGGTGGCCCCGGCAGAGGTATTCGGCGTGGCGGATCGGGTCGGCACCCTTCGGCCGGGGCTGGACGCGAACGTCGTCGTGTGGACCGGCGATCCGTTCGAGTTCGACACGCGCGCCGAGGTGGTGTTCGTGCGCGGCGTGCGGGTCGATGCGCCGAGCCGGCAGGACGAGCTGATGGAGCGCTACCGCACGCTCCCGCCGTCGTATCGCTGAGCTGCGCGCGCCCGACTGGTCGGCGTCAGACGCCGGTGAGCGCCCGGCTCAGCTCGCGGAGACGACGACGCGCCTCGGCGTCGTAGGCCTGTGCATGCGCCTTCGCTTCCTGCTGCCCGTTGAAGTACGAACCGCTCGGCACGTCGGGCGACGTAATCAGCCGCATCACCGCAGCGGCGCCCTCGTCGACCGTGGCCCGTGGCTCGAGCCCCGTCTCGCGCACCATCGACGTGTCCATGAGCGTGGCCGGGTGAAGCGCGACGACCGTCACCTGCTGCGAGCCGAGCTCGTCGGCCAGATCCATCGTAAAGAGAATCTGCGCGAGCTTGCTCTGGCCGTAGCCCCGCCCGGCCGCCCCCGGCCGCTCGAGCATCACGTCGTCGAAGTCGATCGGTGACTGCGCAATCGACGCGACGTTGATGATGCGCGACGGCGCGGCGGCGGTCACCAGCGGCAGCAGCTCGCGCGTCAGCAGGTAGCCGGCGAGGTAGTTCACGGCAAAGTGCAGCTCGTGCCCGTCGGCGCTCACCTGGCGGTCGCCGCGGTTCCAGATGCCGGCGTTGTTGACGAGCACGTCGATGCGCTCGTAGTCGCGCCTGATCGCCGCCGCCAGACCGCGCACCGCATCGAGCGACGCGAAGTCGGCCGCATAGAACCGCGCGCTGCCGCCGCGCTGCGCGATTTCGGCCGCGACCGCCTCGCCACGCTCCCGGTTGCGTCCGTGCACGATGACATGCGCGCCGAGTTCGCCGACGCGCAGCGCGACCTCGCGGCCGAGACCGTCGGTCGAGCCGGTGATCAGAATCGTCCGCCCGGCGAGCGGCCGGTCGGTCTGCGGCGAGCCGGCCGTCCAGGCAACAGCCGTCATCACGAGAGAGGCAGCGACGATGTGTGTGAGAGGCATCGTTCGTGATGATAGGCCAGTCTGCGGCGCGCTGCGCACGGAATCCGGAGCGTGGTACAAGACGCTCATGGCTCGACTCATCTATTCCGTCGCGGCGAGCCTGGACGCGTTCATCGCCGGACCGCAGGGCGACTACGACTGGATTCCGATGGATCCCGACATCGACTTCGTCGAGATGTACCGGAGCTTCAGCCGGATCGTGATGGGCCGCGTCTCGTGGGAGGTCTACCAGGCGTCCGGCGGCAGCCCGGGGCCGCAGCTGCCCATCACGGTGTGCTCGCGATCACTGCCCGAAGGCACGCGCGACGGCGCGACCTTCGTGCACGATGCGGCGGCGCGGGTGGCCGAGCTGAAGCAGCGCGACGACAAGCCGATCTGGCTCTGGGGCGGCGGCGTGCTCTTCAGGGAGCTCGCCCGCGAAGGTCTGGTCGATGGCGTGCAGGTGGCCGTCGTGCCGATCCTGCTCGGCGGCGGACTGCCGCTGTATCCACCCGGCGGCCCGCGGCTGCCACTCCGCCTGACAAAGCAGCAGCACTACCCGAAGTCGGGCATCGTCGTTCTCGACTACGACGTCGTCCGCGCGTGAGGGCGGCGCGCCGGGCTCACCCCGTCAGCGCCTGCCGGCAGTAGTCGAGGCACCGGCGGACCTCGGCGACCGCGTTCGAGCCCTCGGGAATCTGGTATTCGAGCTCGATCGTCGCGGGAATGTCCCAGCGGTTGTCGCGCACCATCTGCAGGATCTCGCGGATCGGCGTCTGGCCCCGGCCCCACGGCAGGTTCAGCGCACAGTTCTCCGGCAGCGTCCGGTCCTTCAGGTGGAAGCTCGAGATGCGCGCGTGATATTTCCGCAGGAAGTCGAGCGGCGTGCCGCCGCGGTTGCCACCGGCGACCATGTGGCCGAAATCGACGTTCGCCATGTTGCCGGGCGAGATACTGAACGCCTCGTCGAAGGCCGTCATGCTGCCCTGCAGGTGCGTGTGGTAGGCGACGTAGATCTTCTTCTTCACCGCCCAGTCGCCGAGCCGCCGGAGCTGCGCGCGCGCCCCCGGGCCGCCCGGC
>QGVF01000183.1 GCA_003242705.1 Acidobacteriota bacterium
CCCCAGAATCACGTCGTCGACACGGAGCCAGTCGACGTGCGACTGGCGTGCGACGAGCGCGCGCAGCGGGATCGCGGCCAGGTATCGGTGCGGACGGCGGCAAGCGCGCCGCCATAGCGGCCGAAGGGTGTTCGGACGGCGTCGCAGATATAGGCGGTGTCAGCCATGAATGCCCCCGTGACTCTATGCAGGGCGATCGGCGCAGTCAAGGCGAATATCGGACGTTCTGTTCGATATTCGAACACACGAATCCGGCCGCCGCGACAGCCCGCATCTCAGCACGCGATGCGGCCACCACGCGGAGCCCGGGCCTGTCACCGTCGCCCCGCCCGCTGACGGACGTCACCCTGCGCACGCGCAATGGCCGCTGCGCCCTCGCGCAGCAGCGGCAGCAGCTCGCGCACGAGCGCCTGACGGTCGCGGCGGCCGACATGTACGCCGACGTTGATGGCCGCCACGGCCGTGTCGTCGCTTCCCAGAACCGGCACCGCCAGCGACCGCAGTCCCAGTTCCAGCTCCTGATCGACCAGCGCGTAGCCCTGCCGCCGCACGCGCTCGAGCTCTGCCTTCAGCTCGGCCTTGTCGACGATGGTGTGGGGCGTGTGACGGACGAGGCGCACGCGGGCAAGGAACCGCGCACGGACGTCGTCGGGACTGAAGGCGAGCAGCGCGCGCCCCATCGACGTGCACGCCGCCGGCAGCCGCGTGCCGACCGAAATCGCGATCGACAGGATGCGCTGCGTGGCGGCCCGCGCGACGTAGACGATGTCGTCTTCGTCGAGCACGGCGAGCGAGCACGACTCGTGCGACTCGCCCGAAATCCGCTCGAGCACCGGCTGCGCGACGCGGGCGATGGCGTTCGACCCGACGTAGCTGTGCCCCAGCGCGAGCACGGCCGGCGTCAGCTCGAAGCCGCCGTCGACCGGTGCCGCGTATCCGAGCTGCGAGAGCGTATGCAGGCAGCGGCGCGCCGCCGCGCGCGACATGCCCGTCATCCGCGCCGCCTCGGCAATCGACAGCGGCGTGCGGGCGGCGTCGAAGGCGCGGATGACCGACAGGCCACGCGCCAGCGACAGCATGAAATCGGGGTCGGCGCTCCCCCTGCTCCTCGACTTCTTCTTCATCGTCTCGCCGGCCTTGGACGCCGAGCGTAGCACGCGTGGACCGGACGGACCGGTCCGCCGACGGCCGACGGCCAGCCGATGCGGTTCCAGACGAGGGGTTCGGCGCCGGGGACTGCTCAGCCAGAGCCCTCGGTATACAGAACGACTGCGCAGGACCTGCCTGACACCCGGAATCGGCACCATCCAGCCGCTGAACTTGCCAATCCGGTATACAGCCGCATACGATGGCGCGACATTCTTCATGTCGGATCAACCCACGACCTCGCAGAGCGATCGCGCCGTCGTCCTGCTGCGCGAGTTGTTGCTGAACGGCTCGTTTGCGCCCGGTGAGCGGCTGACCGAGCTCGGTCTGGTGCCTCGGCTCGGGGCGTCGCGCACACCGGTGCGGCACGCGCTCCAGCGGCTCGCCCATGAAGGACTGCTCGAAGAGCTGCCGAAGGGCGGCTTCCGCGTCCGCGCATTCACCACCGACGAAATCTGGAGCGCCATCGAGCTTCGCGGGATCCTCGAGGGAGCGGCGGCGCGGCTGGCAGCCGAGCGGCTCGACGACCGGGCCGAAGCCGCCGGGCTGCGCCGGCTCCTCGAGGAGCTCGACCAGCACCTGCCGGAAACACTGGGCGACTTCGTCGACTACATCCAGGTGAACGACCGTTTCCACCGCCAGCTCTGGACGCTCTCGAAAAACCCGGTGCTCGTGGCCAACATCGAGCAGGTGTTGCGCCTGCCCTTTGCCGCACCGGGCGCGCTCGTCTTCGGCGAGGCCGAGCTGCCTGAAGCGCGCCGCACCGCCCAGCTTGCCCAGGCGCAGCACGAGGCCATCGTCGACGCGATCGAGCGACGCCAGGGCGCGCGGGCCGAAGCCCTGGCCCGTGAGCATGCGCTCATCGCGTGGGAGAACCTGCAGCGCGCTTTCGGCGACCGCGCCCTGTTCGGCCGCATTCCCGGTGCCGCGCTCGTCCGCGTACCGACCGCTGTCTGAGAAAGGAATCCGCGTCAACTCATGCCCACACCTCCCGTCCGTACCGAGACCATCCGGCGCGTTCGCGTCATCACCGTCGACAATCCCCCCGTCAACGCACTGAGCGACGCCGTCCAGCAGGCGCTGACAACGGCGGTCGCCGAAGCCGGGACCGATCCGGACGTCGATGCGATGGTGATCATCGGGGCCGGCCGCACGTTCATCGCCGGCGCCGACATCACGACGCTCGAGCCGCTCGCCTGGGATCCGTCGGCGCCCAAGCCCGAGCTGCGCCCGCTGCTCCAGCGCGTCGAACGCTCGGCCAGGCCCGTCGTGATGGCCATTCACGGGACCGCCCTCGGCGGCGGGCTCGAGCTCGCCATGGCGGGGCACTACCGCATTGCTCTCGCGAGCGCGCGCGTCGGGCTGCCGGAGTGCGCGCTCGGCATCATTCCGGGCGCCGAGGGTACGCAGCGCCTGCCGCGACTGGCAGGTGTCGAGAAGGCACTCGAGATGGTCGTCACGTCGCGGCCGATCGCTGCGGCCGACGCACTCGCGCACGGCATCCTCGACGAAGTAGTCGAATCCGACCTGAAGGAAGCCGCCGTGGCACTCGCCGAGCGCCGCGCCGCGGCAGGCGGACCGCACCCGCGGACGAGCGAACGGACGGATCGGCTCGGGACGCCCGAGCAGAACGCGCCGCTGTTCGAGAACGCACGCGCGCTGGCCCGCAAGGTCAAGCCGCACCAGCCGGCGCCGCTGCTGGCCATCGAGGCCATCGAAGCCGCGACACGCCTGCCGTTCGCCGAAGGTTCGGAACGCGAGGCCGAGCTCTTCATGCAGTCGGTCCGGACCGAGCCCGCCAAGGCGCTCATCCACGTATTCTTCGCCGAACGGGCGGCGGCCAAGGTTCCCGATCTGCCGAAGGACACGCCGACCGTGCCCGTCCGCCGGGTCGCCATCGTCGGCGCCGGCACCATGGGCGGCGGCATCGCCATGGCCTGCAGCAACGCGGGCCTCGACGTACTGCTGCACGACGCCTCGAAGGACGCGCTCGATCGCGGCATCGGCACGATTCGCGGCAATTACGCGCGGTCGGTCGCGCGCGGCCGACTGACCGAGACGCAGGTCGACGAGCGCATGGCGCGCATCCGGCCGCAGCTGACGCTCGACGGCCTCGACACGGCCGACCTCGTCATCGAGGCGGTCTTCGAGGACATGGCGCTCAAGCAGCAGGTGTTCGGCGAGATCGATCGCCTGGCGCGCCCCGGCGCCATCCTCGCCACCAACACCTCGACGCTCGACATCGATGCAATTGCCGGTGTCACGAAGCGGCCCGAGGACGTCGTCGGCCTGCACTTCTTCAGCCCCGCGCAGGTGATGCGCCTGGTCGAGATCGTCCGCGGCCGTCGGACCGCTCCGGGGACGCTGGCCACGGCGCTCGCCGTGGCGAAGGCGCTCGGCAAGGTGGGCGTCGTCGTGGGCAATGGCCCCGGGTTCGTCGGGAACCGGATGATGTTCCCCTACATGTACGAAACGCAGTACATGGTCGAGGAAGGCGCGACCCCGGAACAGGTCGACGCCGCCCTCACGGGATTCGGCATGGCGATGGGCATGTT
>QGVF01000081.1 GCA_003242705.1 Acidobacteriota bacterium
CCGCGCCCGGCGTCAGCCGGACGCATGTGATACGTCCACGCGACCTCGAGCTGTCCGACGTTTTCGGGCGTGATCTGATCCGCCGGCGAAAAGCGCATCCCGCCGCGATCCTGCCCGTAGGTCGGCCACTCGGCCGCCCGCGCCTGCCGCGCCTCGACCGTCGGCCGCCCCGCCATCAACAGCGCAGCTACGGCCAGGCCGCCGAGCGCGATCCCGTGCACCGTCTGCCGCATCGCTCTGCTCTCCTCCCTGCCGCCTACTGCCGCGGTTCGTGGCAGTCGCCGCAGTCGCTGAATACCTGCCGCGTCTCGTGGCAGGTGAGGCATCCGTTCTTGCTCGCCACGTTCGTCTCGCGCCGCATCACGTCACGCTCGGCCACCGGACCATGGCAGTCGGTACAGGTGATGCCGGCCGCCAGGTGCGAGTCGTGACTCCAGTACACATAGTCAGGCAGTTCGTAGACCCGCACCCACGGAATCGGCCGGCCTTCTGCCGCGAATGCCGCGAGCCGCTTCGCCCCGTCCGCGCCCGCCGGCATCGTCTCGTGGCACGACATGCAGATGGCGGTGTCGGGGAACGTCATGGCAAAGCCGGGATCGGGCTTCACATGGCAGTCGGTGCAGTCGAGCAGGCCGAGGTCGAGGTGCTGCCGATGGCTGTACGGCAGCGGCTGCTCGGGTGCCGGTGGCGGTGGATCGAGGACGGCGGGCAGTCCCTGCGCACGCGCGAGCACAGTCGACGCGAGCACGACGAGCGCCGCCAGCCCCAGGCCGGTTCGTCGCCATCTTTCGGGAATCACGGGCAAACTATACGGGAGATCGCCGTCCACCAGAAGTGCCGACCGAACCGGCCCTCGCGGTGTCCAACAGAGAGACATGCGCCTGCTTTCCGTCGTGATCACCCTGCTGGTCGCTGCCGGCTGCGCCTCGGCCCCGCTGCGGCAGGCTGATCGGGCGCGGCTCGCGCACGCCGACGCGCGAGTGCTGGACGGCTGCTACGCGTGCCTGCTCGAGGCGATCAGTATCTACGACGAGCTTGCGACGGCCTCCCCTGCTGCGGCCGCTGCGCTGCGCTCGCGCCAGTTCGAAACGAGCGTGCTGCTCGCCCTGCGCAGTGCCGAGCTCGCCATGCCGACCGAGGAGTTCTACGAGCGCGCCGTCGCCGCGGCCGGGCAGCTGTCCGATGCCGGCGTTCCGCTCATCCTCGAGCTGGCGCGTATCGGTGTGTGGGATTCAGTCGGCTCGCCCCGCGCCGTGCGCCGGCAGTCGACGCGGGCGCTCGGCGACCTGGTGAGGAAGCACGGTCAGGCGCTTCCCGATGCGGTGGCCGCCTCGAGCTTCAGTGCACCGTTCGTCGAGTACCTGCGCGCCGCGTGGACCTGCCTGCCCGGCGCCGAGGGAGCCGACGCTCAGGCAGCCGTCCTCGTCGACGACACGCGGACGGCCGCGCGAGCGACGCCCCTCGTGCGCTACCGGCTGGCCACGTGCCCGACCGCTGACGGCCGGGCGCTCGGCGCCCTGCTGACCGATGCGCCCGAGTTCGTCGAGGCCGGCTACTTCCGGGCGCGCCTCCCCTCGCTCAACATCACCGCCGAGTACGTGGCCAGCCAGCGCACCTGGTTCGACGCGGCGCGGCACGCGTTTCCGACCTCGGCTGCGGTCACCTACAGCCTCGGCGTGCTCAACCAGACGCTCGGTGACTGCCGCACCGCGCTCACGCACTACGACGCGACGCTCCGTCTGCAGCCACATCACGAAGACGCGCGGCTGCAGCGCCTTGTCTGCCTCGGCTTCCTCGGCCGGCACGAAACGGCAATCACGGCCGCGACGCAGCTGATCGAAGGCGGCTACGACAACGTCGACGAAGCGTTCTACTGGCGTGCGTGGAACCGCAATCAGCTGCGCCAGCTCGACGAGGCGCGCGCCGACATCGACCAGGCGCTGACGCGCCGCGTCAACGCGCGCAACTACAGCCTGGCCGGCACCATCAAGTACCACCAGCGCGACCTCGAGGCCGCCGAGCGTGATCTCCGGTCGGCCCTCGAGATGGACGGCACGATGTGCCTTGCCCACTGGTATCTCGGCCTCGTAGCCTTCGAGCGGGAAGACTGGCCGGGCACCGGCGCCGCCTTCGAAGGCGCCGCAGACTGCTACCGCGACTCGGCCGCCGAGGCGGCACAGCAGCTCGCGGCGATCGAGGCCGCCGACCTCGATCCGGATTTCAAGAAGAACCAGATTCTCGGCTTCCGCGCGGTCATCCAGGAGGACAGGGCCCAGGAGCAGGCGTCGTGCCTCAACGCCGCCAGCGGCTACGTGCGCATCGACGACCGCGCACGGGCCGCCGCGCTGCTTGCGCGCATTCCCGACAGCTCCGACTATGCCTCGGGCGCGCAGCAGCTGCGCGAGTACATCGCGGCCCTGGCCGAGGCAGACGAAGAAGCGGCGCCGTGAAGCGCGCCGTGCGGGAGTCGGGTGAACCGCCTCAGGGCGCGGTCGGTGAGGGCGTGCCGGCGGCGCGCGCCACGATGGCGTCGGGCACAGGGATAGTGACCGGCACGGTGATTCCCGCCGGGACTTCGACCGACAGCGTCGTCCGGAACCCGAGCTCTTCGTTGCTCAGCACCAGGCTGCGGCGGCCGGCCGCCACCATCACGCGCGGCGACTCGCTCGTGCCGATCAGCTGGCCGCCCTCGTACAGCCGCAGCGCGATGGGAGCACGAATCGTCAGCCAGCCGGCGTCGGTGACCTGCGTGCGCGTGGTGACGAACAGGTCGACGCTGCCGCCGGGTTCGAGCCGCACCGTCCGCACCACGGCCGCCGGCCCGGTGCCGATGACGACCCGGTGCTCTCCCGGCTCGAGTCCGGTCAGACGAAGCGGTGTCATGCCGCGGTACACACCGTCGACGGCCACGCCGAGGCCGCCCTCGTCGGTGGCGACGCCGAGCACGGTCGGTCCGGGAATGTCGACGAACTCGCTCACCACCTGGCCGCTTTCGACCACGAGCGGCAGCTGTCGGACGGCCTCGTCGCGCCGCAGTTCGAGCCGGTAAGCGCCGGCGGGCAGCGTCACCGACAGCGGCGACTCGCCCTGCTTCGCGCCGTTGATGAACACCTCGGCGCCGCTCGGACGCGTCACGATGCGGACCGTCCCGTCGACGGCAGCTGCAGGCGCGGCAGGAGCGACCGGTTCTTCCGGCGTCGCCGAGGGAAACCCGAGGAGCAGCAGCGCCAGGCCGGCACCGATGCCGCCGGCAATCAGCAGCCGCCCCCAGCCTTCGGGGAGTCGCTGCGATGGCGTGCGGCGTGGCACCAGGGGTGGCGGCGTATGGGCGGCCACCGGGGCGGTCGGCCGAACGGGCGGCCGGTCACGCACGATCGGAGGGTCAGCCGGCTGCCCTGTGCGCCGACGGAACTCGTCCGACGACTCGCTCAGGAATTCCGAGACGAACGGCTCCTCACCTGGGCTCTTCCCGCTCGCTGCACCCTGGCCGACGGCTGGACGGCTGTTCGGCATGCCTCTCCGTGCGTCGCTACCGCTCGGGCAGCGCGGCGCCCGCAGTCTATCGGAAAGCCGCCGCCCGCGACAGTCCCGCGTTCGGCCACCAACGCCGGGCTGCGATATCGTACGGCCCGTGCGAATCACCCTGCTGACGAACGAATATCCGCCCAACGTCTACGGCGGCGCGGGCGTGCACATCGAGTACCTCTCCCGCGAACTGGCCGCGCTCGACGACCGGCAGCACCAGGTGCGCGTCCTCTGCTTCGGCGACCAGCGGACCGACGCCGGCAACCTGCACGTGCAGGGCCTGCAGCCGGCCGCCCGCATCGCGGCGCGCGACCCGCGCCACGAGCGCTTCTTCGACACCGCCATCCGCAACCTGCAGATGGCCGCCGATCCGCACGACACCGACATCGTGCACTGCCACACCTGGTACACGCACTTCGCCGGCTGCCTCGTCCAGCAGCTGGCCGGCGTGCCGCTCGTGCTCACCACCCACTCGCTCGAGCCGCATCGTCCCTGGAAGGCGGAACAGCTGGGCTCGGCCTATCAGGCGTCGAGCTGGGTCGAGCGCACCGCCTACCAGAACGCCGACGGCGTGATTGCCGTCTCGGAAGCCATGCGGCGCGACGTGCACCAGCTCTATGGTGTCCCCCACGAGCGCATCCGTGTCATTCACAACGGCATCGATCTCGACGAGTACCGCCCGCGCCAGGCACCCGATACGCTGCGGCGCTACGGCATCGATCCCGACCAGTCGTATGTCCTGTTCGTCGGACGGATCACGCGGCAGAAGGGGATCGTGCACCTGGTGAACGCCATCCCGCACCTCGCCCCGGGCACCCAGGTCGTGCTCTGCGCCGGAGCCCCCGATACGCCCGAAATCGCCGCCGAAATGACCGCCGCCGTCGAGCGCGCCCGCACCTCCACCGACAACCGTATCGTCTGGATCGACGAGATGCTGCCGAAGGCCACGACCATCGAGCTCTACACGCACGCGGCGGTGTTCGTGTGCCCGTCGGTGTACGAGCCATTCGGCATCATCAACCTCGAGGCCATGGCGTGTCACACCCCGATTGTGGCCTCGGCGGTCGGCGGTATCCCCGAAATCGTCGACGACGGCCGGACGGGGCTGCTCGTGCCGATTCGGCCGCGCAGCGAAACCGACGTCGAGCCGGCCGATCCAGAGGCGTTCGCCCGCGATCTGGCCGCCGCCGTCAACTCGCTGATGGCCGATCCGGCGCGTCGTGCCACCATGGCGGAAGCCGCCCGCGAGCGCGTGGAGGCCGAGTTCAGCTGGCAGCGCATCGCCCGCCAGACGCTCGACTTCTACCGCGAGCTCATCGAAGGCAGAACGGCCCATGCCCGGTAGAACGTTCATCGGCCTGATTGTCGTCCTCGTCGCCCTGCTGCGAGCGGCTGCCCCCGCGGCTGCCCAGGATCAGCAGGCGTCCGACCAGCCGGTGCCGCTCGTCGAGCTCCGCTTCGACGGGCTCTCGCGCTACGACTACGACCAGATCGTTCGGCTCACGGGCCTGGAGATCGGCCAGATGGTCACCCAGGCGCAGCTGACGAACATGGCGCAGCAGCTGGCCGACACGGGACTGTTCACCGGGATCCGCTACCAGTACACGACCACCGGGAAGGGCCTCAGCGCACGCTTCATCGTCCGCGAGGCGCAGTGGACCGTGCCCGTCATCTTCGATAACTTCATCGGCATCCCCGACGACGAGCTGATCGCCGACGTGGCGCGCTACGTGCCCGGCTTCGACGGCACCGCAGTCGAGGGAGGCGCCGCCAACAACCTCATCGGCACGGCCCTGCAGCGCGTGCTCGCCGAACGCGGTCTGCCCGGGCGGGTCGTCGTCATCCCGCAGGTGAACATCGAGGAGAACTGGACGCGCTACGCCTTCGCCGTGATCGAGACGGGGCGCGACATGTCGGTGTGCGCCATCGACACGCCGGGTGTGTCCTCCAACCACGCGCGCGAGATTGAACGCCTGCTCTCGGGCGTGATCGGCGAACGCTACTCGAAGGCGCAGCTGCTGCGCCTGCGCGACGGTTCCCTGCTGAACTACTACCGGCGCCGCGGCTACTGGGGAGCGTCGCTCGGCGAGATTGACGCCGCGCTCGATGCCGGCTGCCGGGGAGTGACCGTCACGCTGCCCGTCAACGAAGGCATCGCCTACCGTGTCGCCGGTGTGCGCTGGACGGGCAACAGGGCGCTGCCCGACGTGGCGCTCGACAAGGCGATGGCCCTGAAGCCCGGTGTCGTGGCCAGCCTCGTCGACGTGCAGGACGGCCTGCTGCGTGTCCGGCGCGAGTACGAGCGCCTCGGCCACATTCTCGTGAGCCATACCCTCGATCAGGAGCTCGACGACGCCGGGGGCCGTGTCACGTTTGTCGTAACGCTCGACGAAGGCCCACAGCTGCGCATGGGACGCTTCGAGGTCGAAGGACTCCCGCCCGATGTGGCGGCCGATCTCGTCGCGCGCTGGGAACTGCCCGAAGGCGCCGTGTTCGACGGCACCTATGTCGACCGCTACATGACGACCAACCGCCTTCGCATCCAGCGAGACGACGGGCCGATCATGACGATCGAAGTGACCGTCGAGCGGACGGCCGGCCTGGCGCACGTGAAGCTGTTGCCCGCCCGCTGACCCCGGCGGCCACGGGCGCGGCCCTGCGCAGTCGGGCGGACACCGCACAAGCGCCCCGGCTGTGGACGCCCGCGCCTGCCTCGCTGCCCCCCACGCCGGGCGCTCACGCCACTCCCTGACGCCTCTGCTCGAGCCAGCGGCGCTCGACGACGGTCGGACAGAGCGCAATCGCGCGGTCGAAAGCCGCGCGTGCGTCTTCGACCCGCCCGAGGCGCGCGAGCAGGTCGCCGCGGACGGCGTGATACAGGTGATACTCGTCGAGCGCCACGCTTTCGAGGGCCGTCAGTCCCGCCTCCGCACCGGCGATCTCCGCGAGCGCCACCGCGCGGTTGAGCGCAACGACCGGCGTCGGAGTGAGTGCGTACAGCTGGTCATACAGTGCCACGATCTGCCGCCAGTCCGTGTCTTCGAACGCCGGCGCATCGCTGTGCACGGCCTGGATCGCCGCCTGCACCTGATAGGGGCCTGGGCGTGCCAGCTGGAGGCATCGGCGTACGATCGCCTGGCCTTCGGCGATCTTCAGGCGATCCCACCGCGATCGATCCTGCCCGCCCAGCGGAACGAACGAGCCGTCGGCGTCGAGCCGCGCCTCACGGCGCGCGTCGGCGAGCAGCATGAGCCCCAGCAGGCCGAGGACCTCGGGCTCGCCCGGCATCAGCGCGGCCAGCGCGCGGCCGAGACGAATCGCCTCGTCGCACAGGTCGCCGCGCACCAGCTGCCCGCCCCCGCTCGCGCTGTAGCCCTCATTGAAGATCAGGTAGACGACCGCGAGCACGTGTGCGAGGCGCGCCGGCAGGTCCGCCGCCTCGGGCACCCGATACGGAATGCCGGCGTCGCGAATCTTCCGCTTCGCCCGCACGATCCGCTGCGCCATCGTCGCTTCCGGCACGAGAAACGCGCGGGCAATCGCGCCGGTATCGAGTCCTCCCAGCAGCCGAAGCGTGAGGGCTACCTGTGCCTCAGGCGCCAGCGCCGGATGGCAGCACGTGAAGATCAGGCGGAGCCGCTCGTCTTCCACGACCTCTCCTTCCGGCTCGTGCGGAGGCTCGATGACGCGCGAGGCCCAGTCGGCCGCCCGGTGCCTGGTGGCGCGGCTCGCCTCGCGCCGAGCCCGATCGATCGCCCGGCGGCGCGCCGTCGTGATGAGCCACGCCGCCGGGCTCGCGGGCACGCCGTCGATCGGCCAGCGCTCGAGGGCGACGGCCAGGGCATCCTGCACCACTTCCTCGGCTGCGTCGATCGATCCACACGTGCGCACCAGCACACTCACCACGCGGCCGTACTCGCGGCGGAAGAGCTCTTCGAGCTCCTTCGCCGCCGGCGCGCGGCGCTCGTGCTCAGTGTTCATCCTGGAAGGGACGGACCTCGATCGGCAGGCCGGTCTGGTGGCCGTCGAGGACGAGCGCTTCGGCCAGGCGCTTCGCCCACGCCAGCGCCGCGTCGAGGTCGGGCGCCTGGATGATCGTGAAGCCGCCGATGTGCTCCTTGCCCTCGACGTACGGCCCGTCGGTGATCATCGGCCGTCCGTCGGCCACACGGACGACGGTCGCGCTTTCGGGCGCGTGCAGGCCCCCGGCAAAGACCCAGGCCCCGGCGCGACGCAGGTCGTCGTTGAGCCGGCCGATGCGTTCCATCACCGGCGCAAGCTTTTCCGGCGAAGGGGGCGGGCCGTCCGGCTGGTAGATGCTGAGCAGGTAACGCTTCATGTTCGTCTCGTCCTCCTCACTGCGGCCGGCCCGGCGCCGGCCCTCAATCACAAGACGAACGGCACGAGACGATTTCGACAGCGGTCGGCGCCCGACGCGCCTCAGTGGACCGTATTGCTCGCCTGCAGGACCGGCGCGCCCTCGGCCCGCCGCGACTGGAACGGCAGGCTGTTGACGATTTCGAGGATGAGCGTCTGCAGGCCCTGGTCCGACTCGCCCAGTCGACGGACGATGCCGGCGACGGTGCGGCGGTCGTAGCGTTCGAGACCGCGCCCCAGTGCGTAGGTGAGCATCTTCTCGGTCAGCGCGCGCGAGAACTCGGGCAGCATGTCCGAGAGGACATCCCGCAGCTCGGCCGGCCCGTTGAACGTGCGTCCGTTCGGCAGCCGCCCGCTCGCGTCAATCGCGAACGCCCCGTCCATGTCGCGCCACCGGCCGATGGCATCGTAGTTCTCGAGCGCGAAGCCGAGCGGATCCATGCGCGAATGACACGACGCGCAGATGGCGTTCGTCCGGTGCTGCTCCATCTGCTCGCGGATCGACTTCGACTTGCCGAGCGCCTCTTCGTCGAGCGCCGGCACGTCGGGGGGCGGCGGCGGCAGCGGGCTGCCGAGGATGTTCTGCAGCACGTACTTGCCGCGGATGACCACCGACGTCCGCGTCGGATAGCTCGACACGGCCAGCACGCTCGCCTGCCCCAGCACGCCGCCGCGCTGGGGCGTTGTCAGCTCCACGCGCCGGAACTCGGATCCCTCGATGCCCTCGATGCCGTAGTAGTCGGCAAGCACGTCGTTGACGAACGTGTAGCGCGCATTGAGGAACTCGCTGATCGGCCGGTTCTCACGGAGGATGTAGTCGAAGAACATCTCCGTTTCGGTGCGCATGGCGTCGCGCAGCTCGGGGTTCCAGGCCGGGAACCGGTCCGGATCGGGCCGGATGACGTCGAGATTGCGGATCTCGAGCCACTGACCGGCGAAGTTCTGCGCGAGCGCCCGCGACCGCGGATCGGCCAGCATCCGCTTCACCTGCGCCTCGAGCACGCCGGAACGGCGCAACTCTCCCCGCTCGGCCAGGTCGAGCAGTTCATCGTCGGGCATCGAGCTCCAGAGGAAGTAGCTCAGGCGCGACGCGAGCTCGACGTCCGTGATCGGGTGCGACCGCGTCGGATCGTCCGGGTAGCGATCGCGCTCGATACGGAACAGAAAATGCGGAGAGACGAGCATCGCCTGCAGCGCCAGCTCGATGCCCTTCTCGGCTGACAGGCCGTCTTCACGGGCCAGGTCGACAAAGCGGCGCAGGTCGGCCACGTCCTGGTCGGTGACCGGGCGACGGTAGGCGCGTCGGGCCAGCGTCGAAAGGATCCGGTCGACGCACTCGCGGCCCGTTTCCGGATCGCAGATGAGGATCCGCTCGCGGCTCGGCTTGACGCCTTCCTGCTCGAACGGCCCGACGACGGTGACCGAACCGATCCACTTGTTGATCTTGTCCCTGTAAACGTCCTCGGGCGCGAGCGTCTTCACGTACGGGTCGTCGATGAAGCCGAGTCGCAGCGTGTGATCGCCAGCCGGCACCGGGATGCGAATCTCGGTTTCCGAATACGGATTGAAGTAGACGAGTCCCGACGGCTTCGTCTCGACCTGCGTGGTGTGCACGAGGTCGCCGTCGATCCACACACCAAGCGTGACGGGCGCCGCGTCGGCCGGCCGCTCGCCCGGCATGCCGATGCGCAGGACGTAGTCGGCGTCGAAATCGAACCGGTGCGTCGCCTCGACGCGGCTCGGGTTGAGCCGCCGCAGGTTGCGGAAGCGGAGGCTGTACTCGACCTCGATCGGCTTCGGCAGCGGATCGGCGGCCAGCGCCCGCGCCGCGATCTGCTCGGCCGCGTTCACGTAGGCCTCCATCAGCACGGGCGACACCGTGAGGATCTCGCCGATGTTGTCGAAGCCTTCACCCGAGTCGTCGGTCGGGAACGACCGATCGGCGCGGAACTCGATCGCGAGCAGATCGCGGATCGTGTTGGTGTACTCAGCGCGGTTGAGCCGCCGCGCCACGACGCGGCCGGGATCGGGCGGCGTCAGCGCGTCGAGCCGCTCGAACTCCCGCTCGAGAAAGTCGATCGCCTTCGCAATCAGCGCGTCGGGCCGCGGCACGTCGGCCGGCGGCATCTCGCCCGACTTCAGCTTGTCCAGGATCAGGTCCCAGAGATCACGCTCCGTACGGAGCGAGTCGACCGTGTAGCCGGACGTCAGGTCGAGGTCGGCGGCGAACTCGAACGCGTTGTGACACTCGCCGCACGTGTCGTAAAGCAGCTCCTCGGTGGCTGCCTGGAACTCTTCCTCGGTCGGGGCCGGGCGCGATGCCGCGGCGAGCAGGTCGGGCGACGGTGCGGCCGAGGCCGCCTGGGGAACGCCCGCGTCCTGCGCAGGCGCCTGCCCGGCATCGCCGGGCGCCGACGACCGGATGTTGACGGCGAGTGCGAGAACGAGCGCTGCAGTGGCGACAACGTAGCGGTAGAGCCTCACGGTCGTCTCTCCTGCCCGATTACGGTGCAGCCGCCGGCGGTCGTGTCGGCGGCACCGGCGGCTGTGGCGGCTGGTTGGCCGCCGTCGGCGGCCCGCCGCGGCGTCCCCGCGGCGCCGGTGGCGCGGCGACCAGCTCGGTCCAGAGCCTCACGACCTCATCGCGCCGCGCCGGATTCACGATCAGGTGTCGATGTCGTCCGCCGCCGCCGGCCGTGAATGTCGTGCGGCCGTCGGCGGCCACCGCGATCTCGCCCGGAGGCGACAGATCGAAGTGGCCGGCGCCGGGATGCACGGCGTGCAGCACCGCGGCCAGCGTCGTGGCCGGCACGTCGCGCCCCGGCTCGCCCGCGGCCCGATAGGCGTCCACGAGCGGGTGGGCGGGCGCCCAGGCAAAGTCGCGCTCGAAGCTCGCGGCCGGGTACGCCACGGCCTCACCGACCTCGCGCCCGACGGCCACGATGGGCGTCGGCCACTCCTCGAGCAGCGTGCGGGCCGCCGCCACGTCGGCCGCCACGGCCGGGTCGGGAGCCGCGTCGGCACCGAACGCGCCGACGGCGAGCACGAGACGCGCGACCTTGGCCTCGATCTGCGGACGCGCCCCGTACAGCTTCATGAGCCGGACCAGCCCCGTGGCCGGGCCGGCCAGGACGATGGCCGCGTTGCCGTCGTGCTGCGCGAGCAGCATGTTGCGGATGAGCACGGCGTTGTCGGCCGTGTCGATCAGGCTCTTCACCCGCACCTCGTAGAGCGGTCCTTCGGGGCCCTCGCGATCGAGGATCGCCGCAGCGGGCGGATCGCTCATCGCGGTCATCGGGCCCTCGGGCATACCGACCATCCCGACGCCCTCGCGGGGACGCGGGGTGTAGAAGGCCGACACCACTTCGACCAGCTGGGCCCCGCGTAGCGACGGTCGCGAAAGGCTCAGTGCGATCAGCCGGCTCTCGCCGCGGGCGAACAGGCCGTTGAAGAGCGCAATGGCCAGCAGTCCGTCGAGCCGGTGCGCCAGATCTCCGTCGAGCGCCACGCCGATCGGCGGCAGCGCTGCACCTCGTCCCTGCATACACGTCACACGGACGGCCCGCGGCGGACAGACGGCTCCCGTGAGCCACCCGCCGGCAGGCCGGCCGCCTGCTTACCCGAGCTCCGCCAGGTCGAGCCGTCCCGAGGCGTCGCCGAAGTTCTCCACGTGGACGCCCATCATGTCCATCAGCGTCAGGTGGAAGTTGCACATGGGCGTCTCGCGGCGGTAGATGACACGCCGCCCCGGCTGCACCTGTCCGCCGCCGCGGCCGATGAGCAGCGTCGGCAGATCCTCGTGCGTGTGCCGGTTGCCGTCCGACAGTCCCGCGCCATAGACGATGAGCGAGTTGTCGAGCAGATTGGAGTCGCCCTCCGGCGTGTTCTTGAGCTTGTGCAGGAACCCGGCAAGCTGCTGCGTGTGGTACTCGTTGATGCGCGTCACCTTTTCCATCAGGTCGGTGTTCCCCTGATGGTGCGTGCACGGGTGATGGCCGTCGGCGATGCCGATTTCGCGATACGACCGGCTCGTGCCCTCGCGCGTCATCATGAAGGTCGCCACCCGCGTCAGATCCGCCTGGAAGGCGATCGTCAGCATGTCGCTCATCAGCTTGAAGTGCTCGCCGAAGTCGGGCGGCACGCCGTACGGCTTCGGCAGTCCCGGGTCGATTTCGATGCTGTCGCGCTCGGCGCGCTCGAGCTGCCGCTCGACCTCACGGATCGACGACAGGTACTCGTCGAGCTTGCGGCGATCGGTCGGCCCGAGATCCGACTGCAGGCGCTTCGTATCGCCCATGACGAAGTCGAGGATGCTGCGACGGTACCGCGTGCGGCGCTCGCGCTGCTCGGGCGTCATGTCGGCATCGGTACCGAAGAGCCGCTCGAACAGGATGCGCGGATCGAGAATCGGCGGCAGTGGCTGCGTCTCGCTGCGCCACGCCAGGTTATTCGTGTACGCGCACGAGTAGCCCGAGTCGCAGTCGCCGGCCTGCCGGGAGTCGTCCATGCCGAGCTCGAGCGAGGCAAACCGCGTCTCGTTGCCGATCTCGTTCGCGATGAGCTGGTCGCACGAGACACTCGCCTTGATGTCGACGGTCGACTTGCGGACCTGGATGCCCGTCAGGTACGACCCGGCGCACCGGCCGTGATCGCCCGCCCCGTCGAGCAGCGCCCGGCCGCTGTTATGCGTCAGGTTGCCGAGCTGAATCATGTCGTGGCGGAAGGCTTCGAGCGGCTTGAGAATCCGCGGCAGCTCGCCCGTGAGCGAGCCTTCCTGCGCCACATTCCAGTTGGCCATGTCGATGCCGTTCGGCACGTACAGGAAGGCGAGCCGCACGGGCGGCTTCGTCTTCGCCGACAGCGCCGGCGTCATCGCGTCGAGGAACGGCAGAGCTACGGCTGTTGCGCCCAGCCCGCGCAGGAACGTCCTGCGGGGTAGAGCCTTACCCGTCACGACCATGTCGCACCCCTTCTACTGGGAAGTTGGGGCTACCCTACCACGGAATCGGCAGGATCAGGCCAACTTTTCGACAAGAGCTCGACCGCAAACGGGCGTACCTGCCGCGTGACGCGCCTCTGTTCACCAGTGCGACACAGAAAGCGCACGGCGCGGCCTCGCGACCGTGTCGCGGGCCCGCCGTGCGCGCGTCAGGGTGCGGGGCGCACGCTAGCGCCCGAACGAGTAGTTGATCGCCCCGTAGATCATGCTCGTGTTGACCACCGGGTCGTCGGTGAAGATGCGGGTATAGCGGTAGCCGAGATCGAGCGACGTCTGCGGCGAGAACGGCACCCGCACACCGCCGGCCAGCGCGAGCAGCGCCTCGGTGTTCGTCTCGTCGCCAATCTCGCGGCGGATGATCGGCCGGACGTTCACACCGCCGACGACGGCCTCGCCGATCGAAACCGACATCCGTCCGAAGCCGAAGCCGCCTTCGACGAACGGCGCAAGCCGGCGACCGTCGGTCGGCGGCGACCACCGGAGGCCCGCAAAGCCGTAGGTGGCGGGAATCGACACGTCGAGCGACACGTTCTCGCCCGTTTCGAGCTCGACCAGGTCCTCGACCAGCTCGACCACGTCGGCAATCTCCTGCGGCATGACGTTGAAGAGCCGGCCGATCTCGAAGATGACGAACGTCCCGCTGCCGCCGAGCGGCACGCCGAGCCGGGCACCGACGCCGGCGCTGCCCTCGGTGCCGAACGTCACGCCGCCCAGGCCGGCGGCGTAGGTCGACGACTGCGCGGAAGCGGGAGCTGCCACCGCGAGCGCGACGACCGCCGCGGCGCCAGTCATGAACAGACGAATGCTTCTCATTGATGAATCCTTTCTGCCGGAAACAAATCGGCGTCGAGGATTCAACGTACCGTGTTTCGGAGCAGCGGGAAAAGGGCGAACTGCGAAGGACGGATGACGGCGTGCTAGACTCGCCTCACCGATCATTCCTGCAGAAGGAGAAGCCCATGCTTCGGACGCTGATCTCGGCGGCGCTGGCGGGGCTCGCGGCAGCTGTCCTCGTGCCGCTCGCGCTCGCTATCTGGATCATCGCCACGGTGCCCGGCGCCACGGCCGAGTCGATCGGCATCGACGCTGGCCTGCCGCTTCGGGCCGGCCTTGCGGTCGCCGCCGTGGTGCTCCTCATCCGCCTGCGCCACATCGGCCGGGTGCGCTCGGCGTAGCCCCCGACCGGTTATTCCCGGCACTTCACGTCGGGATTCCAGTCGGCGAAGAGCCCTGAGGGATTGGCCGTCCAGTTCCAGACGTGCAGGTACCAGATGCCGAGCGCGCTGGCGCGCTTGAGGTCCTGCCCCATGATGCGCGGCGGCTCGGAACGCGGCCAGTCGGCGATGGGCACGATGTACTCCACCCCGTTCAATCGCAGCGTGCCGTCGTCGAGGCGCTCGTAGACGAGCACCTCCGGCCGCTCGACTTCGAGCGTGGCATCCGTCAGGCCCGGGTGCGTGTAGTGCAGCCCCATAGCGCCGCGCTCGGGATGCGCAATGCAGGCCTCGACCGCCGGATACCCGGCGCGCACGGCCTCGCCGGGGTCTCTGAAGTGCGCTGTCGCGGCCCGCAGCGCGGCAACGTCGCGATCGACCGGCTCGCCGAAGCCCGTCGGCAGGATGCCAGGTGCCGTCTGCGCCATCGAGGTCCCCGCGGATGGACCGTGCTGGTCGGCCCGCACGTCCGTGGGAATCACGCCCAGCACATGCACCAGCATGGCCGTCGCCACGAACGTCCGCTTACCTCGTATCGTCATGAATCCTCCCGGCGAGGCCGTGGCCAGCGTCGGCGAAGGCGGCCCCGCATCGGCCATCGACAGTCTGCACTCTAGGTCGTCGCGCGCGTTCGGCCTACGGCCACTTCACTGCCGTCTGATCAGGCCACCCGGGACCCGGCCCTCCGTTGTCGATTGCGCGCCCTGCCGCGCGGGACTATGCTGCCGAGTCGATGAGCGCCCCGCGCAAGGACCGACCGCCGGGCCCGCTGCTCGTCCGGGTCGATCCGCGTTCCGACACGCCACTGCAGACCCAGATCTACGCCGGTATCCGCCGCGCCATCCTCGAGCGCGTCCTGCTTCCCGGCACGCCGGTGCCGTCGTCGCGGGCGCTGGCCGCCGACCTGGGCGTGTCGCGAACGACAACGCTTCTGGCGCTGGAGCAGCTGGCCGCCGAGGGCTATCTGACCTCGCGTCGCGGCGCCGGGACCTTCGTGAGCCCGGACCTGCCCGACGACGGGGGCCGGGACGCGTTCGCGACGCCGGTTGCCGCCGCGAAGGGCGCACGGCGAAGGACGGAACGTCGTCCCGCGTTGTCGGCGCGCACCGGGCAGGTGGTCGACGTCGCACCAATCGCCGTTCGCGCCTCTTCCGTCCCGCGGCCGTTCCGGCTCGGCACGCCGGCGCTCGACCGCTTTCCCATCGCGACCTGGACGCGCATCGCGCGGAAGCAGCTCGGCCGGCTCACGTTCGAGCACCTCGACTACGGCCCACCCGGCGGCTTCCCGCCACTGCGCCAGGCGATTGCCGACTACGTCAGTCGGTCACGCGGCACCCGCTGCGCTCCCGACCAGGTCGTCGTCGTCAACGGCGCACAGCATGGTCTGGAACTGATCTTTCAGCTGCTGGTCGATCCCGGCGCTGCGGTAGCGGTCGAGGATCCTGTGTATCCCGGAGCGGTCGGCGCGATCGCGGCTGCCGACGGGCGGCCCGTGCCCGTGCCGGTCGACGCCGAGGGCCTCGACACGCACTACCTGCAGCGTGGCGCGGCCACGGCTCGCATCGTCTACGTGACGCCGTCGCATCAGTTTCCACTCGGGGTGCCGCTGAGCCTTTCCCGTCGGCTCGAACTGCTCGCCTGGGCGCGCCGGACCGGCGCGTGGATTGTCGAGGACGATTACGACAGCGAGTTCCGCCACGGTGCACGACCGATCCCGTGCCTGCACGGCCTCGATCGCGATGGGCGCGTCGTGTACGTGGGGACCTTCAGCAAGACACTCTTCCCTTCCCTGCGCCTGGGCTTCGTGATCGTTCCCGAGGAACTGTCGCCGGTCGTTCAGCGCGCGCGGCAGGCTTCGGA